>DATKQH010000328.1:0-8305 GCA_035532775.1 Streptosporangiaceae bacterium
CGCCCGACGGCAACCCGGCCCGGGCTGGTCTTCAGCGGCATCACGACCAGGTCACCGGCGCTGATCTGCTCCCTGAACCGCCACAGCTGGCCCGTCCAGTTAGCGATCACGTTGGCCGCCGCCTCCGGGTAGGCGGCAGTCAGCGCCTGGCGGACACCCTCCCGCGTACCGCAGCCGCTGAGGTCACCGAGCTTTTTCCAGCCCACAATGACCAGCCCCTCGCCGAAGGCGGTCTCCTCGCGCTCGCCCCGCTCCCCGCCACGGACCAGCCAGGCCGCGGGCTCGACGCCGTCCCCAGTGCTCTCGCTCATGGTCTGCCTTCCCTCCGCGCCAGCAACAATGCGTCCCTTTGCAGCCCGGGACGGCTCATGCGGGCCCGGCAACGGACCTGAGCTGGAACGCGATCTCGTAAGTCATGACTCGCAGGCCGGGAAACGCGGCAACGGCGTAGCGCAGGGCGTCGTCCGCGTCGTGCGCGACGATGAGGCCCTCGACGGCCTGCCCGGGCTGTGCGATGTGCGTGCCGACATAGCCGATGTAGCGCGCGACCTGCCCGACCACCTTGTCCGATGACCGCCCGCGCTTCAGTTCCACCACGACCAGCGCACCTGCTTGGCGGTCAACGCACAGGAAGTCCAGTCGGCCCACCGGAGTGGAAAGCTGATGCCCGGACTGGCCGCCAGCGCCGACCCAGATCTCCAGCGGACGGACCCAGCTGATCGACGCCCAGTTTCCCGGCGAGGAACTCCTCCAGATGAGCCTCGAGAACGAACTCCGCAGCCTGCTCCCCTGCCAGCCCCCCTCGGCAGCGGCACCGTCCTGGTCAAGGTCATCGATGTCCTCATCCGCGTCTGCGATCGCAGCCGCAGCCGCGTCGAAGGGCAGCATTGTCTTGTCGGGCTGCCGCACGAACAGGGCGGTCATGCCGGCGACGCCTGGATAATGGTGCCGACTCGGATCGTTGGCAGTCAGCCCCTTGACATGAGCCCCACGGCCGTTCCAAGATCATGATGTGAGTCCGAGAATGGTGAATGGCCGGTCCATGTAGCGGCTGGCCCAGCGGGTGGCTTCGGTGGTGTCATGGCGTCCGGCGAGGTGGAGGGCTCCGATGGCGAGATTCCTGAGGGCAGCCATGATTCGCGGGCCCGATCGGGTGCGGACGGTGGAGTTGTCCTCCTGGTAAAGGGTGTCCCGCAGCCAGTGCAGGGACTCGATCGACCACTGCTGGCGGACGTACCGGGCCAGGTCGCCGGGGCCTGCCTGTTCAGGTTCCGGGCTGGCGACACCGAGCGCGGCGACGGCCGAGATCGGCTGGCCGCGCAGGCCGGTGACATACCGCTCGATGAGGAACACCTGGCTGACGTGCGGGAACGGCAGGTTCTCAGGGGCGGGCAGGACCTGGATGGTGCGGGTGGTGATCCGGCCGTGGCCCTTGTCGGTGGCGGTATGCGCGACCGGGACGTCCCGCCAGGGCAGCGCGTCGAGAGCATCGAACAGGGCCCGCCGGTTCTCCTTCACCGGGAGCACGAACTCGCCGCCGCGGTCATGGATGCAGTTCGCGGTGGCCTTCACCGTGTGCAGTGCGTCCGCGGTCACGACCTTGCCTGCCAGGTCGATCTGGCCTAGTACCACCGCGGCCGCCGGCACCTCGTTCGTCTTCTTGCCGACCTCGGCCTGCGCGGCGATCACCGAGGATGCGGCGTCCGGGCCGACCAGGGCCGCGAGCAGCCGGACCTGGTTCCCGTCAGCGTCTTTCGCGCCCCGGACCGCCTTGCCATCCAGCCTGACCTGCATCAGCGCCCCGCCGCCCGGCACGCGGTCATCCACTCCGCCCGCAGCGGGCGCGGCGAACCCGGCCAGGTTCATCAGCCAGGCGCCCACTGCAGAGTCGAGCAGCTCAGGATCGGTGTCGGTGAGCACCCGCCAGATCGTCGTCTTCGACGGCGGCCCCGCAGGAACAGCGCCGGCCCGCAGGTACAGATCCGCGAGAACGGCAGCGGACACGTCCGCGACCCATCCGGTGATGGCCGTATAGCCCTTCATCCCGGCGACAACTGCCGCCGCGGCCAGCGCCAGAACAGCGGCCACCGGATGATCCCTGCCCTGACCCGTTCGCCTGTCCGGCACCCGGCCATGCATCCCGCCGAGCAATTCCAGCAGGTCACCGCACGCATCCGCGACGGAAACCGACACGACCGGCGCTGCCGACCCCAGGTCAGCAGAACCGATGCAACACTGGACCACGACGAAGCTCCGGAGGCGTGAGTATCTGTGAGAGGACACTCGTAATACCGGAGCTTCGTCCCCGGCCCTGCCCGAACACGCCGCACGCGATCACATCGCGACATTCAGGCCAGCGGCCCCAGCTCAACCACCCTCATGATCTTGGAACGGCCGTGACATGAGCCCGGACCGAGCTCGCCTTGATCTTCGGGTAGCGATCGGCAAACCACGCGACGATCTCCCGCACCGTATAAGGCGCTGACAGCTCCGCCGCGGCGTCCGACATGAGGACCCGAATCGGCCGATCGTAGATCATCGAACTCCTCAGCCAGCCGTTCCGAGCACTTACTCTAGTAAGTGCCGACTACCATCCTGGCCGCCCGCCCGTCACCCCGTGACACTCCGGCGAGCATCAGACGCTCCGGGGACTCCTATATCTGACAGGCGCCAGCGGGTCCTCTGACAGAGTGGTTTTGCCCTGGCTTCTATTCTGACCAGTTATGAGGATCTCTCTCGCGTCTGCAAACCTTAGGTTGTGTGCTCGCCGCGCCGCCTGACTAATTAGTGCGGCCTCGCGACTGGCCTACGTGCAGTCGTCGTGGGCTGCCGGTGCTGAGGTCATTGCGCCTGCTGGCCTGGGCGGTGGCCTCGGCGATGAGGTCGAGTGCCGTGGCGTCGGCGAGGTCGGCGCGGGTCAGCATGGTCGGCTCGCTGATGCGCAGGTCGTGGAGCATCTTTCCGACCTGCCCGGCTTCCGGGATGCTGATGGCTGCCAGGTCCGTGCCCGGCACGTCCGGCTGGTTACCTGACCGGGGCGCGGGATTTCGGCGGGGCGCGGCGAGTGCCGCGCTGGACAGGTCGTGGCTGACGGCGAGTTCGTCCAGCGAGGCTGTCAGGGCTGCGGCTGAGCGGTTGGCGTTGTCATAGGTTGTCAGGAGGCGGCGGGCGTGCCGTGGGGGGCATCGGACGTACCGGTAGGGCAGGTCGCTGTCTACGGCCAGGGTCCAGGCGGGCATGTAGACCCGGCCAGCTTGCGCAGCCTGCTCGATGGCCTCCCGGTCGGCGGCGCCGATGATCGTGATGGCGTCGGCGGCGTGGTGCACGGCAGCGGCGACAGACCTGATATCGCGCAGGGCCGGGGCGAGGCGGTGCGGCTTGCGGGGCGGTGCGGCCTGGGCCAGGCCCGGCGCCCAGCCCGGATTGTGGTACGCGAGCCGGCCGGCCCGCAGCACCAGGTCGTCGATCTCGGCGGCGACCGGGGTGAGTTGCGCGTGGCCGGGGTCGCCGGTGGTGAAGCGGTCCCATATGTGGCCGGTGGCACGCTGCGCCGGCCACGCCGCCGCCGACAGTCTCGCGGCGCGGATGAGCTGGTCGCGGAGCGCAGGGTCGATACCGAGCTGGGTGGCGCGGGCGGCGAGGGCCCGCAGGATGAGGTAGCTGGCGTGGGTGGTGATGGCGGTGGCCCGCGCGTGCCGCCGCCAGGAAAGCGCGCTGGCCGCCGGGGATGTAAGTGCGTCCGGCGCGAGCTCCACGGCCGCGTGGCGGAGCCGGGCGGCGGTGCCGGCGATGCCGTCGCACAGCTCCCCGGTGGTCTCGGGCCTACCCGGCGGGCGGCGGGCGGGAATGAGCAGGACCGGGATCTCGTACAGGGCGGCGCGGGCGCCGGGGGGCAGCGACCGATGCTGCTGCCAGGCGGATGCGGACCCGGCCGCGGTGTACAGCCATCGCGCGGCGTCGTGCAGGGCGGCCCGGGTCTCATCTGAGGCGGCTGCCCCAGTCAGCTGCGCGGTCCACGGCGCCAGTGCCCGGGCGTGGCCGGTGATCTCGGCGAGCAGCGCGGCGGCGACAGGCGCCGAGCCCGCCGTGGCTGCCCAGTAGAACCGGCCCGCCCGGGCCGAGGCTGAGGTGCGCGGTCCGGGCGGGCCGGGGTCGCGGCGGTCCAGCAGGAGGTCATGGCCGGCCGCCAGCTGGGTGGCTGCCGCGGCCAGGTGCCCGGTCGCCGGATGGGTGGCTGGCGGGCTGGCCGGCCCGGCTGTCCGGGCGGCCTGGCGTAACGTCAGCGCGGACCGGCGCAGGGCCTGCCGGGTCCGGGCTGTGGCCAGCGGGGAAGCGCTGTCCGGCGCGTCCGGCCGGGCCTCATCGGGCACCGCGAGATCGCCGAGGTAGCGCCCGAGCGCGGCGATGACCCGGCCCAGCTCCCCGGCCAGGCCGGCGTCGGCCTGGCCGTCGCTGCACGCGGTCGCACGGGCGATGTGCTCGGCGGCCGGTCCCAGGAAGTCACCCAGGACAGCCGTCATGACCGTCGCTGGCCATCAGGGCGCTGATCCGCCGGGCCGCCGCGGCCGCGGCCAGGCAGGCGCCGCGATCCCCGGCCGCTGTAGTGGCCGCCCCGTCGGCGAGACGCCTGCTGAGCAGCATTCCCAGCGCCCCCAGCGCGCCGGTCACCTCCGGCACGTCCGCCCCTGCCGCGACCCGGCCGGGGGGCAGGCAGCCAGGGGCGCGGGCCAGCGACGGCGCGCTGGCGACAGCCTCCCGCCCCTCGACCGCGGCATCCGCGACGGTCATGAACGTCGCGACCAGCTCCGGTACCCGGTCCTCCCATGCGCGGGCCGTCACCCGGATGCCCTCGAACGCGGCCAAGCTCGTCGCCAGCAGCTCCGGCAGCCCGGCGGCTCCCCGCAGGGCACCCTCAGTCTCTTCCAGCACCGAACCAGGCCTCCGCCTTCACCACACCCGAACAGGTCTCATCGCGGCGGCACAGCCGGCGCGCTGCCGTGCTCACCAGGATCACGCGGCCCGCGCGGGCCGGGACCGGGTCGCCTCGGCGATCCGCCGCAGCTGGTCGTTGGGAAACCGGTGCCCCCGGCGGCGCAGCTGGCGGGCCAGGGCCCGCTGGCTGACCCGCTCGCCCCGCGCCACGGCCTCCGCGCAGATAGCACGAGCGTCACGGATCAGCCTGGCGTCCGGGCCTTCCGTACCGGCGGTGCCGGGCGCCTCCCGTCCCGCGGCATGGCCGCTGCGCGGCCGGTATTCATAGACCGGGCCACGAACGCTGCCCGCCGAGCCCGGCGCGGCGGCGAGGACGAGCGCGGGCCGCGACGCGCCTGCGCCTGGCCGGGCACCCGCCTGGCCGCGGGTCATCTTCAGCACCAGCAGCCCGATCGCCAGGCCGGCGAACGCAGCCACGGGACTGGTCGCGGCCGTCAGCCGGTCGGCGAGAATGACCGGCTGGCCATGCCCGGCCGCGATATGGCCGACGTTCCCGGCCACGCTCACCGCCAGGCCGACCAGCGCCGTCGCCCACGGCCAGACCCGCTGCCGGGTCGGCCATCCGTCCAGGTACGCCACGTACAGCGCCAGCTCCCCTACTGCCAGGAAGACGTCGATCTCCGCCGGCCACGACATCGCCTGCCAGCCGCTGAGCCGGTGATGCACGGCCCAGTCATACAGCCCCGCATAACTGTGCGCCAGCGCGTTCACGCTCGCCAGCATCGCGATCGCCCCGATCGCGTACAGCGCCGCCCGGCGCGTCCGCGGGTTCACGCGATCTTCCCCTGAGTACGGGTGCGGATTCTGGTGAAAGCGTCGACCGCTTCGTCGTCAGTGTCCGGAAGGGTGTGTAGGTACTTTTGCGTGGTGGCGAGGCTGCCGTGGCCAAGTCGCTCTTTCACCATCTGGAGGTCAGCCCCGCCGGCGAGCAGCCATGAGGCATGCGCGTGGCGCATATCATGCGGACGCACGCGAAAGGTGATCCCGGCTCGCTCGATCGCCGGCCGCCAGATGTTCTGCCGGAACCAGTCACGCGAGATGTGGCCGTCGCTGTCCACGGTCCGCGGACGGCGCGGCTCATCCTTGCCCTCGGCGCGGCGGCTGGCCCGGTAGATCGCGGCGGCATCCTTGCAGGGGCGGCAGCGGCACTTCCCGGCGTTATAGCCGCTCATGGTTCCGTGCCGGTACTGGCGCCCGCCGGCATTCGGCTTGGTGAAGCCGAGAGCGGCCGGATCGGGGATGGCGCGCAGCCGGGCGGAGGGAGACTCGGGCGGGCGCATGACGAACAGCAGGTTGTCCTTGCCCAGGCCTGCTGCCGCGATGTGCGCGGTGATCTTCCCGGTGACCTGCTTGCTGAGCTTGAGGCGCCGGTACTCCCCGTCCTTGGGATACTCCTTGACCAGGAAACGCTGGCCCGATGGGTGGAACTTCGGGTCGACCTGGATGACCGTCCGGCTGATGGTCAGAATCCGGGTCACGGGATCAAGGTCCTTCACACGGAACTCGGTGAGTTCACCCCATCGCGCGCCTGTCTCGATGTCGGTCTCGACGAGCAACTTCGAGTTCTCGTCGGGCAGTTCTTTGTAGATCGCGTCGAACTGCTCCGGCGTGATGATCTGCAGTAGCTTCGTCGGCACGGTAGGCGTCTTGACTCCCTTGCACGGGTGCAGGAACGTCACGTCATCCAGCGCTGAGGTGAAGATCGCGCTCAGGATGAACCGGAGCTTCTGGATGCTCGCCGCGCTCACGTTCTCAGCCTGTAGGTGGGTCACCCACTCGCGCACGTGAGCCGCCATGATCTCGTTCATCCGCATCGGCCCGAACCACGGCAGGATATGCTTGCCGATCTGGTAGGTATAGGCCTCCCGCGTGGTCACCTCCATGACGTGATTCGGCAGCCACTCTTCCGTCACATAACGGCGGAACGTCTGTCGGCCGCGCCGCGGGTCGTTGAGGCGGCCTTCGGCGATCTTGGTCTCAGCGCGCTGCCAGGCTCGGTTGGTCTCTTTCTTGCTGGAGTAGGTTCCGGCCGAGCGTAAGGCTCCCCGCGGGTCGACATAGCACGCGGTGTACCGCGGATTTCCGTTCCGGTCGGTGCGCTCCTTCAGGTACCCCATGCAGATCACCAATCCGTTGTGCCTGCCTGTCCGTGGCTTGTCCGCGGACGGACTGTCATTAGGCGGAACCCGGCGACAGCCTCCGCCACAAAGATTAGCCTTCTGACCTGCATTCTAGTCGAGAATGGCCAAGACCGAGACATTCTATTTGAACGGGAAAACTGCACTCATAACCCAGGGGTCGCAGGTTCAAATCCTGCCCCCGCTACCAGGAAGTAGCAGGTCAGAGGTCAGAGGCCTGATCGCCGGTCACGGTGGTCGGGCCTTGATCATTTGTAGGGCAGGATGTGGGCAGAACTCGCCGTCAGAGGGCGGCATAGTCTCGCACGGACTGGCCCTTAGCGGGCATCGCGACAGGGACCTGCGGCGATTGGGTATCGGCCTCGGCGGGCTGCGAGGGTGGGGAGCTTCGGGCTGCAGGGGGCTGCGAACACATGGCGGAGGGCAGTATAGGAGTCGATGCGCCTGAGCAGCGTCGAGGCGCGGAGTCGTTGCGCTTGAGTTTCTCGTAGTCGCCGTCGTTCCAGTCGGGGCTACTGGTGTAACAGCAGGTAAGAGCCCTGGTTGCAGGTTATGACGGCCAGGCGTCAGCTCTGACGCTTAGCTCCGTCACGGAGCCGGTGTCCATGCCGTTAGTTCGGATTCCGGGCGGCGCGTGTATGGGGGAATCCTGTGGCGGAGTCAGGTTCTGGGTTGTCGTGTCTGTGGGCGCACAGCGCGCCGGACGCTGGTCGGGGGCGGCACCTGCTGGCGGAGCATCTGCAGGGGACGGCGGCCCTGGCGGAGGGATTTGCGGAGCCGTTTCAGGCTGGCTCCCTGGCGCGGTATGGAGGCCTGGTCCATGACGTCGGGAAGGCGTCACCGCAATGGCAGGCGAGGCTGGCGGAGGTCGAGGCGCTGGATCACCAGGCCGTCGCTGAGGGACGCGGCGGTCCCCGCACGCCGGTGGGCCTTGATCACAAGACGGCTGGAGCGTGGCTGGCCTGGTCAGCTGAGGCACCTGCTCCGCATCGCGTCAGCGGGCAGCTCCTAGCGCAGGTCGTCTACGGCCATCACGTAGCTATTCAGCCTGAGTGAGGGCATGGTTGAAGCGCTGGTGGCTTCGGGATCCGGTGGTTTGTGCCTGGTCGGCGCGGGTGGCCTGGTTTTTTCGGGCGGCGGTGGCTTACGGGGGTGCGGTCGCGGTGGGGAGCCAG
>DATKQH010000329.1:0-4914 GCA_035532775.1 Streptosporangiaceae bacterium
CCTCGTCCAGCTCGTGGCAAGTCTTGCCTCCACCCGGCTCCCGTTCGATGGGGAGCCTGTCGCTTTCAAGATAAGCCGCGACTCGCGGGGCAGCCGTGAGCCGATCCGGGTCCCCATGCCAGGCGGGGTCCTCACGCTCGACTCACGGACGGACATCATCCCCCTCCTGGTTAGCGTCTCCGCCGGGCACGGCGCAGCCCAGCAGTTCCCGGGCGCCGCAGCGATGTCGCTTGACGATTTGACCTGGGCGGCCCAGACCGCTGATGCCGACAGCGACCTCTTCATGTTCTGCCGTGAGCTTGCTGCCCCGGACCGGCCGCAGATATTCGAGTGGGAGGCCATCAACCTGTGGGAGTGGTGGCGCAGTAATGGCAAGACCTTCTTCGGAGGCGGTGTAGCGCCGGACGTTATGCATATCGAGCCTCACTGGGGCGACGCCGAGTGGGAACGGGCCAGCGGCCAGGCGTCCCTGGAGCGCGCCCTGCTGGCCACCGGGCTGCCGCCGACGTCGGCGTTCGACGTTGTCGAGCGAACAGGAAGCGGTCCTCCCTCTGTGTACGCATGGGGCGAGCCATGCGGGGCGGCATGAGGGGCTACGAGCATGTGCAGCCGGAGCTAACCGGATGGCAGGTGCATCTCGGCGCCATCCCGGTGGCAGTCCGCGCCGCAGAGCCCGCCTGGCGGGGGCAGGACGCGCAGCTCCTGCACGACCTTGCGGGAGGGCTCGCCTACGGGTTCGATGCCATCCGCGCCGTCTGGGAGCAGGCTCACGGCGTAGCGGGGATCACCGGGTACAGGATCCGGCTTCAGTCTGTCCAAGGTGGCCTGGCGATGGCCGTCGATGAGGTGACCGTCAGCGGTCATGTTGTGGAGGCGACCCTGCTGGTCGGCGCTCAGGCGTTCGCAGAGACTGCCGACGCCGACATGCGGGCCGCGCAGGCACTGATGGGCGAGTCGGTAAGCGAAATAGCCCGGCGCGGCGGGGTAGCGGACGAGTCGGCTGCGTCCATCTGCCAGGCCTGGGCCCAGAGCAAGCCGACCTTCGCTCTCAGCATCGGGCAGGCACGCACCGCCCGGCCGGAGCTGGCATCGCCGCTGGAACTTGACGCCGCGTTTTCCTCCGAGGCTCACAGGGAGATAGCCAGGCGCGTCCACGCCGCCGGCGTAACCGCGGGTGTCTACGCCGGGGACGAGGCAAAGGCACTCGACCGTGACGTCCTTGCCCCGGCCGCCCTGAGGTTGCTGACGGAGCGGCTCGCGCGCCACGACGCGAAGGAGCTGATCTCGACCGGAATGATCGAGGCCCAGCGGGCTGCCGCCGACCGGGAACGCGAAATCCGCAACCTAGAGCAGTCATCGCGCTTGGTCCTCGAATGGGACCCTGTGACGCGAATGGCAGAGGTCCAGTCAGAGCACCTGGTCCTCCGCCGCTGCATAGAGATCCTGGTAGAGCTCGCCCTGCGTGATCAGCCCGACGGGCGGACCGCGGTCGACCGGCTGGCCTGGATGGAACTTCTCGCCGCAGCCCAGGCCTACCTTGAGGCAACCTCGCGAAGCGAGTCCGTCCACCATCAGGTACGGCCGACCGCAATCAAGATCTCCGACATGTACGAGATCGAAGCCATCGATCCGCCCGCAGGTACCGCCGCGCCAACAGTCGCGGGTCAGGGCCGGGTGTACAACCTGGACACGCAGGCATTTCAGGAGGCCCGCGCCAGCCACGATATGGGCGGCGGAGCCTCAGCAGGGGAAGATTACCGTGCTGAATACAGCACCCCGGATGCCGCTAATACAACGAGGACGCACCTGCCCGGCATCCCCGCTGACGTTGACGAGGCAGCCGTGCAGGCATTCGGGGTGTCAGCTTCCGACATCATCTCGGTCCTCTTCGCCCTGGCGAAATGGCCGCTCAGCGACTCTGAAGCTGACGCCGTGGTCACCGACATCGACACGGTTGTCCAGACGCTATCTGGCCTGCTTACATTCAGCAGCGAGCCGGACGGAGAAAGCCGTATCAGGTCCGCCGTCGGCTTGCTGACAAGTCGGCCCAGCGATCTCAAGTCAGCAGACTGGCGGCCATGGCACGCCCGCAGCCGCCAGCGGCGCCTGCTCGTCCAGCCTATAGCGGCGCTGCGGGACGACTTCGCGGTCATCGCGCCGCACTTCTGCCTGACCAGCGCGTCCGTCTATCTCAACTACCTGACCCAAGGACTACTGCCCTGGAGTTCGCCGCCCCCTCCCCCCGAGCTCGACCGCGCCCTCATGAACCTGCGCGACGCTCGTAACCGCCAACTCGAAGACGACGTCGCCGACGCTCTGCGGGCTGCCGGATACACCTGCGAAGTGCGGATCCGCAAAATGGACCCGCAGCGGCTGGGCGTTCCCTCACTCAGCGGCGAGATCGATACCGTGGCAGGCCGACCAGGCTCGCGAATCATCTGGCTGCTCGAGGTGAAGGACCCGGCGGACGTCTACGTCGTACCGGAGATTCGCCGCCACCTCGACAAATTCTACGCAACCCACGGCAAAGATAAGGCGTATGTTGGCCAGCTCAGCGCGAAGCACAAAAACCTAACCCCCTACACGAGCGCCGTCGCAGCGGCGCTACGGCTCCCCGCCGCGAAAGACCTAAGATACGAAATCCGGCCGATCTTCGTAACACGCCGGCCAGTCCCGGCAGCATTCACAGGCGGGTCATTCCCTTTCGTGACGCTCCAGGAACTCACACGAAAGCTCTCGGCCGACGAATAGCATGCCTTGTGCCTAGCGTTGGAGACGTCACCGTGGATGAGCACTGACACCGTATCCGCACGGGAAACATAACCATGGCACGCCGTTTCGGCATCGACCGTAGATCAGACCGATCTGCGCGCACCGCGAGCCTGGTCAATTTCAAGCAATAACCATGCATATCGGCGGTTATTGCATGTCAAGTGCCAGCTGGGCGAGCGCGGAGGGTGAAATCATAAGCGCTGCTGGATGCGCTCCTGATGGTAGGCGGCGAGCAGGTTTTCCATTCCGCTGAGTCCGGCGTCCAGCGCGATCTGCTGCAGCCAGTCGTCGAGCTGGCTGCGCCTGTCGCCTGGATCGGCGAGGTCGAGGGTGGGGTTGGCGAGCAGGTTCGCGCCGTGGGAGTTTCCGGCGTCTGGTATCTGGGCGAGCCCGTCGGGATGGAGCAGGTCAGTGACTGGCGGGCCGGTGATGAAGTCGAGGTTTGCCGGGACTGGCACGATGACAGGGTCGATCCCGGCCAGGCCGGCTAGCGCTGCGGTCACGGCGCGGTCGGTCAGCGCGGCGAGCAAGGCGTCGATCGTGGCGTAAAGGTCGGGCACCGGCAGCCGGAACGCCGGTGCCTCCCGAGTAGGGCTGACTGCGGCTAGGTAGGCCGTGGCGCTGATGATCACGTCGAGTGTGACCTGCAAGGAGCTGGCGGGAGCACCGTAACTGCCAGGCAGGTCTGCCACGGCAATGGCCTCGATGGGGTGCCGAGGCTCGGCGCTGGCGGCCTGCCAGGACAGGCGGGCGTGCCGCGCCCGGTTGAACCCGGACCGGTGAAATGGATTAAAACCGCCGATACCCATCTTTGTGCACCAGCGCAGCAGTGCTGGCTGCAGCGGCGAGCCGTTCAGCACGTCCGCGAACTGGCCGACAGCGCGCTCGGACAGGGGCCGCCAGGTCGCCACGTCATCGACGGGAATCAGCAGGCCGGTCCGGATCACGAAGTCGGCGGCCGGCGAGCCGTCAGCATTGGCCGGCATCTCGGGCGAGCTCAGCCTGCGCCCGGCGGAACGCAGCGAGACGGGTGACTCGCTGAAGAGCTGGGCCAGGCGAGCGCGGTCGGCTGTCGCGTTACGGCCCTGCAGCCGGATTGGGGCAGCGCCGCCGACGAGGAGCGGCCGTGGCGCGCGGGCCGGATCGACCCGTATCACGAGGACATACAAGTCCGTGCTCCCCGCCGCCAGCGGTACGGGAATGATCTCCGGCGCCCAGGGAGGCTCGAGCATCTCGTGGCAGGCATTCGCGATCTGTACCACCGCCGCCTCGGGTACCCCCACCAGCCTGCCGGGCCCGGGCTGATCGGTGACGCCCACCAGGATGAGGCCGCCGTAGGTATTCGCCATCGCGGCGGCAGACTTCACCAGGCCCTGGCTGTACCTCTCCTTGTACTCCAGGGTCAGGCTCTCCGGCAGGTCCTGGCCAGCCAGGTCACGCACCCGCTCCAGCGTCACATCGGCAGGAGAGCAAGCGAACAGCGACATCGTCGAGGTCACAGACGCCAGCATGGCACCCCGCACCGACACCAGAACCCATCGTCGCGTCGACACGGCAGGCGATTTCGGCACGCCAGGCCCAACCTGGCCAAAAGAGGATGAACGGATTTATCGCGGCAGCCATCGAGTTGCGGCTTGGGCGCTGAAACTCATTTACTGCCGCCATTAGACTGCTCACTCTTGATCCGAAAGGGCAGAGGGCTGCCCGCTCGGCTTGAGGAGTATCCGCAGGCGATCGCTGACGGCTGCCTGGGCTGGAGCGTCCGCCGTGATGGTGGCCGGCGTTGGGGACCAGCGGTACTGCCGTTGGCGCTAATGACTTGATCTTGGTCGTCTAGTGCCGTAGCAGGCAACGTTCGCCGTGTAGGTCGTGACGCGCGTCGGTCGGTGTCCGGAGTCGGCCGGCGTAATCGAGGGACATGGCTGCCCGGCCTACCATCGGCTCCGCCGCCACGACGATGCGCTTCGCGCGTTGTGCTGTTGACTGCCGCGATCGGCGGCCCCGGAAAACGGTTCGACGGCTTTGCGGAGTCCTGGCACAGTGGCGCACTGTGACGAACTTCGAGCTGGTGACCGCCGCGGACGTGCAGCTCATGCAGGGTCTGGCGCAGCGTGTCACCGCCACCCGCCCGGACCTGGTGAA
>DATKQH010000330.1:0-4361 GCA_035532775.1 Streptosporangiaceae bacterium
GCCAGGGCGCCTGGACCTGGCACAGCCTGCGGCACGTGTTCTGCACCACCGCACTGTTCACCTGGAAGCTCGACGCCACCGACGTCTCCCGCATGGCCGGCCACGCCAACTACCGCATCACCCTCGACATGTACGTCGGCACCACCGCCGGCGTCCTGGACCGCGCCCGCACCGCCACCGATTAACAACGGATGAGCGTTGAGGCGGGAGGCCTGCTGCGCGAATACCTATACGAGTGTCCAGGCAGGGTCCGATGCCACGTATTCGACGGCTATCGCCGCCAGGTTGCTGCCTGACGTTCGACGCCGGTCGCCCGTAGGCGAAAATTGGCCATCTGGAGGCTCACCCTGTTCGCTTCGGCGATCTCAGCCGCGTCTAGGCCACGCTTTACCGACCGGACGAGCAGTTCACGTGGGAGCAGGAGACAGCCCGCGAGCCAGTTCGCCTCTTGTTCCTCATCTGGATCGCATGTGAAGAAGGAAAGACTACCGAGTTGTTCGACTTCCTTGACGTTGTGCTTCAACAAGAGGTGGGAGGCCTCGTGGCTAGCGTCGCTGCGCCGCCGCTCGTCCGAGGCGAGCGGGCTGACGACTATTATTTTCCGGGTACCGAAGTCGAACGTGCACGCGGAGAACGCACCTGGCTGCAGTGCCTCAAGCTCGTGCAGCTTGGACAGGCTCGTCAGTTCGTCGGCCGACCGCAGTTGCGCTCCAACGTATTGAACGAGCGCATCGATATCGAGTGGCTTGTAGGGACCATGATTCATCTTGTCCCGCGCCAGGGTGGCGAGGCGTTCTGCCTCAGCCTTGAAGCCGCGCCGCATGATTCAGCCTGTCTCCTCGGCATCCAGGGTGGCCTGCATGTCGCTCAGGATGTCGGCCAGTACCGCGCCGGCGGCCGGGGTAAATGTCTTGGCCGAGCGCATGTGAACGGCGAGGCGGGGACGTTCGGAGACGAGCTTGTTGTACATGTCCTGGACCATCGAGGTGAGCTTCGCGGCCGCGTCGGGGGTCAGTCTTTGGTCGGACCGGAAGTGTCGCGCGACCAGGTCGAGGGTTCCCGCCGAGCTCTCGGGTTGTGTGGTTTCAAGGAAAGTATCGGCCGGCACCCCGAGCCAGTCGACGAGGCGCTGGTAGTTTTTCAAGTCAGGCAGATGCCCACGCTCGACGCGAGAGAGGGTGTTGACAGAAACGCCTGTTGCGTCGCTGACGTCCCGCAGGGACAGCCTGCGGCTACGACGCTCGGCCTTCAGCGCGTCGCCGAGTTGTGGTGTATGTGGGTCGGTCATGCCGAATCCTGTGAGGTTCGGGTCATGGCATCCATTCTTGCGGGCGCACAGGGTGCGGACCGGCATTAGGGCGGTGCAGGGTGTTGGCACCAGTCGGACACAGCACACTGAGAAGTCAGAGCGCCGGCAGATCCTCGTAGTGCGTCGGCAGCGCGGTGCTGGCGTCGCCGTCGCCGAACCACTCGCCGGTCGCCAGCCACACCTCGTAGTACAGCAGCCATTCGGCTGCCCAGGGAACGATGGTGTCGACGATCAGCATGCCTCCGTTCCACTGTCTTACATCGTGCAGGCAGAGCGACCCGTCATCATAGGTGTGGGGCAAGAACCCGGCCGCCGTGGGTATGAGTTCGGGGGCTAGGACCCGGACTGCAGGGTAGCGCCGTGTTTTGTAGTCGATCCGGACGGTGTAGACACGGGACAGGTCAGTGGGCTGCAGCTGACCCGTCCAGCCCAGGCTATAAGCCTTCAGCACCAGGTCGGCACCGGGAAAGACAGATCGCAGCCCCGTGGCCTGCTGGGCCATGCTGAGGCTACGGCCGCGCGCCGTTGTGACCATGAAAGTCGTGGTCTCGGCTGACACGCCGCGTAGCGGCGGTCGGGGCGGCAAGCAGGGCTCCGGTCCCGACACCGTACCCCAACTGGCCTCGTCGCCGGCTGGCAACGACGCCTCCGGAAACAGCGCGGCCGGCGTCCCGAGCAGGACGCTCCCCGAACACGGACGCCATCTTCGAGATGACGGTATCGATGCCGCTGCCGGCGGAGGCCAGGCCGTCGAAGTCAGCCTTGGCCTGCTCGATCCACCGGAAGAACGCCTCGGCCCGTTCAGGCTTGCCGTGCCATCGGTCGGCGAAATTCTCGCCCCGCTCAATCGGGTTCACCACGATGTAGCGCTGCCCGTCGTAGCTGACATAGCTAGGCATCCGGTCTGTGATGTCGTCGAGGACCTCGTAGAGATCACCGCCGCCTTGGTAGGCATGGGCCGCGAGGGTGGTGATGATGATCGACGCTGGGCGGAGTTCGAGCGTTTCGGTGAAGTAGATGTCGCGGTGCCGCTTGAGCGCCTGGACCGCCTGCTGCAGCGTGGTCTTCACCTGCCAGGTCGGCACCTCCGCAATATCCATCCGCTTGGACAGCACTATGAGCTTGTCCTCGAACTCCTTGGCCATGACCTTGTGGAACCATTCAGCGTAGGCGATGGGGTTGGAGGACTGCCAGCGGACCAACTCCGTGTCTGTGATGATGATGGCGGTGCCCGACCTGACCGCCAGATTGGGCAGGGCCGGCAGCACGTCGAGGTGGAAGCCGGCGTAGTTCAACGTCCAGCAGCGCTTGCCCTCGTCGAGAGTCGGCGAGCCCTCAGGCTCGCTAAGGACGAACTTCTCTAGGCCCAGGCCGGCGTCCTCCTTGAGGTCGGCCTGGCTGATCGACTGCTTGGGCTGGTCGCGGCGTGCGACCAGGTCGATGTCGATCTCGTCGTTGCGGTGGTAGTTGCGGGTAATGGTGCCCAGCCGCATCGATCCCTGGGGGTAGACGAGTCCGTCATTCGGGGCGTTGTCCCAGTGCTCGGCCAGCGACCGGGCGACCTTCTTGTAGCGGGCGACGGCGAGGTCGCGTTCGGCCGGGGTGATATCAAGCGAGCTGATACCGGTGCCCAGCAGCTCGTTGAGAGTTTGCGAGGAGAAGCGCGTCATCCGAGGGCGTCCTTCCTGGTGCGCAGTGGCGTGTACTGGCCTCTTTGGTGCGAGGCGAACTCTTCGGCGAATGTCGGGGAGAAGTCCCTGCTGTGGTGGGCAGCGGCCGCGAGCAGATCGCGGCTGTCGGCTGAGTCGAGCTTGGCGAGGGACTCGGGTGCTGGCGGGTTGAGCCGGTAGGCGTTGCCGCGCCCGAGCAGGTGCTCGGTCTGGGTGAACGCGCCTTGGCTCTGGCCGGCCATGAGTACCTGTGCGACGTTCGGTGACCGCACCCAGTGGATGAGTCCGCCGCGGTCGAGCTTGCGAGGACGATGGGCGGTTGCCACGGTCGTACCGACGCTTAGGAGGCGGATCCGTTCCAAAGGCTGCCCGAACATGGAGACGGCTTCGACGACGCCGACCATTGATGGGTTATTCGCCCAGACGCCGCCGTCGACGAGCCTGACGTGCTCGCCCGGCAGGCAGTACGCCGGGAAGTAGGTCGGCGCGGCGGTGGCCGCCATGGCGACCTGCCAAATGGGGACACTCCAGTCGCGCCGCAGACGCTCATGATGCGGCGTCTTAAACAGATAGACGGCGTTCTCGCCGATGTTGTACGACGGGATAACGAGAGGGACCGTGCTATCGCAGAGGAGCTTGTCCCCGAAAGCTCTCTGGACCACCTCGCGGAGGCCGTCAGGCGTGTACTTGGCGCGGACGAGCGACAGCGGCCGTGCCAGAACGCCCCGCCGCCGCGCCGGGAAGATCGAGTTCATGTTGCCGATATACAGACTGAGGATCGCCTCCGGCGACATGCCAGCCCCCAGCCCGAGAGCGATAACGCCGCCGGTGCTTGTGCCGACAATCAGGTCGAAGTGGTTGGTGATCTTCGTCCCGATGTCGCGCTCGAGGCTCGCCAGGACGGCGGCGACGAAGATGCCGCGCACTCCGCCGCCGTCGATCGACAGCACCGAGAAGCGCTCGTCGCCTCGCATCCCTGGCACGCTACCTCCGGTGCACTTGTCCCACGCGTAGTACAACTGTACCAGAGATATCAGGCGTTGCTTCAGTCCGTTACGGCGCATCGCATAGGCGCGATCTGAGGCTCGCCAGCTGCCGAAGTCCGGTGAGCCCACCCTTGATCTATCGGTAGTCAGCCGAATCTCCGACGCCGGTGATCTTCCTGGTTTGCTTTGGCGGCGGGTCAGGACTCGGTGGCGGTGCGGGCGCGGTCCAGGACGCCGGCGGTGGTGCCGACGTACATGTCGAGGGTGATGCGGTAGTTGGCGTGGCCGGCCATGCGGGAAACGTCGGTGGCGTCGAGCTTCCAGGTGAACAGCGCGGTGGTGCAGAACACGTGCCGCAGGCTGTGCCAGGTCCAGGCGCCCTGGCCGGCGGGGTCG
>DATKQH010000331.1:0-16899 GCA_035532775.1 Streptosporangiaceae bacterium
GCACCACAGCACGGCACCTGACACCTCGCCCTGACTACCCGTGGCGCCGATGACTTCCGCGGCCAGGACTGATTCCGGTGATACCACCATAGGCCCTGCGAAAAGGGCGTGGGCGCTAATCGGCACCAGCAGCAGCGCCTCGACATCGGGCCAGACCACGGGGCCGCCCGCCGAGAACGCGTAGGCGGTCGACCCGGTCGGCGTCGCGAAGACGACGCCGTCGCAGCCCCAGCGGGACAGCGGCCGCCCGTCGACCTCGGTTACCAGGTCGAGCATCCGCTCCCTGGCCGCCTTCTCGACCGTTGCCTCGTTGAGCGCCCACGTCGTAGCCGTTACCGAGCCGTTCTGCCGTACGGTCACGTCAATGGTCATCCGCCGCTCGACGCAGTACGTGCCGGCCAGGACGTGATCGACCGCGTCGACCAGGACGTCAGGCTCCGTCTCGGCGAGGAACCCGACGTGACCGAGATTCACGCCGAGCAGCGGGGTCCCGGCCGGGCGGGCGAGTTCCGCCGCGCGCAGCAGCGTCCCGTCGCCGCCGAACACCAGCACCATCTCGGCGCCCTCGGCCGCCCGCTGCGAGGCCGGCAGCACGGTCGCGTCCGGGAGGCGAAGATCGTCGGCCTCTGATTGCAGCGTCCGCACCGTCACCCCGGCCGTGCGCAGCCGCCCGGCCACGATCCGTCCGGTGTGGACCGCGTCGGGGCGGCCGGTGTGCACGACGAGGAGCATCGCCCGGTCAGTGTCCTGGCTCACTGGGGCCCCTCGGCGACGGCCGCGCGCAGTTCGGTGTCATCCAGCGGGGGCGCGCCGCGGCGCAGCCAGAGGAAGTACTCCACGTTGCCGGACGGGCCAGGCAGCGAGCTGGCCGTGACGCCGCGGACGCCAAGTTCGAGGCCGAGCGCCGTCTGCGCCACGGCGGCGACCGCTCCGGCCCGCAGCTCGGGATCCCGGACGACTCCCCCGGCTCCGACTTTGCCCTTGCCGACTTCGAACTGCGGCTTCACCAGCAGCACGAAGTCGGCGTCCGGCGCGGCGCAGCCGGCCAGAGCGGGCAGCACCTGGCTGAGCGAGATGAAGGACAGGTCCGCCGTCACCAGGTCAGGCACCGGAGCGACCTGACCGGGCTGCAGGTTCCGCACGTTCACCCGGTCGAGAACGGTGACCCTGGGATCGACCTGCAGGCTCCAGGCCAGCTGGCCGTAGCCGACATCGACGGCCACGACGTGAGCGGCGCCGGACCGCAGCAGCACGTCGGTGAAGCCGCCGGTCGAGGCACCCGCGTCCAGGCACCGGCGGCCGGACACCCGCAGTCCGGCGAAGGAGGCGAGCGCGCCGGCCAGCTTGTGGCCGCCGCGCGACACGTAGCCGGGGCCGGCGTCGGCACGCTCGACGGTTATCGCGGCGTCCAGGCCAACCTGGGTGGCGGCCTTGGCCGCCGCCTGGCCGGATACCCGGACCTGGCCGGCGGCGATCAGGTCGGCCGCCTGCACGCGCGACCGCGCCAGCCCGCGGCGGACCAGCTCCGCGTCCAGCCGTGCCCTCTTCGCCATCTGCCGGCGTCCTCGTGTCCTCGGGGTTCTCGGGTTCGCGTGTGCTGGTAGCTCGCTGTCACCTGGCGGCCTGGTCGGCCTGGCCGGTGCCGGAGTGCAGTTCGCCGAGCACCTCGACCAGCTGTCCGTGGATCCGCTCGAAGACCTGCGGATGCTCGGACACCGGCAGTTCGTCGAGCTCGCCGAGCTGTCGCAGCGCCGCATCGACCCGCGGCTCGCCCGTGACCGTCAGCTCTCCGTCGGGCGGCTCTCCGTCGGGCTGGGTGTCTTGCACCATCCTGTTACCAGCTCCTCGTGCCTGGCTAGCCGGGTTCTGCGGGCCGGCTGGTTGCGAGCCGGCTTGCTGCACTCGCCCTGCACTGGCATCTTGTCCTGCGTCCTGTCAGGAACGCTACCGTCCGGCAGGTCAAGCTGACGCCATTGGAGACACAAGCGCGCACCCCCGGTGTCTGACTTCCGGCCGGCCGACAGAGAATGACCATGAAAGCGGGGTGACGATGGCGACTGCGAACGAGTGCCGCAAGGCCCTTGAGAAGCTCACGGGCCGCATCTCGGACATGGACGAGTCCGTGCGCCAGGCCAAACTGATGGACCGGACGCTCAGCTGCCATATCTCTGACCTGGGAATTACCTACCTGACCCGGCTGGGGCCGCACGGCGCCGACCCGATCAAGGAGACGGACGACGGTCACCCGTCCGCCCAGATCCGCTTCACCGCCAAAAGCGACGATATCCTGACCATCGCCGACGACCCGGGCAGCTTCGCCCGTGCCTGGCTCTCCGGACGGCTCAAGGTCGAAGGCAACTTCTTCGACCTGCTCCACCTGAGAAGGCTGCTCTGAGGTCCCGGCGGCTAATGCTGATGCCTGCATGGTCAGCAACCTGCCGCTGACACTTCCGCTGGCGCGCGGATGCGCGGCCGATACCCCTGTGCGCGCCGGTACCGTGGGCGCTATGACCGGGTTGTTCGAGCGGCCGAGGACGCATATCGCGCCGGGGGCGGTCCACCTGCCCGGCTGGCTGTCCGTCGAGGAGCAGCAGTACCTGGTCGCTGACTGCCGGGAATGGGCACTACCCCCGGCCGGCATGCGGCACACGGCGATGCCGTTCGGCGGGAAGATGTCCGTCCAGACCGTCTGCCTGGGCTGGCACTGGCTGCCCTGCCGGTACACGCGGACCGCCGAGGACGTCGACGGCGCGCCGGTCAAGCCGCTCCCCGGCTGGCTGGCCGACCTGGGCAGGCGTGCGGTGGCCGACGCGTACGGCAATCCGGCCCAGGCAGCGTCCTACCGGCCCGACGTCGCGCTGATCAACTTCTATGACGGCCAGGCCAGGATGGGAATGCACGCCGACAAGGACGAGCGCTCGGCGGCGCCTGTCGTCTCGCTGAGCCTCGGTTCAGCATGCGTGTTCCGGTTCGGCAACGTCATGACCCGCAACAAGCCGTGGCGCGACGTCACTCTCGACTCGGGGGACCTGTTCGTGTTCGGCGGCGAGGCGCGGCTCGCCTATCACGGAGTCACCAAGACGATCCCGGGCACGGACCGACCGGAAATCGGCCTGCCGGCCGGACGCCTCAACATCACGCTGCGCGAGTCCGGGCTGACCTGACAACCGCTGACCTGACAACCGCCGCGCCGCTTCGGCGCGCCCGGTCCGTCCGCGTTCGGCGGAAGCCGCCTCCCGGTGACATCCTGGGGTGATGCCGGAGGGAGATGTGGTCTGGCGGGTCTCCCGCCAGCTGGACGGTGCGCTTGCCGGGCGAGTGCTGACCCGCAGCGATTTCCGGGTGCCGCGGTTCGCCACGACCAATCTGGCCGGCCGGACGGTGCGCCAGGCGACCGCCCGCGGCAAGCACCTGCTGATCAGGGTCGAGGGCGGCGTCACCGTCCACACTCATCTGCGGATGGACGGATCCTGGCGGATCTGGCCCGCGAGCCGGTATCCCCCGCGCGATCACCGGGTGCGCCTCGTGCTCGCGAATGAAGCCTGGCAGGCCGTCGGCTACCTGCTCGGCGTGGTCGAGGTGCTGCCCTCTGCCCGCGAGGAGCGAGTGCTCGGCCATCTGGGCCCCGACCTGCTCGGCCCGGACTGGGATGTGGCCGAGGCCGTCCGCAGGCTGCGCGCCGCGCCGGACCGGCCCGTCGGCGAGGCCCTGCTGGACCAGGCGAATCTGGCCGGCATCGGAAACCTGTACAAGGCAGAGGTGCTGTTCCTGCGCGGCATCAGTCCGTGGCGGCCGGTCGGCACGGTCGACGATCTCGATGCGGTCGTCGAGCGTGCGAAGCGCCTGCTCGAGGCGAACAAGGAGCACGCCGGCCAGGTGACGACCGGCAATCCGGCGCGCGGCCAGGAGACCTGGGTCTACGGCCGGGCCGGGCAGGCCTGCCGGCGGTGCGGGACTCGGGTGCTGGCCGACGGCTACGCCGGCCGCGGTACCCCGTCGCAGGAGCGGGTGACATTCTGGTGCCCGTCGTGTCAGCCTGCGGTGGGCAGCTGATGACCTCGGACGGGTGCGCGACCTTCGTCGCAGCCAACAGCGCGCTGCGGCCGGTGCCGGAGGTTCCTGAGATCAGCCTGTACGCGGCAGATGACGCATTCAGCCTCTGGGAGGCGGTCGAGCGGAAAGTCGGCCAGTCCGACCAGCCGCCGCCGTTCTGGGCCTTCGCCTGGCCGGGCGGCCAGGCCCTCGCGCGCTATGTTCTCGACCACCCTGAGCAGGTGGCCGGACGCAGGGTCCTGGATCTCGGGTCAGGTTCCGGCCTCACCGCGATCGCCTGCGCCCGGGCCGGTGCCTCGGCCGTGCTGGCGAGCGAACTCGACCCGTTCGCGGTCGCGGCGATCGAGCTGAACGCCACCGCGAACGACGTATCGATCGCCGTGACGGGCGACGTCCTCGGCGGCACTGGCGAGGACGCGCAGGTCGTACTGGCCGCGGACATCTGGTACGAGCAGCGGCTGGCGCAGCGGGCCCTCGGCCTGCTGCAGCGAGCCCGCGCCCGCGGCGCTGACGTGCTGATCGGCGACATCGGCCGGACCTTCCTGCCGCGGTCGCTGATGCGCGAGCGTGCCGCCTACGACGTCCCCGTCATCGCCGACCTGGAGGACGCCGCAGTCAAGCGGGTTCTTGTCCTCACCCTGCGCTGACTCACCCTGGGCTGAGCGAAGCAACTATTCTCGGCTGGCACTCAGCAGCACGGCCCTAGAGGCGTCAAAGAGGCATGACATTCAGCAGCCGAAGATCATCTGCACGCCAGGGGAGACCAGACGCGGCACCCGTGCCCGGCCGCTCCCGGCTGAAGGCAGAAGCCCAGTGACCATTGACAAAGCAGCGACGACGACCAGCTTCCGGCAGGTCCGGCCGCCCGACGATTTCGTTGCCAGTCTCTACCGCGCACACGCCGTCACCCTGATCAGGATCGCGCTGATGCTCCTCGGCGACCAGCCAAGCGCCGAGGATGTCGTCCAGGATGCCTTCCTCGGCCTGCAACGGGGCCTGCCCCGGCTGCGTGAGCCCGCCAAGGCGCTCCCTTATCTGCGCACATCGGTGGTGAACGGGTGCCGGACCGTGCAGCGCTCGCGCAGCAGGATCCGGCGCCGGCCGATCGAGCACCAGCCTCCCGTGTGGTCAGCGGAGGCGGCCGCCATCGCGAGCGAGGACCGCAGGGCCGTGCTGGAGGCCGTCGCCAGCCTGCCCGAGCGAGCCCGCGAGGTCCTGGCGTTCCGCTACTACCTGGACCTGCCCGACAACCAGATCGCCGAGGCCCTGGGCATCAGCCGGTCCACCGTGTCATCGACCGCGTCCCGCGCCCTCGTCACGCTGGCGCGCAAGCTCGAGGAGCGCATGTGAACAGCATCGAAGACCGGCTGCGGGACGCTTACCGCGACGCGGCCGAGACCGTCAACCCCGATACCATCCGTCAGCTCCATGAGCGCTCCGCAACCATTTCGCCCCTCGCCACCAGGCCCGATTCCCGCCCGCATCGGCGGCTCATGGTGCCGCTCGCAGCGGCATCGGCGGTAGCCCTGGTTGCGGTGGTCACCGCAGTCGTCATCCCGGCAGCGCTGGACCGGACCCGGCATGCGCCGCAGGCTGGCGCCAGCCCGGCCGACCGGTACGTCGTGCAGCTCGGCTCGGGCAGCCGGGCACGACTCACGGTGCGAAGCCTCGGCGCCGGCACGGCAGTCGCCACCATCCCGGCACCGAAGCCGGGAATGACCTTCGCCGATGTGACATCCGGCGACGGCAGGACGTACGTGGCGGTGCTGTCCCGGGCAGGCGTCTGCCGGAACTGGCTGTACAAGTTCCGGCTCGGCAACTCGGGGCTTCCGACCGCGCTCACGACGCTGCCCGTCACCCGGCGCCCCGTCGCGAAGGCGGCGCTCAGCAAGGACAACACGACGCTCGCCCTCGCCACCGGGCGCTGCGTGCAGGGCCGCCGGCCGATTCCTGCCGAGCTGGCGGTGGTGAATCTAGCGACAAGCCAGGCCAGGCAGTGGCGACTCCCCGATCGCGCCGGCGTCAGCTCGCTCTCGCTGACGGCCGACGGCAGCCTGCTCGCCTATACCGTCAGGAGCAGCCACGCGAGGGCAACGGTCTACGTGCTGCACACGAATGCTCAGCCCGGATGGGCAGTCCAGCGCAGCCAGGTGGCGGCCACGGCGGCCCGATTCGGTGCCCGCGACGACATCCGCTCGGCTGTGATCACGCCGGACGGCTCCACGGTTTATTTCACTGCCAATCCCGCCGGGTCCGTTCACTGGCAGTTGCGGGCAGTCAGCCTGGCTACCGGGCACACCCGGGTCGTCGGCAGATATGCGGGAGTCCCCGGCGACCTGGCGGCTGACCCGTCGGTCACCCGCGTGCTCGTCGTGGTCAGGCAATCGCGCGGACCGACGCCGTCGCCCACACCCTCGCCGTCCAAGTCGCGCGGCCCGACACCGGTCCCGTCCCCGTCCAGGTCGCGGGGCCAGGCCAGCCGGCTGGTGATCGCGGCCTCGCCATCGCACCCACGGGCTAACCAGCCGACTCCCTCGGCCTCACCGTCCCGCCAGCCCAGTCCCTCGCCTTCACCATCCCATCGCCGCGCCCCCCGGCCGACGCCATCACCCTCGCCGTCCCGTTCCCCGGGAACGCCACGGCTGGCGCTGATCAGCCTCAGCTCCGGGTCGCCGCGGTTCCTGGGCAGTCCGGCCTGGGCTCCGCAGGCTACGCTCGCCTACTACTGGTAGGAAACGGCCGGACCCCGGCACCCGGACATCTCCGGGTGCCGGGGTCCGGCGCGTTGGGGCAGGTCTAGGCGTCGCGCCACAGGAAGACGACCAGCCCGCCGATGACGGCGACGGCGGCGTACGCGCAGAACACCGCGAACCCGATCCAGGGCGAGAACGGATTCAGGCCGTTGATCTGGTGCTCCCAGATCGCCGAGCCGGCGTTGAACGGGATCCACTTGTCGATGTCGGCCTGGCCGAACCAGCCGCTCGGCGGCCCCGGCAGGAACTGGCTGAGGATCCACAGCACGAACATGAAGCCGATCCCGGCCGCGATCCCCCCTGCCGTGTGCCGGAGCATCGCGCCGAGGCCGTACGACAAGAGCCCGCAGACCGCGAGGAACAGCCCGCCGCCGATGACCGTGCGCAGCACCTCCGGCTGCCCGAGCGTGGTGCTGACGTGCTGGCTGGACAGGATCGCCTGGCCGACGAAGAAGGCCAGGAAGCTGGTGACCAGCCCGACGGCCAGCGCGACCGCGCCGAAGACGACCCCCTTGGCCGCGAACACGGTTCCCCGGCGCGGCATCGCGGTCAGCGATGTCCTGATCATCCCGGTCGAGTACTCCGAGCTAATCGTCAGCGCGCCGAGCACGATGATGATCAGCTGCCCGATGAGCAGCCCGAACAGGCTGATGCTGGCCGCCGAGGAGTGGATCTCCGCGGCGACGTGCGCCGCCACGCCCGGAGGTACCCGCTGGCCGCGGAAGTTGCTGCCGCCATCGAGATGGGTGAGCCGCTGGGTCTGGCCCCAGCTGAAGAGCGCGCCGATGCCGACGCAGGCCAGCACGAGCGCCAGCAGCGTCCAGTAGGTCGAGCGCACCGAGCGGATCTTGGTGAACTCGGAACGGACCGCGCCGGTGAATCCGGCCCGGCCGGACGGCTGGCGGTCGAGCGCTCCGCCGACCAGTTCCTGATGAGTTGCTGTCGTCGCCATCTCAGGCCACCTCTCCCGCGTGGGCCGTCTCGCGGCCGGCGCCGGATGGCAGGCCGGCGTGGAACTCGACGCTGGACGCAGTCAGTTCCATGAAGGCCTGCTCGAGCGAGGCGTGCGCGGCGGCGAGCTCATGCAGCCTGATCCCGTTCTCGAACGCCAGATCGCCGACCTGCGCAGCGGTCAGGCCGAGCAGCACGAGCGATCCCCCGGCGTCGTCGCGGACGGTGGCTCCGGCCGCCGAGGCGAGCGCCACAAGCTCGTCGCGCTGGGGCGTCCTGACCCTGACCGACTGCTGAGAATTGGCCGCGATGAATTCAGACGTCGTGCAGTCCGAGATCAGCTTGCCGCGGCCGATGACGATGAGGTGGTCGGCCGTGTTCTCCATTTCCGACATCAGGTGGCTGGAGACGAACACCGTGCGGCCCTCGGAGGCGAGCGCCTTCATCAGGTTGCGGATCCACCGGATGCCTTCAGGGTCGAGCCCGTTGACCGGCTCGTCGAACATCAGGATCTTCGGGTCGCCGAGCAGTGCGGCGGCGATTCCCAGCCGCTGCCCCATGCCGAGCGAGAAGCCCTTCGACCGCTTCCGCGCGACCTCGCTCAGGCCGACGAGGTCCAGAACCTCGCCGATGCGCCGCTTCGGCAGCTTGTTGGTCTGCGCTACGCAGAGCAGGTGGCTGTACGCGGACCGGCCGCCGTGCACGGCCTTGGCGTCGAGCAGCGCTCCCACCTCGCGCATCGGCCAGGCGAGCCGGCCGAACGGCTTGCCGTCCACGGTGACGGTCCCGCTCGTCGGCCGGTCAAGCCCGAGGATCAGGCGCATCGTGGTCGTCTTGCCCGCGCCATTCGGGCCCAGGAAGCCGGTAATCCTGCCCGGCTCGACCGTGAACGACAAGTTGTCGACGGCGAGCGTATCGCCGTATCGCTTAGTGAGGCCTCGTGCCTCGATCATGTCCAGATCCTTCCTGCTGGCCATGACGGTAGGCCCAGCCAGCATGATGACGCGAGTCCCTTGTCCGCGCACGCCGCGCGACCGGGCGCCGAGAACCCGCGTGACCAGTCTGGCCCGCAGCGGGCCCGGGCCGCGTCGCCCTCAGGTCTGACTCTTCGTCAGACCCGAGGCTGACATCCGGCTGGCGAGCGACGGCCGCGGCCCGCCATTCGGGCCACAGCCGGAGGTTACTGCTGGATCGGCTCTGGATCAGGCGTCGCGCCGGACGAACAGGATCAGTCGCCCGCGATCGCCACCGCCGCATAACCGCAGAACACGGTGAAGCCGACCCACGGCGAGAACATATTCACGCCGGTGACCGCTCCCAATCGCCCCTCCGGCGGGTTCGCCGCCCGGCCTGCGCGAGGCCACCGTGATCGAGCCGTACGCGGGCCGCATGCCGGCGTCGTGGTTGCCGCTCAGTCCCTGAGCACGGCGTTTGGCCAGCAGAGCTCTCGGCTGGGCGCTGGGCTGCCTGTGGGTCGCCGCCGTAGCTGGGTTCGTGGCCGTCAGGCTGCTGCCCGCACGGGTCAGGCCCGGCACCTGAACGCCGCCATTATCAGCCCGGCTAGCCCAGCGCCTTGAGCGCGGGCTCGACTAGATCGGGCGCCACCTGCTCGCCCGACCATGCCGCCGCGCACAGGGCGCGCAGGCCGTCGATCCACGCGCCATCCCCGTCCAACTCGATCGGCCCCCCGCCGGCCGGCCGGTGCGCCGCCCAGCCGCCGCACCGGAACACGCTGAGCGTTGCGGCGCGGCCGGGCGTTGCGGCGCGGCCGGGCCCGCCGTCGCCAGACCGCTGCCCGTCGCTGCCTTCACCGTCGCGCGCATGACCGCCGCTGCCACCGCGCGGACCGACCGCCGGCTGCGGCTCGAGCAGCCCGCCGAGGTCGGCAGCGAGGTAGGTCGGACGCCGGCTGGGCGGCGCCAGTACCGCGTCCTCCGGCGTGCTGACCCCGGTGAGCACGAGCATGCTGTCCGCGCCGCCGCGTACCGCCCCCTCGATGTCGGTGTCGAGCCGGTCTCCGACGACGAGCGGGTGTTTCGCGCCGGTCCGGGCCATCGCCTCGGCGTGCAGCGGCGTCTCCGGCTTGCCCGCCACCACGGGGTGCTGTCCGGTCGCTGTGACGATCACCTGGACCAGCGAGCCGTTGCCCGGCTGCGGGCCGCGCGGCGTGGGCAGCGTGGAGTCGGTGTTCGTCGCGACGAAGAACGCACCGTCCCTGACCGCGACCCCGGCCTCGGCCAGCAACCCGTAGTTCATGTCCGGCGCGTAACCCTGCACGACGGCGACCGGCCGGTCCGCCGCCACCGACACCGGCCGCAGGCCGCGCTCGCGGAGCGCGAGCCTCAGCGCGATCGCGCCCGCGACGAGGACCGGTGATCCGGCCGGGAACCGGTTCGCGATCAAGGTCGCGGCGGCCTGGGCTGAGGTCACCACGTCAGCGGAGCGGGCCGCGACTCCGAGCCTGGTCAGCTGCTCGGCGACAGCCGACGGCGACCTGGACGCGTTGTTCGTGACGAACGCGAGCCGCAGGCCGGCCTCGCGTGCGGCCGCCAGCGCCTGGACCGCGCCGGGGATCGCCTCGGGACCGCTGTAGACGACGCCGTCCAGATCGAGCAGCGCGACGTCGTACGCCGCCGCCGGCGGGCGCTGGCCTGGCTCGAGCAGGGCGGCGGTCGCGGCGGGCGCCGCGGGCGCCGTCCCGGCCGACGGGCTCATGTCGTTTCCCATAAGTCCTATTCTTTGCCTTCAACAAGGCTCCGGGCGCGCAATGTCGCACGCACGCTGCGAAGCGCGTCGGTGTAATGCCGCAAATCCGGACGCATTGCCGCGGCCAGCGCCAGGTGCTCGGCCGCTGCCCCGTGATCACCGGTCCTGGCCAGGGCTAGGCCCAGCCCGAACTGGGCGTAGTCGTCGCTCGGGCTGGCATCGACGATCCGCTGGAAGCTGCCGGCCGCGGCCGCGTAACGCTTCGTATCGAACTGCGCCCGCCCAAGCGCCTCGAGGATGCTCCGCGAGTTGGGCTCGGCGGCGGCAGCGCGCTCGAGCAGTTGCGCTGCGGCCGCCGCGCTGCCCCGCCGGAGCAGGTCAAGACCGCGCCGGTAAAGGGTGTATATGTCTTCTGGCCCGGATCTCGGCCCCTCGGCCGAGCTAGGCTTTTCGCCGGAACGGGAATCCTTACCGCCTGAAGATCCTTCTGACATATGTGCAGATCCCTCCGTCTTATCCAGCGCCAGCTGGCCAGTTCCCCGCCGAACTGGAGCTTGCGCCTTTTCGGGGCGTCCGTTACGTGCCGGACCGGGTGAGCGGGCTCGCCGAGGTCACATCTCCACCGTACGACGTCATCTTCAGAGATAAAGAGGACCAGTTGATGGCGGCGGATCCGCACAACGTGGTCCGCCTCATCCTGCCCAGGCCCGTACCTGGCCGGCCTGGCGAGGAGTACCACCATGCGGCCGAGTCACTTCGGCAGTGGCAGGACGAGCACATCCTGGTCACCGATCTGGCGCCAGCGCTGTACGTGTACGAGCAGTCCTCGGCGCGTGACGACAAGCCGGGGTGGGTGCAGCGCGGGCTGATCGGGGCGGTCCGGCTGGTTCCGCCCGAGGCCGGCGTCGTGCTGCCGCACGAGGACGTGTCTGCGGGGCCGGTTGCCGGGCGGCTTGCGCTGATGGAAGCCACGCAGGCCAACCTCGAGCCGATCTTCCTGCTCTACGACGGTCATGCCGAGCCCGGGGCGGCGGCACGGATTGTCGCCGAGACCGCCGCCCGCGAGCCGCTGATCGACACGTGCACGCCCGACGGGCTGCGACACCGGCTCTGGGCGATCACCGATCCCGGTGATCTCGCCGCGATCGCCGCGGACCTGCGGCAGCGCCAGGCGCTGATCGCCGACGGGCACCACCGGTATGCCGCGTACCTCCAGTTGCAGGCGCGTCGCCACCAGGCCGGGTACGGGTCGGGATCGTGGGACTACGGGCTCGCGCTGCTTGTCGACTCGGCGAGCTACCCGCCGCAGATCGGGGCGATCCACCGGGTCATTCCTGGGCTCGACGTCCAGCATGCCGTCAAGCTCGCCGCTCCGGCCTTCACGGTGCGGCGCGTACCAGGAATGCCTCACGAGCTTCCGGCCGCCCTCAGCGCGCTCGAGGAAGCCAGTGCCGAGGGACCGGCCTTCGTCCTGGCCGGAGACGAGCACGCCTACCTGATCAGCCATCCCGATCCAGCCCAGGTCGCGGCGGCGATGCCAGCGGACCGGTCGGCGCAGTGGAAGGCGCTGCCCGCTGCCGTGCTCCAGGAACTGCTGATCACCAGGCTCTGGGACCTCACTGACGACGACACGACGGTGCGGGTCGTCCACCATGACGCGGGGGCCGCGGTGCGGTCCGCGCAGGCTGCCGGCGGAACGGCGGTGCTGTGCAGCCCGATGTCGCCGAGCGAGGTGTATGCCGTCGCGGCGCGGGGCGAGAAGGTGCCGCGCAAGTCGACATCTTTCGCCCCTAAGCCGCGTACCGGCCTGGTGCTGAGGTCGTTCGCTCAGGGCTGAATCCGGCTGCCCGCGGCTTCCGCGGTCCGAGCCAAGGCCGCCACCTGGAACGATAGGTACATGGACGACGACGTGCGCACCGTGCCTGAATCCGTCACATCTGATGTCGTCACCGATCTCGGGCATGAGGTCTATCAGATCGACACCCAGATGGCCGGGTATCAGGGCATTACGGCCGGCTACCTGATCAGGTCCGATCGCCCGTGCCTGGTCGAGACCGGCACCGCGCCGTCGGCGCCGGTGGTCAGGGACGCGCTCGCCGCGCTCGGCGTCGGTGCCGGCGATCTCGCGACCGTCATCGTCACGCACATCCACCTGGATCACGCCGGAGGCGTCGGCGATGTCGCGGAGATGTTCCCAGCCGCCGAAGTCGTCGTGCACGAGCTTGGTGCCCGGCACTTGGCTGACCCGTCCCGGCTGATGGCCAGCGCCCGGATGGTCTACGGGTACGAGCTCGACGACCTGTTCGGTGAGCTCGCGCCGACTCCGGCCGACCGGATCCGGACCGTCGAGCGGACGGGCGTCGTCGATCTCGGCGGCGGACGGCGGCTGGAGAGCCACTACTCGCCGGGGCATGCCAAGCATCATGTCGGCCTGGTCGACTCGGTGAGCGGCGACCTGTACGTGGGGGACGCGGCCGGGATCTACATCCCGGAGACCGGCGACCAGCGCCCGGCAACGCCGCCGCCTGACTTCGATCTCGGCATCGCGCTCGACTCGCTCAGGATGTTCGCCGCGCTGCAGCCGACCCGGCTGCTCTTCAGCCACTACGGGCCGGTCGATGCCGTAGCCGAGGCGCTCGACCGGTCGGCCGAAGAGATCCAGCTCTGGGTCGAGGAGACCAGGCGCGCCCGGCGGGCCGGCCTGGATCTCGATCACGCGGTGGCGATGGTTGCCGAGCGGACGAGGCAGCGGTACGCGATACTCGCGCCCGATGCGGACCCCGAGCTGGCGGCCAAGTACAACCGGATCGCCGGCGCCCCGTCGAACGTCTCGGGCATCATGCACTGGCTGGACAAGACCGGCGATCCCGCCTGACCGGCGTTTAACCTTGATCCGCTGCCCCGGCATGACCGACGCCGGGCGGCGTTACGGCGGGAGCAGTTTCTCCATGAAGACGCGACGGTATCCGTCCTCGGTCCGGCGTCCCGTCTCGCGGTAGCCAAGCCTGGCATAGATGCCGAGATTCTCGACCATGATTTCGTTCGTATGGAGGCTGAGACGGCGTAGCCCCCGTGCCATGGCCTGCTGCTCGGCAAACTCCATCAGCCGCCGGCCGATGCCGGTGCCCTTGGCGGCCGGGCTGACCGCGACGTTCTCCACCAGCAGGCCGTCGTGCTGGCCGATGAGCACGATAACGCCGGCAGCGGGTTCGCCGAGTACCCAGATCTGGCCAGCCTCCGCAGCGGCGTGGTAGTCGTTCAGCATCGGGGCTGGCGGCTGGTCCATCCGGTCCAGGTACCTGGCATAGGCCGCTCTGACTACCCGCCGGATGACAGGCAGATCCGACGCCGTCGCCTGGCGCGGAACGAGGTCACCTGCGGCGCGGGCACCGCCGTCGGTTTTCTCGTCACCCGGACACATCGTCGGTGACTTCTGCGCCGTCCTCTGCGCCGCCGTCCTCTGCGCCGGCGACCTCAGCGCCGGCGACCTCGGAGTCGCTGCGCTCATCGCCGCCGGTCTCCGAGCCGTCCTCGTCGTCGTCGTCGAGTTCAAGATCATCAAAGACAAGCATGTCCAGGTCCTCGACGCGCTCGGCGGCATCGGTCTCGCCGGCCACGTCGGCCGACGCCGCTTTGCCGAACCAGTACCGCGCCTCGTCCCCCCGGCCCGCGTCGGTAAGCGCATCCGCGTAGGCGTAGAACAGCCTGCCCGAGCCGACTCGCTGCCGCCCGTCTGTGAGCTCGGGGATCTGCAAAGCGACCACGGCGGCCTCGGGAAAACCCTGGTCCCGCCGGATGCCTGACTCGACAATCCGCAGTTCGATCTGCGTGTCCCGGCTCAGTTCCCTGGTCTCCGGGCTGGTTACCAGGTCGAGCGCACGGTCAGGTCGGTCGAGCGCTCGCTCGCAGTCGGCCATGAGCGGCAGGTAGCTGCCCTGGCCCGTGAGCCGCCGCGCCGCGCGCAGTTCCGCGAGCGCCTCGGCCCACTTCCCTGCGCGATAGGCCGCGATTCCGCAGGTTTCGCGAACGATGCCGACTCGCGCCGCCAGGCGGCGCGCCGCCAGCGCGTAGTCGTACCCGCGTTCGGGGTCCTCCGCCAGCCCGGCCGCCACGAGAAACCGGGCGACCGCCTCGGCAAGATCAGAGGGCAGCGTCCTGAGCTCGGCACGAGCCTCGGGATCGAGCTGGTCAGCGGTGATGCTGGCTGGGACAGCCGGAAGCCGCGGGCCCTCGCGATGCCCGTCATCCTGGGTCCTGGAGCCGCGATACCCGTCGCGCTGCGGGCGGCCCGACCGGGACCCGCCTTCCGGGGTCCTGGAGCCCTGGTAGCCGTCGCGCTGCGGGCGGGCAGGGCGGGAGCCGCCTTCCTGGGTCCTGGACCCCTGGTAGCCGTCGCGCTGCGGGCGGGCAGGGCGGTAGTCCTCACTGTCGGATCTGGACCCGCGGTAGCCTTCGCCAGCCGGGCGCCGTGGACTGCTGCTCTCACTCCGGGATCTGGCGCCGCCGCTGCCCGGCTTGTCACCACGCCGGTCATACCCAGCTTCCGGTGACCGCCTGGCTGTGCCTTGTGGCGACCGGTAGGAACCTGACCCCGCCTGGCCGCTGCTATCCGGCCGACCGTAGCGACCTGTCCGCTCCCGGCCACCGTCCTCCGGCCGGGCTGCCGTGGGCTGGCCTGCTCGATCCGTGCGTGGAGCGCGAGCACGATCGGGCCGATCCGCGCGCGGCGGCCGGCCCTCCTCGGGCCCGGACGACCGGCGCCGGGTGGTCCCACCCTGGACGTCCCATTGCCGTCTGGAGTTCGTGCCGCTCGCCGACGGCTGGTCGTCCCTGCGAACGTAACGAGAGCCTTCGGAATCCCGCGAGCCAGCGCTGCGGGAGCCAGCGCTGCGGGAGCCAGCGCTGCGTGAACCTGCAGCGGCTGGCCTGCTGTCTCGAGCTGGGCCGCCGCGTTCCGCTGGCGTACGGCGGTTACCGAAGCCGCCCTCGCTCGTCGGCGTGCTGCGCCCGACCGACGTGCTCCGTACGCCAGATCCGCCGCGCCCCGCCGGGCTGGCGTCTCGGTCTCTGGTCGGCTTGCGGCGATCCGATGCCGGACCGTCTCCGCGCGGGCTGCGACGATCCGAGCTGGTGTCACCTCCGGCTGAATACCAGCGTCCTGAACCAGAACCGGCGGGTCCGCGCCTAGCGACAGAACCCGCACCGGAGCCGCGAGCCGACTGCGCCGAGCCGCCACTCCGCGAACCGCCTCGAGCGGCCTGTCCCGGCTTAGCGTCACGTCCGACCCGAGCGCCTGAGCCCGTCGCGCCGCTGTCTCCAGCTGCGCTACGACCCGGTGCGCGTCCTCTGGCTACGCGCTCAGGAGGGTTCTGGTCGGAACCGGACTCGCCATCGCCAGCCGACTCGCCGCGGGCCCGGCTAGAACCGGCACGGCCAGAACCCGGCCGGCCAGCTCCGCTCCTGCCAGCCGGGCGCCGTTCCGCCGAGCGACCGCCAGCGTTACCTGCCACGTCTAATCTCCACCAATCACAGCTCAGGCCGGGCCAGCCCTCTAGCTACCCTGCACCAACACTTCGGCGCTGCGGGCTATGCCCGCACTCGCGCTCTAAGCCCGCGTTCGTCTCGCGCGCCCATTTCGGCCGACCACTTTCTCCGGCCGACTGCCTTTCCCGGGATTATCTTTCCGTGCCTGCCGCCATTTTCCGCATCGTGGCGCCCTTCCTCCGTCCGGCCAGTCGGCTCCGCCGAACTCCAAGGATTACCCGTGCACCAGCACGGCAAAAAACGCTGAGGGCCATCACCTTGCGGTAATAGCCCTCAGCGGGAAGATGTCCGGCGGCGTCCTACTCTCCCACGCAGTCTCCCACGCAGTACCATCGGCGCTGAAGGGCTTAACTTCCGGGTTCGGAATGGGACCGGGTGTTTCCCCTTCGCTATGGCCACCGAAACTCTATGGAGATGTGAGCCCCCGGCGCCCGAACTCAACGCTCAGGTATCGCCGAAGCCGACCGCACCTCGAGAACCGCACAGTGGACGCGAAACAAGATCTTCTGCAAGGCTTCCGGGGGTCACCCCCCGACCGAGCAGAGTGTAGAAGCCAAGCCACTCGGCCTATTAGTACCGGTCAGCTACACACGTTGCCGTGCTTCCACCTCCGGCCTATCAACCCAGTCGTCTAGCTGGGGGCCTTACCAGGTTAACCCTGAGGGAGTCCTAATCTTGAGGCGAGCTTCCCGCTTAGATGCTTTCAGCGGTTATCCCTCCCAAACGTAGCCAACCAGCCGTGCTCCTGGCGGAACAACTGGCACACCAGAGGTTTGTCCGTCCCGGTCCTCTCGTACTAGGGACAGCCCCTCTCAAGACTCCTACGCGCGCAGCGGATAGGGACCGAACTGTCTCACGACGTTCTAAACCCAGCTCGCGTACCGCTTTAATG
>DATKQH010000332.1:0-35966 GCA_035532775.1 Streptosporangiaceae bacterium
CGCTCCTTGTCCTCAAGCAGGCTCGTATGCTCCCGCGCGACGATGCGCCGCATGTCCCGGGAGGCGTAAAGGTTGCGGTAGTAGTTGTCCGCACGGGGTTCCCGCCGCAGCGTGCCAGGGCACCTCGCCAGCAGGCACGGGCCTCCGTCAAGCCGGTCGATGACCGTTGGCGTGCCAGGCTGCCGGGTGTGGCAAACGGGGCAGGTCAGCAGGGTGCGGCCGACACTCATGTCCTCCAGCGATGCCGGCGCCACGATGACGGTGCTGGCGCGGATCACGTAGACAGTCCCCTTGCTGCCGGTTGTATGGGTCCGCAGCACGTCGGCGCGGGCGAGCCGGTCAAGAAGCTGCCGTGTGAGCCGGGCGCCGTGGCCACTAGTGACTCCCAGGCACCGGGCAGTCCACCGCGCGTACCAGGACTGCGCGGACGTGACCGAATCGAGCAGCGGGTCCCTGAGATGGATGCCAGGCCCGATACGCGGAAAGGCCGGGGCCGGCCGGCCCTTCGGGAAAGCCGGCATGCCCTGCCCCCGCGGCCGGCCTCCCCAGATGCGGTAGCGGCTGCCGTCCTCCTCGATGAACTTGCCGAACCACTCATGATCGATGGAGCCCTGAGCACGCATCCGCTCCAGGACGCCGCGGACCCACGCGGCCAGGCGCTGATCTGGCGATGCCGGCACCTACCATGGCCGCAGCGGCCGCCTCGGGATTTTGTTGTGTCACAACTTCATGATCACGAGGTGGCCGCCCTCATACCGTGATCAACACGCCGTAAACCGGCTGATCCAGAACGTCACCCGCGAGGGGCACGCGAAACCGCCATGCCTGGTCACGAAGTACGGCTGCCGTACGAGGGGCCATGATCCCTCATCTTCCACGCAGCACCGCATCAAGAAGCTCTACCTACATCAAGCCTCCCCTGCGTTCGTGACACACACCTGCTCAAACTGCCCCGTAGTCCACTATCTTCACCATCTTCGAGGGCACGTCGGAGATTCAGCGGATGATCATCGGCAGGGCAGTGACCGGACTGAACGTGCGGTAGCACCCGGCCGCACGTTCGGGCGCAGGCTCCTCGCCATCACCTGACCGGCCAGCCGATGAGGCTTGCCAGTTCGTGCGGCCGCAGCCAAGCTGGATGCGAGTAGAGGAGTGCCGAGGATGAAGACCCCGATCTGCGACATGCTGGGCATCGAGCTGCCGCTGCTGGCCTTCAGCCACTGCCGCGACGTGGTCGCCGCCGTCACCAACGCGGGCGGCTTCGGGGTGCTCGGCGCCTCGATGCACACGCCTGAGCAGCTCGAGCACGAGCTCGCCTGGATCGACGATCATGTCGGCGGACGGCCGTACGGCGCCGACATCCTGGTGCCGGAGAAGTTCGCGGGGAAGGGACAGGGCCTGGACTCGGCCGCGATCCACGCCATGATCGGCCAGCAGCAGCGGGACTTCGTTGCCGCCCTCCTCGAAGAGCACGGCATTCCGGCCGACGGGCCGAGCGGGCCGTCGAAGCTGCCCACGTCGGTCACGATCGGCGACGAGGCGGGCGAGCAGCTGCTCGACGTAGCGTTCCGCCACCCGATCAAGCTCATCGCGAGCGCCCTCGGCACGCCGCCCGCCTTCATGATCGAGCGGGCCAGGCGGGCCGGCGTGCCGATCGCGGCTCTGGTGGGAGCGCGGGAGCACGCCATCAAGCAGGTCAACGCCGGAGTCGACATCCTGGTCGCGGCGGGCACCGAGGCGGGCGGGCACTGCGGCGAGGTCACCACCATGGTGCTCGTTCCCGAGGTGATCGAGGCGATCAGGCCGATCCGCGAGGTGCCCGTACTCGCCGCAGGCGGGATCGTGACCGGCCGCCAGATGGCCGCCGTGATCGCGCTCGGCGCGGCTGGCGCGTGGACCGGCTCGGTCTGGCTGACCACCGAGGAGGCCGAGACCGCCCCGTACACCAAGCAGAAGATGATCGCCGCGACGTCGCGGGACACGATCAGGTCCCGCAGCCGCACCGGAAAGCCGTCCCGGCAGCTCAAGTCCGACTGGACGGCCGCCTGGGAGGGAGACAAGAGCCCTGGCACGCTCCCGATGCCGCTCCAGTCGCTACTCAGCGAGCCGGTCATGCGCCGGATCGACGCTCTCGCCGGGCAGGGCAACCAGGGCGCGCAGGAACTGGCGACCTACTGGGTCGGCCAGGGCGTCGGGCTGATGAACAAGGCGACGACCGTCCGGGACGTCATCTACGAGATGGCGCAGGACTTCGCCGAGGCGGCCGAGCGGCTGGCCGCGGTCGTCGCCGACTAGACTGCCCGCATGCCCATATCCGGTGAATACGAGCCGAGTCCCCGCGGCTGGGTCCGCGACCAGGTCGAGCTTTTCGAGGGCTCGGGCGGGACGCAAGGAACGACGCTCCAGGACACGGGCATGCCCGTTGTCATCGTCACTAACCTCGGCGCCCGGACCGGGAAGGTACGCAAGACGCCGCTGATGCGCGTCGAGCACGATGGCCGCTATGCCGCGGTCGCGTCGCAGGGCGGCTCGCCGACGCACCCGGTCTGGTACTACAACCTGACGGCCAACCCCCGCGTCGAGGTCCAGGACGGCCCGAAGCGGCAGGAGATGGTCGCCCGCGAGCTCACCGGTGGCGAGCGCGACCAGTGGTGGGAGCGCGCCGTGGCCGCCTACCCGCCCTACGCCCAGTACCAGACCAGGACGACGCGCCAGATCCCGGTCTTCGTGCTCGAGCCCGCCGCAGACTGACGCCTCGCGGCGTCCGGCCCGCCGGGCACCTGCTCCGCCGGGCACCTGCTCCGCCGGGCACCTGGTCCGCCGGGCACCTGGTCCGCCGGGCAGATGACCTTCGGCCCTGATCGCCGCGCGTCCGGCCGGCCTACCGTGAAGACGGGTCATCTCCCGTCCGACGGAGGCGACGATGCCATCCAAGGCTGCGACTGGCCGCTCAGCGGCATCCCGGCGTCTGGGCTACCTCATCGCGATCATCGTGAACGGAGCCCTCCTGTTCCTGATCAACGACAGCCCAGGATGGCGCTCGGCAGCGTTCCTGACGTCCAGCACCACGCAGGTAATCGGCGTCGTCAATCTCGCGCTGGCGGTCAGCCTGGCCGCCAACGTGGCCTACCTGGCCCACGACGCGAGGTGGCTGCGGGCTCTCGGGGATCTCGCCACCACCTCGGTCGGCCTGGCTGCCGCGCTCGCGATCTGGCAGGTGTTCCCGTTCGCATTCCACGGATCGGCATCTGGATGGTCGGTCGTGGTGCGGGTGCTGGTGATGATCGGCATCGTCGGCAGTTGCATCGCGATCGTGGTGAACCTCGTCCTGCTCGCCCGCGCCGCAGGCGGCGCGGGACGGCCCAGCCCCAGGCACTGACACGCTCGCCGATCCCACATCGCCGGATCTAGTTCCCCGCGGACGGCTTACCCCGCCTGCCGTACGCACCCGCGAACAGCTCAGCAGCCAGCCACCCCCGGAATCAGCCAGCAGGATCTTCGGTGGCCGCGAAGCTTCCAAATCCGGCGTGATCATGGCGCCAATTCGTGAGGAGTTGCGCCCACGGGTCGCGCGCCAGGCTTAGGGGTAAATTCTGCGTCGCCGGCTGCCGCATTCTCTTCGCGTAACCGCATACTCGTCAGCTCAGGCGATCTGCGGTGCGAGGGGCCGCCCACCAGTTCGGCGAGGCCCCGGCCTCGGCGTGCCCCCGGCCCCCGGAAGGGCACGGACGCGGCCGCACGCGGTAGTTAGGGACCCGCCCTATAGCGAGGTAATGTTGTAATCATCGTCGCGGAGGTGGTCACATGGCATCCGATTCGCCGCTCGACGCATACTCGCGGATCGTCACGGGCGTGGCCGCCGAGCTGACGCCGAAGGTCGCCAGCCTGCGGGTATCGCACGGCTCGCGGCGGCCGGGGGAGAGCGTCGGCTCGGCGGTCGTCTACACCGGCGACGGGTTCCTGCTCACCAACGCCCACGTGGTCGGGCGCGCCGCGGGAGGCACGGCGCTGTTCTCCGACGGGACAAGCTCGCCGTTCACCGTGGTCGGTGCCGACGTGCTCTCCGACCTCGCGGTCGTCAGAGCGGGAGCCGGGACACCGCCTCCGGCCGAGCTCGGCGAGGCGGAGGACCTGGTCGTGGGGCAGCTTGTCGTCGCCGTCGGCAGCCCGCTCGGGCTGGCAGGCTCGGTCACCGCCGGGGTGGTGAGCGCGCTCGGGCGGTCGCTGCCGACCAGAAGCGGGTCGGCCGTCCGGCTGATCGAGGACGTGATCCAGACCGACGCCTCGCTGAACCCCGGCAATTCAGGCGGTGCGCTGGCCGACTCCCGTGCCTGCGTCGTCGGGATCAACACGGCGGTCGCCGGCGTCGGGCTCGGCCTCGCCGTGCCGATCAACTCGACGACCAGGAAGATCATCTCCGCGCTGATGCAGCACGGCCGGGTGCGGCGGGCGTACCTGGGCATCGTCAGCGCCCCGACGCCGCTGCCCGCCTCGCTGCACGAGCGTGTGGGGCGGAAGGACGGGCTACGGGTGGCCGAGCTGGTGGCCGACGGGCCGGCCGCGCGAGCGGGGCTGCGAGTCGGCGATATCCTGGTCAGCGCGGCGGGGAAGCCGGTGACCACAGCCCAGGACCTGCAGCGGCTGATGTTCGGCGAGGCGATCGGCAAGCCGCTGGAGGTTACCGTGCTGCGGAACGGGGCGCTCGTCGACGTGATCGCCGAGCCGTCCGAGCTCGCGGCCGCGTGAGCGACAACGGGCACACCACGGCCGAGATGCTCCGCGCAGTACGTAACAATGACTTATGAGCAAGCAGCCGAGTTCGCCGCCGCCGGGTGACAAGCCAGCCCCGACGGCACCGCCGCCGCCGCCAGCCTGGCGGCACTGGCTCTGGCCGATCGCGATCGTCGCGATGCTGGCGCTGTACTTCTTCCTGCCGGGAATCAACAACACCGGCACGGTCACGCTGAACTACACCCAGTTCATCACCCACGCGAACCAGCACAAGCTCAAGGACGTCACGTTCTCCTCGTCGTCCAGCGGCAGCAATACCGCGGCCAGCGGCACGCTGACCAACGGCAAGCCGTACACGACCGTGATTCCCGGTGCGCCCACGACGCAGCTCGCGAACCAGCTGAAGGCGGACGGCGTCAAGAGCATCTCGGCGAGCGCGTCCTCGCCCGGGCTCAGCACGGAGCTGCTGTACTGGCTGATCTTGCTGGCCCCGCTGATCTTCGTCATCTGGCTGTTCCGGCGGATGTCCCGGGGCGCGTCCGGGGCACTGCAGGGCGCCATGGGAGTCGGGCGATCGAGAGCCAAGGTGTTCGACGCCGAGCGGCCGAGCACCAAGTTCGCCGACGTGGCCGGCTATGGCGGAGCGAAGGAGGAGATTAGCGAGATCATCGACTTCCTGCGCAACCCGGCTCGCTACCAGCGAGCAGGCGCGATGGCGCCACGCGGCGTGCTGATGATCGGGCCGCCTGGCACCGGCAAGACGCTGCTGGCCAGGGCGGTGGCGGGGGAGGCCTCGGTTCCGTTCTTCTCGGTGACCGGATCGAGCTTCGTGGAGATGTTCGTCGGCGTCGGTGCCGCTCGGGTACGCGACCTGTTCAGCGAGGCGCGCAAGCGGGCACCCGCCATCATCTTCGTCGACGAGGTCGACGCGATCGGTCAGCGCCGGGCGGGGTCCGGCGCGGTGGTCGCCAACGACGAGCGCGAGCAGACCCTGAACCAGCTGCTCGCCGAGATGGACGGCTTCGACATGACCCAGGGCATCGTGGTCCTCGCCGCCACCAACCGACCTGAGGTGCTCGATCCGGCGCTGCTGCGGCCGGGCAGGTTCGACCGGCAGATCACGATCCCGCTGCCGACGCTCGACGAGCGGGCCGCGATCCTGGCCGTGCACTGCCGCGACAAGAAGCTGGCGCCGGACGTCGACCTGAAGGTCGTGGCCAGGGGAACGCCCGGGTTTTCCGGTGCTGACCTGGCCAACCTGGCCAACGAGGCCGCGATCTTCGCCGTCCGCGGCGACCGTGACGTACTGACCGCCACCGACTTCGATGACGCGCGGGACCGGATCCTGCTCGGCCGGCGGGAAGGCTCCAACGTCCTGCTGCCCGAGGAAAAGTACGCGGTCGCTGTGCACGAGGCCGGGCATGCGATCGTCGCCGCCCTGTCCGAGCACGCCGACCCGGTCGCGAAGGTCACGATCCTGCCGGCCGGCCAGGCGCTCGGCGCCACCCAGCAGCTGCCGCTGATCGAGCGGCACCTGTACGGCGAGGACTATCTGCACGACTCGCTGGCGGTCCGGCTCGGCGGACGCGCCGCCGAGCTCGTCGAGCTCGGCCAGGGCTCGACAGGCGCCGCGAACGACCTGTCCACCGCCACCGACATCGCGACCAGGATGGTCAGAGAGTTCGGGCTGTCGCCCAAGCTCGGCCCGGTCGGCTATCCGCAGGGCGGCTCCGTCTTCCTCGGCGGCGGCGGCAACGGCTTCTCCAGCCGGCCGTTCGCGGAGTCCACCCAGGCCTCCATCGACGCCGAGGTCGCACGGTTGCTCAGGGAGGCCGAGCAAGCCTCCGTCGAGCTGATCCGGACGAACAAGGGCATGCTGGACGAGCTCGTTGAGCTGCTGCTCGAGCGTGAGACGGTCGACGGTGCCGAGGTCTACCGGATCGCTCACCGGCCAGTGCCCGAGCACCGTCCTGAGGAAGTGGCCATCGGGCCGCGCACCAAGGCGCTACGCGCCCGGTCGCCGACCTCGCACGCGGAGCGCGCCCAGTTCACGGAGACTGAGCTCGCGGACACCGAGTACGCCGCCGGGCCCGAGTAGAGGCGCGTGATGGAACTGCTTGTCCTGTCGGGCGGCGCGGTCCGCTCGGTGCTCGGCTACCCGCTCTGCGCCGACGCGATGCGCGATGCGCTCGCCGCGAGGGCGCGCGGCGAGGTGTTCCAGCCGCTGCGGTCGGTGCTGAAGCCGGAGGGGGCGGCCGGCCTGATGGCGCTGATGCCGTCCTATCAGCCAGGACCCGCCGCCGGGTACGGACTCAAGGCGATCTGCGTGATGCCGGGTAACCCCGCCATCGGCCTGGACAGCCACCAGGGCATCGTGCTGCTGTCGAGCCCGGACACCGGCCAGCCGCTCGCCGTGCTCAATGCCTCAGCGGTCACCGAGATCAGGACGGCTGCCGTCTCCGCCGTCGCCACGTCGCTGCTGGCCAGGCCGGACGCGGACGTGCTGGCCATCGTCGGCACGGGCGTGCAGGCCAGGACCCACCTGATGGCGATCAGCGCGACCAGGCCGCTCACCGACGTCCGGATCGCGGGCACCTCGCCGGCCAAGGCGGCGAAGTTCGCGGCGGACGTGGCTCCCGCCGCCCTGGCCGAGGTCGGCGCGGGTGCTCTCCGGGTCATTGGGTGCGACTCGGCCCGCGACGCCGTCGCCGGGGCGGGGATCGTCGTGACCGCGACGAGTTCGCCGGTCCCGGTGCTTGACCGGGACTGGCTGGCGCCGGGCACCCACATCAACGCGATCGGCGCCTGCCTGCCCGCCGTCAGGGAGCTTGACACGGCGACCGTGGCGGACGCGGCCCTGTTCGCGGACAGCCGGGAGTCGGTACTCGCCGAGTCGGGCGATTACCTGCTGGCCGCCGCCGACGGCGCCGTCGGGCCCGAGCACATCCGCGCCGAGCTCGGCGACCTGCTCGCCGGGCTTGCCCCCGGCCAGGGCCGCCGGGACGATGCGGAGATCACGATCTTCGAGTCGCTCGGCCTCGCGATCGAGGACCTCGCCGCCGCGATCGTGGCCTTCCGTGCCGCCCGCGATAGCGGATCCGGCACCTGGGTCGAGTTCGACTAGAGGGCTAGGTCCGACGAAGTCGGTTTGATGAAGTCAAGTTCGGGGCGGCGGCGCTTCTCGGTCCGGAACAGCGGCGTCTCGCTCACGGCGAACCGGCGAACCGCGGCGGCGAACTGCTCGGTGATTCTTGCCAGCGGTGCGGTGGAGGCGACCGGCCAGGCCGAGCTGGCGCTGGACGTATCCGAGCAGACCGCCGGCGTGCTGCAACTGCGGGACGTAGACGTTCAGGTACATCCGGCCGATCTCGGCGGCAGTCAGCCTGATCAGGTCCTCGCCGCCGGCCGCCGTGTCATGATCACGCGGCCGGGGTGTCCGGGAAAGTTGCCGCCGGCAGCGGCGCGCAACTCAATTTTCATTTAAATCGCTGGCGCAAATAGCTGCGTATGCCATTCTTTACCGCATGAGCAAGCATGCCGCGTTCTACATCGCCATCTTTGCTACCTTAGCTATCTTCATTGGCTGGCACTTTGCCCTCTTTCGCGGCGCCTCGAGCGAACTGGCAACGCGAGTCAGGCAGGTCCCGCGGCTTCGGGACGAGCGCGACCGCCGCTTCGGGACGGTTACCCTGCTCGCCGTCCTGTTCGCTGTCGTCCTGTACGTAATAGCGACCAGGGGAAGCCGCCACGGGTAACAGCCGCACTCTTCGCTGACCTGCTGGCCGGCCGTTCGCTGAGACGGGCGGAACCGGCTACTCCCGGCATGCGTCTCAGTTCCAGGAACCGCGCAGACCGGGAGCAGCCATGATTGTCAATATAAAGCCTATTTACCGGCCGATAGCGATCGGAATTGTCTCCGCCGCTGTGCTTATCGGCGCTTTCCTGCTCGGGTCTGCCCAGCCTGGTTCGGCGGCCTCGGAGTCTGCCGCGGACAGCCATTCAGCCGGGATTGTGCTGACCTCCTCAGGAGCTGGCGGCAAGATCACCGTGACCGGGACGGGAACTGTCAGCGGAACGCCCGATCAGCTTGTCCTGTCCATGGGCGTGCAGACCAGCGCCTCTTCCGTATCCGCCGCGCTGGCGCACGCCAACGGGGCCGCCAGGCGGGTGATCGGCGCGCTGAAGTCCGGCGGCGTGCATGCGGCCGATATCCAGACCTCCGGCCTGTCGATCTCGCCCAACTACAGCGGTAACAGCCAGGTTCCGGTCGGCTACGGAGTCAGCGAGCAGCTCACCGCGACGCTGCGGGCCCTGTCCAAGGCCGGAAGCCAGATCCAGGCGGCCGTCACCGCGGGCGGCAACGCGACCACGGTGGACGGGGTGTCACTGAACCTGGCCGACACGAGCGGCCTGCTGGCGCGGGCCAGGACCAGCGCCGTCCGCGATGCGCAGGCCAAGGCGGCCCAGTTCGCCCGCGCGCTCGGCCGGCCGCTTGGCGGCGTGATCAGCATCTCCGACCAGTCAGCGACGATTCCTTATCCCGAGTTCAGCGCCTCCGGCGCCGCCAGGGCGGCCCCCTCGGTGCCGATCTCGCCAGGCAAGCAGCAGGTAAGCGTCCAGATCACCGTCGTGTACGCGATCGGCTGATACGCTTCGGCCATGACGTACGCGACCCGGACCGCTCACTGGTGGCGCCGCCGTTAGGCGGGCCTGGTTCGCGTATTCCGCAGCTCAACGAAGGCGACCGCCCGGTATCCGGGCGGTCGCCTTCGTGCGTCAGCCACGATCCGGGCCTGACCAGGCAGGACAGACGCATGCCAGCAGCACAGCCCTTCGACCTCAGCGTCGATTACAGCGCGGAGTTCGGTTCCCCGCCGCCGCAGGGCGTGAGCGAGTTCGTCACCGCCGGCGGCGTCGCGGTGACCAGGACCGTCACTCCGTTCGAGCCCGGCCTGCTCGCCGAGGTCACCAGGCAGGCCGACGAGCGGCGAGGCGGCACGTTCAGCTCGGGAATGGAGTACCCGGGGCGCTACAGCCGCTGGCATATGGGCTACGTCGACCCGTGCGTCGAGCTTGTCGCCCGCGGCCGGGAGGTCACGGCGACCGCGCTGAACGACCGCGGCGCGGTGATCCTGCCCGCGATCGGGGCCGCCCTCGAGCGGGCGGGCCGGCCAGCCAGTCCGGCCGGGCCAGCCAGTCCGGCCGAGCCAGCCAGTCCGGCCGGGCCGGCCACGGACGGCACCGGCCTCGTGCACGGCCGCGTCACCGTCGTCATCCCCGAGGCGGCCGGAGCGGTCCCCGAGGAGGAACGCAGCCGCCGGCCGACCGTGTTCAGCGCGATCAGGCAGATCATCGCGCTGTTCGCCGGGCCCGACGAGCACCTGGGGCTGTTCGGGGCGTTCGGCTATGACCTGGCGTTCCAGTTCGAGCCGCTGCGACTGCGTCCCGGCCGGCACGAGGCCGGCTCCCGGCCAGGCGCCGGCCGGCAGCGGGACCTGGTCCTGCACCTGCCGGACGAGCTGTACGTGATCGACAGGAAGCGCGAGACGGCCCTGCGGTACAGCTACGACTTCGCCTTCGGCGGCCGGTCCACCGAAGGCCTGGACCGCCGGACCGCGGCCGCGGCGCCGGCCAGCCTTGCCGGGGCTGACGCGAGCGCTCCCGTTAAGCAGGAAATCCTCCCCGACGATCCCGAGCCGGGAGCCTATGCCCGGGTGGTCGGGCGGGCCAGGGCGCGGTTCGCGGCCGGGGACCTGTTCGAGGTGGTGCCCAGCCATGAGTTCTGGGCCAGGTGCGGGTCACCGGCCGCGTTCTACGAGCGGCTGCGGCGGCGCAACCCGGCACCGTACGAGTTCTTCCTGAACCTGGGGCAGGGGGAGTACCTGGTCGGTGCGTCCCCGGAAATGTACGTGCGGGTGACTGGCGACCGGGTCGAGACGTGCCCGATCGCCGGAACGGTGCCGCGCGGCGCCAGCCCGCTGGCCGACGCCCAGAACATCCTGGCGCTGCTCTCCTCGGCCAAGGAGGAGTCCGAGCTCACGATGTGCACCGACGTCGACCGGAACGACAAGTCCAGGATCTGCGTTCCAGGCAGCATCCAGGTCATCGGGCGGCGGCAGATCGAGCTGTACAGCCGGGTGATCCACACCGTCGACCACGTCGAGGGCAGGCTGCGCCCGGAGTTCGACGCGCTCGACGCGTTCCTCAGCCACATGTGGGCGGTCACGGTCACCGGAGCTCCCAAGACCTGGGCCATGCAGTTCATCGAGGACCACGAGGCCAGCCCGCGGCGCTGGTACGGGGGCGCCGTCGGCGTGCTCGGCTTCGACGGCTCGATGAATACCGGGCTGACGCTCCGCACCGCGCATATCCGCGACGGCCTGGCGTCGGTCCGCACGGGGGCGACGCTGCTGTTCGACTCGGACCCGGCCGCCGAGGAACTCGAGACCAGGCTGAAGGCGAAGGCGCTGCTCGAGGTGCTCGCGGAGGCCAGTGTCGCTCCGGCCAGTCCCGCAGAAGACACCCATCGGCAACGAGATTCCACCGGCGGCTCGCCTGCCCGCTCGCCGGTCTCGTCCGCGGCTGGCCTGCCGGGCGACGGCCTGCGGGTGCTGCTGGTCGACCACCAGGACTCGTTCGTGCACACGCTGGCCGGTTACTTCAGGGAGCAGGGCGCGGCGGTGACGACGCTGCGCGCCGGCTTCCCGCCGGCCTGTCTCGACGACTATGCCCCCGACCTCGTGGTGCTCTCGCCGGGTCCCGGGCGCCCCGCGGACTTCGGCTGCGCGCGGCTGCTCGACGAGGTGCGGGCGAGGAAGATCGCCACGTTCGGCGTCTGTCTCGGGCTGCAGGCGATGGTCGAGCACTCCGGCGGGAACCTCAGCCTGCTCGCCACGCCGTCGCACGGCAAGCCGGGGACGGTGCGGGTCACCGGCGGCGGCCTGTTCGCCGGGCTGCCCGCTGAGTTCACGGCCGGCCGGTACCATTCGCTGCACGCGACCCCCGATCAGGTGAGCGGCGGGTTCACCGTGACGGCGGTGACAGCCGATCCGGCCGCGGGTCCTGACCGCCGTCCGCGTGAGATCGTGATGGCTATCGAGGACCCTGCCGCGGGCCGGTGGGGCGTTCAGTTCCACCCTGAGTCGATCCTGACCGCCTCCGGCGATGTCGGCCGCATGATCATCGCCAACGTGCTGCGGCTCTGCCGGGCCAGAAATGATCATGATAGTTATCTATCCGCTATTTAATAATGCGGAGGTCATCACCGAGGCGCCGTCATCGAGCAGGGGCGTCCTGCCGCTGGCCGACTTCGGCACTGTCAGCTAGTCCACCTCGTCGGCCAACGGGACCTCGCTCGGCTCCCAGAACCCGGTCGAGATCATCATCGTCGACAGCAGCGGCAGCGATAAGGACTCGACGAGCTCGATCAGCGGCGCAGGCGCGTTCAGCAACACCTGGCTCCGCTCCAGCTAACTGACTGAGCTGGCTGGCAGCCCGGCGACCCGAGGGCCGCCGGGCTGCTGCCGTTCCCGGCATCGCCAGGCGCGCGGTCAGCGGACCGGGCGCAGGCCGGTGGCGAAGCCGGCCAGCGTCGCCGATGACTCACCGAACGACGACGCGACGTAGTAAGTCCCGTGCCTGCTCCAGGTCAGGAACAGGAAGATCTTCGTCGACTTGCAGGACCTCAGGCCGGCCATGCCGCACTTCCCGGTCAGCTGCCCGATGGTCCCGTCGACCTTGACCTTGCCGAGGACCTTGACCTTGCCCATCGTGCTGCACGCGCGGCCCGAGTTGTTCTGGTACAGGGCCAGGGTCGAGAACGGCGTCAGGCCGTAATTGGCCACGACGACCCGGCTGGTGCTCTTCTTTACCTCGCACCTGACAACGGCGATCAGCCCGTTGCGCACGTGCCCGTAGGTCCTGGTCGGCCTCAGCAGCTTGAAGCCTGCCGCCGACTGCGCCGCCTTCCAGCTGCCGAACATGCCGAGCCCTGACGACTGGGCCTGCGCCGGGATGGCCATCGTCACGATGCTGGCTGCGGATACCGCGCCCGCGGTCACGACTGTTGCCACGATCTGGTTCCATCGCATGGTCACGTACTCCTTTGCCAAGAATGGCGACAGATGTCGCCGCGGGTCAGCTGCGGATAACGCGCAGCGATCCTAGGGCGGCGCGTAACAGAAAGTGATCACAACGAGAACTTGCCTGATTACTCACCGTTATGTAATCCGGCGCGGCCGGCAGTGTCACCGGCCGCCGGTAGGGTGCCGGCATGAGGAACGTGCATCCCGAGGTCTTCCTGGTCGCCCGGCCGCAGCTCGACTACGACGCGCTGGCCGCCTATCTGAGCGAGGTCGGCGGTGAGAGCTGGCTCGAGCGGCTGGACCGGGGGCACCTCGACGATGCCCAGAACCTCGCCGAGTTCGCTGGCAAGATCTGCTACCGGGCATGGGAGCCGGGGCTGAATCCGAACATCGTCCGGGTCCGCAATGACCAGCAGAAGTACCTGGAGAACATCCTGAACCAGGCGCACGGCTCCGTGCTCGAGCACGTCAGCTTCAGCTTCGCGCTGCACAACGTCAGCCGGGTGCTGACCCATGAGCTCGTCAGGCACCGGCCAGGAGTTGCGATCTCTCAGGAGTCGCTGCGGTTCGTGCGCCTGAACGACATCCCGTTCTGGTTCCCCGACTGGGCGACCGCCGATCCTGAGCTGATGGAGCGGGCGACCGCCATCCTGGGCCAGCTGGAGGAATTCCAGCTCTGGATGGCTGGCCACTTCGGTCTCGACGCCGCTGGCCTGCCCTTTCACGAGAAGAAGCACAAGACATCCTTCATGCGCAGGTTCGCCCCCGACGGAGTGGCGACCAGCCTGCTCTGGTCAGCCAATATCCGCACCTTGCGCCATGCCATCGAGGCGCGGACCGACCCGGGAGCCGAGGAGGAGATCCGACTGCTGTTCGGGAAGATCGGCGAGCTCATGCGGACCGAGGCACCGGCTCTGTTCAGTGACTACACAGTGCAGGACGGCGCCTGGATCCCGCGCTGGCGCAAGGTGTGACTCAGCTCGCCGGGGCTGACTGATCCAGGGCATCCGGCCCCGGCGGGCGGCGGGCCAGCTGCAGCGCCTCGAGCGGGTCATGGTGCAGCCGGTCGCTGGGCACCCGGCGGGACAGCGCCTTCGCGGTGGCGCTGACCATTCCGGCCGGCCCGGCGAGGTAGACGTCGCAGTCACGGAAGGACGGGTGCGCCCAGACCACGTCGGGCAGGCGGCCCACCCGGCCGGCGAAGTCGAGTTCATGCTCGGCGACCGGGATCACGGTCAGCGAGGGATAGGCCAGTCGCAGCGTCTCCAGATCCCGCATGTCGTACAGATCGCGGCTGCGCCGGGCCCCGACGTACAAGGTGATGGCGCGGCGTCTGCCCTGCCGCGCCGCCCCGACGACCTCCTCCGTGATCGCCTTGACCGGCGCGAGCCCGGTTCCGCCGCCGACGCACACCAGGTCCCGGCCCGGATCCGCGGGAACAGCCATGTCGCCGCGCGCCGAGCTGAGCAGGACGGCGTCGCCGGTGGCACAGTGACTGACCAGGGCGTTGCTGACCAGCCCGCCGGGGACGGCGCGGACGTGAAGATCGATCAGGCCGTTCTCCCGCGGGGCGTTCGCGATCGAGTACCGGCGCCAGATCCTCGGCCAGCGCGGCGCCTGCACCTCGATGTACTGGCCCGCCGCGTACCTCAGCGGCCGGTCGGGCCTGATCGTGAGCACGGCGACCGTATCGGTGCGCCGGTCGTGCTGCACGACCTCGCCGGTCCACCAGGCGGGCTGTGACTGGGCGTCGGCGGCAGCGGCAGCGCTCATCGCGGCCGCGAAGTAGTCGAGCGCCGACCGCCAGGCGACGGCCATGTCGGTGGTCCAGACCGGGCCGGCGACATACTCGGCCATCGCGAACAGCGCATCGAAGAACGGCTGGTAGTGCTTCTCCTTCACGCCGAACTTGCGATGATCCCTGGCTAGCTGGCCCAGGGCCGCCTGCGTTGCCTCCTCGTCGTCGAGATTCCAGACGAGCCTGGCGAGCATCCCGAAGACCGCGACGCGGGTCTGCGTCATCGTGTAGGGGAACAGGCCGCGCAGGCCGGGATTGTCGGTGAAGAGCCGGGCGTAGAAGTACTCCATCGCCACGTCGGGATCGGTGATCAGGTGCGCGAGCAAATCCCTGACCAGCGGGCGGTCGAAGCTGGCATCGGGTGACCCTGGCTGCGTCCCCGGCTGGCCGAGCCGCGCGGAACTCTCGGTATGGGCGAATTGAGGGGGAACGGCCGAGGTGGCGCGAACAGCGGATTCTGACCGATCCCGGTCTCGCGCAGTGGCCACGACATGCAGTCTCGCAGCTACATCTGGTATCTACCACTGATTCCGGACAAGGCATAACGACAAGCTCAGGAAGGGACTGATCACTCACCGTGATCTATCGTGCGCTCTGAGTTGCGACGCTGCCGGCCACTGGACGGGGCCGAACCGAAATGGCCGGGGCTCGGCTGATCTACGATGTTGCGGTGGCTGATTCCCGATACCTGCGCTACCCGAATCTTCGCGGAGACCTGCTGACGTTCGTCGCCGACGACGATGTCTGGCTGGCTCCCGCCGACGGCGGCCGTGCCTGGCGGATCTCCGCCGACCGGACCCAGGCCGCGGGGCCGAGGCTGTCCGCCACCGCCAGCCTGATCGCCTGGACCAGCTGGCGGGACGGCCTGCCCGAGATCTACCTGGCCAGCACCGACGGCGGCGGCGCGGCCCGGGTCAGCTACTGGTCGAATTCCGCCACCAGGCTGCGCGGCTGGAGCCCGGACGGCGACCTCCTCGCGACGACCGCCGCCGGCCAGCCGTTCCAGCACTACACGTGGGCGTACCAGATCCCGGTCACCGATGGCCAGGGCCGGTTCGCCGAGCTCCGCAGGCTGCCGTACGGGCCGGTCGGCGATGTCGCGATGGACGGCAGCGCCATCGCCTTGCTGACGGCGAGCTATCAGGATCCGGCATTCTGGAAGCGGTACCGTGGCGGCACGTCGGGCCGGCTGTGGGTTGCCCAGCCCGGCAGCGACGCGGACCGCCAGGCGGACGGCGCCCAGCCGGGATTCCGTCGGCTCCTCGCCGAACTGGCCGGCCAGTTCTCCAGCCCCATGCTGGTCGGCAGCCGGCTGGCCTTCATCAGCGACTTCGAGGGCACGGGCAATGTGTACTCGTGCGCGCTCGATGGCACCGATCTTCGCCGCCACACCGATCATGACGGGATGTACGCGCGGAACGCGAGCACCGACGGCACCAGGATCGTCTACCAGAACGCCGGCGATATCTGGACGATCGCCGACCTCAGCGCGGACAGCCAGCCGGCCAGGCTGGAGATCAGCCTCGGCTCGCCGGCCTCGGGCCGGGCGACGCGCCTGATGTCCGCCGACGACCACCTGGACGGCCTGTGCTGCGATGCGACCGGCCAGGCCAGCGCCGTGCAGGTGCGCGGTACCGTGCACTGGCTCACGCACCGGGAAGGACCCGCCCGGGCGCTCTCGGTGATCGGCGGCCCGGTCGCGCGGCTGCCGCGCGTGCTCGGCGACACGGGCCAGGTCATCTGGGTGGTCGAGGCCGATGGTGCCGACGCGCTCGAGATCGCGGCCGTCGAGGGGACCGCGCCGGGCGAGTCACCGCGCAGGCTGGCCGCCGGCGAGATCGGCTGGGTCGCTGACCTGGCGGCCGCGCCGAACGGGACGGTCGTCGCCGCGGCCGCGCGAGACGGCAGGCTGCTGCTCGTCGATGTCGCCTCCGGTCAGGTCACCGAGCTGGCCAGCTCCGATAACGGCCCGGTCACCGATCTGGCCTTCGCACCGGATTCCGCGTGGCTGGCCTGGTCGCAGCCCGGCGGCGGGGACCTCCGGCGGCTCCGCCTGGCCCGGCTCGACGACCGGCAGGTCACCGGCATCACCGATGGCCGGTTCGTCGACACCGATCCAGCGTTCACGGCGGATGGGCTCTACCTGGCGTTCTTGTCCAAGCGGACCTTCGACCCGGTCTATGACGCGCACATGTTCGACCTGAGCTTCCCCTACGGCAGCCGGCCGTACCTGCTGACCCTGGCGGCCAGCACGCCGTCGCCGTTCGGGCCCCTGGTCGGCGGCCGCCCGGTCGGGTCGGCCAAGGATGACGACCAGGACAAGGCCGGCGGCGAGCAGCACGGCAAGGACAAGCCGGCGAGCGCCGGGGACACGGACGGGAGCGCTGCCGGCGAGCCCGGCGACACCAAGGCGGCCGGCCAGGCCAGTGACGGCCAGGCCAGTAACGGCCAGGACTCGGCGAAGGTGAAGCCGGTCGTCATCGACCTGGACAGCCTCAGCGCCCGGATCGTGCAGGTGCCGGTGCCGGAGTCCAAGTACAGCTCGCTCAGCGCTGTCGAGGGCGGCCTGGTCTGGCTCAGGCAGCCGCTGACCGGGAACCTCGGCGAAAGCGGAGCCCGCCTCGACGAGGACAGCCCGCGGCCATCTCTCGAGTACTTCGAGATCAAGCGCGCTAAGTGCACCGAGCTCGACGACGAGGTCGACTGGTTCAATGCGAGCGGAGACGGCACCAGGCTGGTGATCAGAGATCGCGGCCAGCTTCTCGTTGTGCCTGCCAACCGGAAGGCTGACTCGGACAACACCGACGACCGGATCAGCGTCGACCTGTCCAGGGCCAGGTTCCTCGCCGATCCCGCCGCGCTGTGGCGCGCCGCGTATGCCGAGGCCGGCCGGGCCATGCGGCACGAGTTCTGGGTGTCCGACATGGCCGATGTCGACTGGGATGGCGCGCTCGCCCAGTACGAGCCGCTGCTCGACCGGATCGCGACGCCCGACGACTTCGCCGACGTGCTGCACGAGGCGGTCGCCGAGCTCGGCAGCTCGCACGCGTACATCATGCCGGCGGGCGGCTCGGACAGCACCGGGCACGTGGCTGGCCTGCTCGGCGCGGACCTGGAACCCAGCCAGGACGGCTGGCGGGTCACCAGGATCGTGCCAGGGGAATCGTCGGATCCGCGGGCCAGGTCGCCGCTCGCCGCGCCCGGCACCCAGATCCAGGCCGGAGACCTGATCGTCGCCGTCGACGGGCAGCCGGTGGAGGTCGCCAAGGGACCAGGCCCACTGCTGGTCGGCGCGGCGGGCAAGCCGGTGGAGCTCATGCTGCTGCGCGACGGTGACAGCAAGCCGCGGCGTGCCGTAGTGGTCCCGCTCGGCGATGACGTCCGGCTGCGCTACCAGGACTGGGTCGCGGGCCGCCGCCAGCTGGTCCGAGACCTCAGCGGCGGCCGGGCCGGCTACCTGCACGTGCCCGACATGGTCAGCGAGGGCTGGTCGGACTTCCACCGGGACCTGCGCGGCGAGATGGAGTTCGAGGCGCTGATCGTCGACGTACGAGCCAACCGCGGTGGTCACACCTCGCAGCTCGTGGTCGAGAAGCTCGCGCGGCGGGTCATCGGCTGGGACACGGTCCGCTATGCCAGGGCGGAGAGCTATCCGTCCCAGGCACCGCTTGGCCCGGTGGTCGCGGTGACTGACGAGTGGGCGGGCTCCGACGGCGACATCGTCACCGCCGCCATCCGGATCCTCAGCATCGGCAAGGTGGTCGGATCGCGGACGTGGGGCGGCGTGATCGGCATCTTTGGCTGGCACGAGCTTGTCGACGGCACGCGCATGACCATGCCCAAGGCCTCGTTCTGGTTCAGCGAGTTCGGCTGGGGCGTCGAGAACCACGGCGTCGACCCCGACATCGAGATTGTGATGTCACCGGACGACTGGGCGTCGGGAACCGATGTCCAGCTCGAGCGCGCCGTCCAGCTGGCTATGGAGTCGCTGGCGGAGCGCCCGGCCGCCGCGCCGCCGAGTACCGACGGCCGGCCGTCCCGCCGTCGCCCGGCACTCCCAGGGCGCCCAGGCGCGGCCGGCTAGTAAGCACAGTCGGCGCGACCGGGACCGCCGGCCAGCAGGCCCCGGCGGCCGATCGTGGCTAGAGCGGCCGGCGGGCAGGGCTAGAACGGCGCGTTGTAGTTGCCCAGCCAGTGGATCTTCAGCCAGAGCATGGCGCTCGACCATGCTCCCGTGACCTCGAGCAGCCCGACCGCGATCAGGAGGAGCCCGCCGATCTTCGTGATGAGCCTGGCGTGCCGGCGAGCGAAGCCGAACAGGGTCATGCCGCGCTCGACTGCGAAGGCCACGATGAGGAACGGAATGCCCACGCCGAGGCCGTAGACGAACGCCAGGATGGCGCCTCTGGCCGCCGTGCCGGTCGTCAGGCCCAGGGTGAGCACGGCGCCGAGAGTCGGGCCGATGCACGGCGACCAGCCGAGCCCGAAGAGCACGCCGAGCAGCGGTGCGCTGGCCAGGCCCGCTTTCGGTCGCAGCGACGGCTTCACGATCCGGCCCGAGAAGCTGAACCGGTCGAAGGCTCCGGCGAAGAGCAGGCCGAGCAAGATCAGCACGACGCCGAGAATCTGGCTGAGACCGGCCGCGTGCCGCTGCTCAAGTGCTCCGAGACTGCCGAAGGCGGCGCCGTAGGTGGCGAACAGGGCGGAGAACCCGAGTACGAACAGCGCGGCTCCGGTGACCGCGCGGCGGCGGCTGGGGCCGGGCAGCGGCCGCGCCGCGGCCGGGACAGCGACCGCGGTGGCCGTCGTGCCGACGGACGTGCTGGCCGTCATGGTGGTGCCTGACCCGGTCGGCTCCGGCGGATCGGCCGGGCCGCCCGCAGCGGCTTCGCCGGTCGCGACAGACACGCCCGACATTCCCGTGATGTAGGACAGGTAACCGGGCACGAGCGGCAGGACGCACGGCGACAGGAACGTCACGGCTCCCGCTGCCGCAGCGACCGGGATCGCGAGCAGCAGCGGCCCAGAGGAGACCAGGCTGCCGACGCTCATCGGGCTCCTTCTGCCGTCATCGGTCAATGTCCGGATCTAACTTATCCGGCCCGCGGCCTGGCCGGCTCGCGGCCCGCGCACGGCCGTCCATCCAGGTTGCCCAGCCGGCGCCCGTCCCCGGACAACCCAGCTGCTCCTGGTCGTGGCCGTCCGGACCGGCGGCTGGGTCACTTCAGCTCGGCGAGCGCTGCCTCGACCGCGCGGTGGAACGTCGGGTACGCGTAGATCATCTCCCGCAGCCGCCGGGCCGGCACCCGTGCATGCACGGCGAGCGTCAGCATGCTCAGCACCTCGCCGCCCAGCGGGCCGGCCGAGGTCGCACCGACCAGCGCCCCGCTGGCCGCGTCCTGCACCAGCTTGATGAGCCCGTCGTTGCCGACCTTGTGGATCCAGCCGCGCGCCGAGGAGGGGACCTGCGTCAGGCCGGTCCGCACGTCGACGCCCTGCTCCCTGGCCTGTGCCTCGGACAGGCCGACCGAGCCGATCTCCGGGTCGGTGAACGTGACCCGCGGTACGGCGTGGTACTCGGCGGCGTGATGATCCTGCCCGAGTATGTCCGCGATCACGATGCCCGCGTGATACATCGACATATGCGTGAAGGCGCCGTGCCCGACGATGTCGCCGATCGCCCAGACCCCCGGAGCGGCCCGCATCCGGTCGTCGACCGGAACCGCGCGGGCCCTCTCGTCGATGCCGGCGGCGCCTGTGCCGACGGCGGCCAGATCGGTTCGCCGGCCGGTCGCGACGAGCAGCCGGCTGGCCGACAGGGGCTCCCCGCCAGCCAGTGTTACCTCGAACGACTCCCCGTCGTGGCTGATCTTGCTGGCCGCCACGCCGGTCCGCACCGCGATGCCCTCGGACTCGAAGACCCGCGCGAGCAGCTCGCCTGCCTCGGGCTCCTCGAGCGGCACCAGCTGGCCGAGCGCTTCCATCACGGTCACCTGCGCGCCGAACCTGGAGAACACCTGGGCGAGTTCCACGCCGATGGCACCGCCGCCCAGCACGATCAGTGACTCAGGCACCTCCGTCGCCCTGATCGCCTCCCGGTTGGTCCAGAACGCCGTCCCGGCCAGCCCGGGAATCGGCGGGACGGCGGGGGCAGTCCCGGTGTTGATCACGATGCCCCGTCTGGCCCGCAGCAGGTCGCTGGTCCCGTCCTGGTCGCCGGCTGCCCCTGAGCCACCGCCTGAGTCACGACCCGAGCCGCTGCCGCTGCCCGCCCCGGTCACCACCACCTCGCCTGGCGCGACGATCCGGCCGGTGCCGCGGAACAGGTGACCGCCCTTGGCGATGAACCTGTCCGCCGCGACAGTGTCGTCCCAGTTGTCGGTCGCCTCGTCCCTGATCCGGCGGGCGACCGGCTCCCAGCCTGCCTCGACCGAGGCCTGGCCGGCCATGCCGGACACCCTGCGTGCCTCGGCCAGCAGGTTCGCGGCCCGGATCATCATCTTGGACGGTACGCAGCCGAAGTACGGGCATTCGCCGCCGACCAGGCGAGACTCGACGCCGGCCACAGCGAGTCCAGCTTCGGCGAGCCGGCCAGCGACCTCCTCGCCGCCCGGGCCCATCCCGATGACGATCACGTCGAACTCATGCTCGCTCACGATGCCTCCGCGCTGATGATGTCAGACCGGCCTGCTAGGGATAGGACAAGCAGATCAGGGAATTACCATGCCCGGTCGGCAGTTTGCACACGCAGTGCCTGGTGCCGACCGCGATTCGCCTGGAAGATGGTGGTTGAGCTGCCCGCCGACACGACCAGCGCTGACCCGACCGATGCCGATCTGACCAGCGCGGATACGAGTGCAGACGGTGCCGACTCGCCGATATCCGAGACCGACGCCGAACGAATGATTCGAGCAATCTGTTTCAAAACCGGCCCGCCCGGGATCATCGGCGCCGAGCTCGAATGGCTGGTCCGCGACTCTGCTGATCCTTCGCTGACCGTGCCATTTGGCATGATTCGTGAAGTTCTTGATTACGTCGAGAAACCGGGCGTACTGCCCGGAGCCGGCCTCCTGACCCTGGAGCCAGGCGGCCAGGTCGAGCTCAGCACAGCTCCAGCGAAGGACCTGAGCGACTGCGTCGCCGCCGCGAGCGGCGACCTCGCCGTCCTGCACGAGGCGTTCGGCGACGCCGGCCTCGTTCTCACCGGTCACGGTATTGATCCGCTCCGCCGCCCGAGCCGGGTACTCCATCTGCCGCGGTACGCGGCCATGGAGGAGTACTTCGATCGCGACGGCCACTGGGGCAGGCTCATGATGTGCAGCACCGCCTCCGTCCAGGTCTGCGTCGACGCCGGCCTGGAGGACGACGGCACATCCGGGTACGCCTTCCGGTGGCGGCTGCTGCACGCGCTCGGTCCTGTCCTGGTCGGGGCCTTCGCCAACTCGCCGCTGAGCCGCGGGCAGCCGACCGGCTGGAAATGCACCCGCCAGTTCGTCTGGTCCCGGCTCGATCCTGGCCGTACCCGGCCGCCGGAGGGCGCCGAGCCGCGGGCCGAGCCGCGCCTGGCGGCCAGCCCGGTGCTGCCGGCGAGCGACACGGGCGATGCGCGCGAGCACTGGGTCAGGTACGCGATGGACGCCGACGTGCTGTGCGTCCGGCAGCCCGACGGCCAGCCGTGGACCGTGCCGGCCGGGCTGACTTTCCGGGACTGGCTACGCGGGACCGATCAGCCGCACCCGCCCGGGTCCCAGGGCCCGGCCGGGCCCACCGCCGATGACCTGATCTACCACCTGTCCACGCTGTTCCCGCCGGTCCGGCCGCGCGGTCACCTTGAACTGCGGATGATCGACGCCCAGCCGGGCGACGGCTGGATCATCCCGGTCGCCGTCGTGGCGGCGCTGACCGACGATCCCATCGCGGCTGACACCGCGATGGCCGCGGTCGAGCCGGTCTGGCATCAGCCCGACCCGCCCGACCCGCAGATCCCGGCCCCGCGGGGACCGAGCGCTGGTCCGGCCCGGCAGGCAACCGCCAGCCCGTGGCTCCGCGCGGCCAGGCTCGGCCTGGCCGACCCGGTTCTGGCGAAGGCAGCGCAGGAGTGCTTCGAGGCCGCCGATGCCGCACTCGCCCGGCTGGACGCGCCGCCGCAGGTGCGGAACGCAGTCGCGGATTTCGCCGAACGCTACGTGCGGCGGGGCCGGTGCCCCGCCGACGACATTCTCGACTCCATCGGCCATCTGGAGGGACAGTCGTGACCATCGCCGCCAACGCCAGCACGCTGCGCGACGAGATCGCGGCCCGGCTGATCACCGCCAGGCAGCGGACCCACGGGCTGACCGACTGCGTCGACGAGGCCGACCTGATCCGCCAGCACTCACCGCTGATGTCGCCGCTGGTGTGGGATCTCGCCCACGTCGCCAACCAGGAGGAACTCTGGCTGCTGCGCGGTGTCGGCGGCAGAGACCCGATCCACCCCGAGATCGACCCGCTCTACGACGCGTTCGAGCACCCGCGGGCACAGCGGCCCACGCTTCCGCTGCTGCCGCCCGCGCAGGCGCGCGGCTACGCCAGTGACGTCCGGGGCCGGGTTCTCGACCTGCTCGAGCGGGTCAGCTTCACCACCGGCCCGCTGGTCGACCAGGGGTTCGTCTTCGGGATGATCGCCCAGCACGAGCAGCAGCACGACTAGACGATGCTGGCCACCCACCAGCTCAGGCGGGGCAGCCCGGTCCTGACCGCGCCGCCGCCGGGATCCGCGCCGGCCGACGTGCTCAGGCTGCCAGCCGAGGTACTCGTGCCCGGCGGCCCGTTCACGATGGGCACCTCCGCCGAGCCATGGGCCCTGGACAACGAGCGGCCTGCCCACGACATCGACCTGCTGCCGTTCTACCTGGACATGACGCCGGTCACCAATGCCGCCTACGCCGAGTTCATCGCCGACGGCGGTTATTACGAGGAGCGGCTGTGGAACCCGGCCGGCTGGGATCACCGGCACCAGGCGGACCTGACCGCGCCGCTGTTCTGGGAGCAGGGCGGCGCCGGCCAGTGGCTGCGCCGCAGGTTCGGCGCCCTCGAGCCGGTGCCGCCGGCCGAGCCGGTCATGCACGTCTGCTGGCACGAGGCCGACGCCTACGCCCGGTGGGCGGGCCGGAGGCTGCCGACCGAGGCCGAGTGGGAGAAGGCAGCGAGATTCGACCCGGAGTCCGGCCGGTCCCGCCGCTATCCCTGGGGCGACGACGACCCGGCACCCGCCCTGGCCAACCTCGGCCAGCGGCACCTGCAGCCCGCGCCGGCCGGGTCGTACCCGGACGGTGCCGCGCCGTGCGGTGCCAGGCAGCTGATCGGCGATGTCTGGGAGTGGACGGCCAGCGACTTCCTGCCCTACCCGGGTTTCACCTCTTACCCGTACAGGGCGTACTCGGAGGTCTTCTTCGGCCCGGACTACAAGGTGCTGCGCGGCGGCGCCTTCTCCGCCGACCCGGTCGCCTGCCGCGGCACGTTCAGGAACTGGGACTACCCGATCAGGCGGCAGATCTTCGCGGGCTTCCGCACCGCCCGCGACGCGGATCTCGTCTGATGTGCCGGCACTTCGCCTATCTCGGCGACCAGGTCAGCATCAGGTCCGTGCTGTTCGACCCGCCGCACAGCCTGGTGGAGCAGGCGTGGGCGCCCCGCTGGCAGAAGCACGGCACCATGAACGTGGACGGCTTCGGCGTCGGCTGGTACTCCGACGACGATCCGCTTCCGGCGCGGTACCGGCGGACCGGACCGATCTGGTCCGACGACTGCCTGCCCGACCTCGCGCGGGTCACCCGCACTCACGCGATGCTGTGCGCGGTCCGCTCGGCTTCGGTCGGCACGGACACGGGCGCGGCGGCAGCCGCGCCCTACACCGACGGAAGATGGCTTTTCAGCCTTAACGGAGCGCTCGTGGGATGGTCGGCTGCGGCAGGCGGGTCAACCACGCCGCGCCGCCGGATGACCGCGTCGGCCAGGGCGGAGGCGGCGGGCGAGTCGATCACCGAGCCCGCCCCGGCGGTCACCGCGCCGGCCAGTCTCGCCGAGGCGTCGGCTGCCGTGCTGCGGCTGGCCGAGCGGCTGCCCGCGGCTGACCTGCTCCAGTTGCAGGCGCGCTGCGACACGGCGCTGCTGTGGGGGATGGTGCTGCCCAGGCTGCGGGCGGGGGAGCCGCCCGCTGACGCGCTGGCCGCCACCGTTACCGACATCTGGGCGGCCGGCGGCACCGGCCGGTTCAACCTGCTGCTCACCGACGGGGAGGTGATCGCGGCGACGGCGGCCGGGGACTCGCTCTGCTACCGGCACCGTCCCGACGGCGTGATCGTCGCGTCCGAGCCGTCGGACACCGACCCCGCCTGGCACAAGGTGCCCGACTGCAGCGTGGTCGAGGCGACCACAGCCGCGGTGACCGTCCGGCCGATAGCGGCGGCGACGTCGCAGGCCGGGCAGCTGAGACCGGCCGAGGCAGCCGGCCATCCGAACGGGAAGGCGGCACGCCCATGACGAGCATCCAGATCGACCGAAGACTGCCCGACCGCTTCTTCGAGGCCTCGCTGCGCGCCGACGCGCTGGCCGGGCTGACGGCCACGCCGAAGTCACTGCCGCCGAAGTGGTTCTACGACGAGCGCGGCAGCGAGCTGTTCGACAAGATCACCCGGCTCGATGAGTACTACCCGACCCGCGCCGAGCGGGAGATCCTCGTCGCCGCGGCCGCCGAGATAGCGACCGCGACCAGGGCTGCCACGCTGGTCGAGCTCGGATCGGGCACAGCCGACAAGACCAGGCTGCTGCTCGACGCGCTCCGTGATGGCGGCACCCTGGCCAGCTACGTTCCCGTCGACGTCAGCGAGTCGGCCCTGGTGACAGCGGCCAGCCGGATGCTGGAGCGCTATCCCGGCCTGCAGGTCCAGGCGGTCCTGTCCGACTTCCAGGAGCACCCCGGGCTGCCCGAGGCCGGCGGCGCCCGGCTGGTCGCCTTCCTCGGCGGAACGATCGGCAACCTGCTGCCTGCCGAGCGCGCCGAGTTCCTGGCCAGCCTGCGGGCGCGGCTGCGCCCCGGCGACGCGCTGCTGCTCGGCACCGACCTGGTCAAGGACCCGGCCGTGCTGGTCGCCGCCTACGACGACGACGCCGGGGTGACGGGCGAGTTCAACAAGAACATCCTGCGCGTACTCAACGCCGAGCTCGGCGGCAACTTCGACCTCGACGAGTTCGAGCATGTCGCGGTCTGGGACGCCGGGGCCGAGTGGATCGAGATGCGGCTGAGGTCCGCGGTCGACCAGACCGTGCTGCTGCCGGCGATCGGGCTGACCGTCCCGTTTAGCGCCGGAGAAGAGATGCGGACGGAGATCTCCGCGAAGTTCCGGCGGGACGGGGTAGCGGCCGAACTGGCAGCAGCCGGGCTTGAGCTGCGCTCCTGGTGGACCGACTCGCAGGCCAGGTTCGGCCTGTCGCTGTCGGTGCCAGTCTGAAATCCGGGAGCCTCCTGGCCAGCGGCCCGGCGCCGACCGCGCGGATCGCGCACTTTGCGCACAGCCTGCCTGACCCGCCCGATCGCTGCTTAGCGCCGGGCGGCGCAGCGGACGCAGGTCATGGCTGCTGGCCGGGCGGCTAGCCGCTCGTCGCCGATTGGCTGGCCGCACCGCTCGCACACGCCGTAGCTGCCCTCGTCCAGCCGGGCAAGCGCGGCGTCGATCTCGTCCAGCCGGTCCCTGGCCTGGCTGATCAGCGCCGCGACGTGCTGGCGCTCGAAGGCGACGGTCGCACCCTCGGGGTCGTGCTCGTCATCGGTGTTGGCCAGGCTTGCCGATTCGACCAGGTCGTCGAACTCGCGGCTCAGCCCGGCCAGCCGCTCCGTGGCTGCGGTCCGGTCGGCGGCGAGCCTGTCCCGCCAGCCGTCCATGGCTAGGGTTCCTCCGGGAGCGGCCCGGAGCCCGCGCCGGCCTGCGTGCCGACGACCGGGTCGGGAGCCTCGATCGCCCTGAACCGCCAACGCGCCAGTTCGGCACCGTTGACCTCGAGCAGCGCCGCGTAGTCACCCGGCCGGTCGAAGACGAAATTGGTGACGAATGCGGCGACTGGCATGACGGTGAAATCGCCGACTCGCATGTTCGGTGCCGTCCCGACCCGGAACTGGCCCTCGAACCGGGCCGTGAGCGGCCGTCCGTCGGCGTCTTCGAACGTCACGGTGAACGCATGGCCCTGGTGGTGCTTGCGCCACGGTATGTGCAGCACAGCGGCTAACCCGAAGGCCCTCGCGACCGGATACTCGGCGCTGTAGACCTGATTCCAGAATCCGCCGTTGACATAGAGCTTCCCGTTCTCCACCACCACATGGTCGGCGAGGAAGAACGCGAATGCCTGGATCTCCTCAGGCATCGGCTGCTCCGTCATAGGACTAACCTATGTCGCCAACCGGCGTAGCGACGACGGCCGTTCCGCTCGAAGGAGGACTCCGATGGCTGACCGGCTGACCGCCGACGGTCTCGAGCGGCTGCACGAGGCGGCTCAGCACCACGTCGGCGACGATCGCGTCCCCGGGCTCGTCGCCCTGGTCGCTCGCGGCGACCACGTCCATGTCGAGGCACTCGGGACGCTGTCGCTCGGCGGTGCGCCGGTCGCCCGCGACTCGCTGTTCCGGATCGCCTCCACGACCAAGCCGATCACGGCTGCCGCGACCCTTGCCCTCGCCGACGAGGGGCTGATCAACATCGACGAGCCCGTCGACAGGCTCCTGCCGGAACTGGCCGGCCAGCGAGTGCTCGCCCGGATGGACGGGCCGCTCGATGACACCGTGCCCGCGCACCGCGCGATCACGGCCAGGGACCTGCTGACGTTCACCTTCGGCTTCGGCGTGGCCGTGGAGATGTTCGCCTCGGCTGAGCCGTGGCCGGTGGTCACCGCGGCCGACGAGCTGCGGCTGGCGACCATCGGGCCGCCGGACCCGGACGTTCAGCCCGATCCCGACACCTGGATAGCGGGTCTCGGCTCACTGCCGCTGCTGGCGCAGCCGGGGGAGCGCTGGCTCTACAACACCGGGGCGTCCGTGCTCGGCGTCCTTCTGGCGCGGGCCGCGGGCCAGCCGCTCGCGGACGTGATCCGGACGCGCGTCTTCGAGCCGCTCGGCATGCGCGACACGGCCTTCTGGACCGCGCAGACCGACCGGCTGGCCACCTGCTACGCGCCCACTCCGGCCGGTCTCGTCGAACACGATGAGCCAGGCGGCGCGTGGAGCCGGCCGCCTGCGTTCGGCGACGGGGCCGCCGGCCTGATCTCGACCGCCGATGACCTGCTCGCCTTCGCCCGGATGCTGCTCCGGGGAGGTACCCCTGTGCTGTCGGCCGGCGCTGTCCGGGCGATGACGACCGATCAGCTCACCGCGGAGCAGAAGTCCCGCGGCGGCCTTGGCCCGGACTTCTTCACCGGCCGGTCCTGGGGGTTCTGCCAGGCGGTCCTGGACAGCGGCGCGTTCGGCTGGGACGGCGGCCTCGGCACGTCCTGGCTCGTGGATCCGGGCCAGGACCTGACGGTGATCGTCCTGACCCAGCGCATGTTCGAATCGGCCGAGCCGCCCATCGTGCACCGCGACATCCAGGCCGCCGCCTACGCGGCACTCGCGAGCTAGCCTGATCCGGTGCCCGACAGCGACCGGATCGACCTGGACCTGGTGCGCCGGTTCGCGCTGGCGCTGCCCGAGGCGACCGAGGAACCGCATTTCGACATGACCTCGTTCCGGGTGCGCGGGAGAATCTTCGCGACCGCGACGCCCGACGAGGTACAACTGCATGTCTTCGTCGATGAGCCGAAGGTCAGTGCGTCGGTGGCGGAGAACCCTGCCGCGGCGGGGTCGGGACAGTCGAACCACATGGTGCATCCGGCCGATCAATGCAGCGCCCCTTCCGCCGGGCCGCCGGCCGGCGGCCCGGCCTCGAGCCGGTCGCGCATGGCGCGCATCCGGTCGGCCAGGTCTTCCTGAACGCCCCAGCGAGTCTCCAGCCACCAGGTGCAGCCGGCCTGGTCCCAGGCGGCCACCTGGGCCCGTGCCGCTGCCGGGTCACCGGCCGGGGTCTCGCCATCAGCGACTACGTCGAGGTCCGGCCTGGCACCCTCGTCCGTCAGCCAGTCCCTGGCGGCCCGCGCGTCAGCGGGCTCTGGCGGCCGGCCCGACAGCCGGTACTGCGGGATGACCCCGTCGCAGCGCAGCACGCGGCGCATCGACTTCTCGCCCGGCCATACGCCGACCACCCAGAGCGGGATCCGATCCTGGACCGGCCGGACAGCGGCGGCCAGGTCCATCCGGCCCGACTGGTAGCGGTAGCGCTTGCCGCGATATTCGCTCTGCCCGTCCCAGAGCGCGCGGATCAGGTCGATGCCCTCGTCGAGCATCTCGGCGCGGCCGCGCAGGTCAGTGACCTCGCCGGTGTCCGGCAGGTTGGTGTCGGTCGCGCCCACGCCGGCGGCCAGGATCGCGCGGCCGCCGGAGAGCTGATCCAGGGTGGCTACCTGGCTGGCAAGCTTCCACGGCCGCCGCCAGGGCAGCGGCGTCAGCATCGTGCCGAGCCTGACCCGCGAGGTCCGGACGGCCATCGCGGCGAGCAGGCTCCACGGGTCGACGCCGTAAGCGGCCTCCCAGGTGAACACTCCGTCCCAGCCCGCCTGCTCGGCCAGCAGCCCCAGCTCAAGTTGCTCCGTAGCGCTGCCGCCTGGCAGCACCGCCCCGTAGCGAATCCCGTTCGATGTCATGGCATCGTCCTATCAGCCGCCACTGACAATCAGCCGTGCACCCCACCGAGCACGAGACCTGCTTCTGCACGTCCATGGGCACCGGGCCGGAAAAGGCCGCGCAAACGCGGCGCCCTGATAGGCATGAGCCTCCCAGATACCAGCCCGCGCGGCTGCCATTGACCTATCGTCTGCTCATGCTGACGCCCTCGCAGCACCGGACGCTGGCCGGGATTGACGCCGAGCTTGCCCGGCTGATCCGCTACGACGACGAGTCGCTCGTGCATGACAAGTGGATCAGGCAGCGGTACGACTGCGGCTGCTACCCGACCTACGGGCCGGCCAGGACGGCGGCGGTCCGGACGGCCTGGCACGAGGCCGGCCACGCGATCGCCGCACTCGCCACCGGCGCGCAGTTCAGTTCCGCGAGCATTCATCACGGCGTCCGGTCCGAGGGCAGGGTTCATAGAATCCGGGGAGCAACGCAAACCGCGTTCGTGATCGACGCCGCCGGGCAGATCGCCGAGCGGCTGATGACCTGGACCATGCTCGAGGGCGACGCCGAGCTCGGACGCTGGCTGGCGACGTGGCGGGCGGATGGCGGGGACGCACGGCGATTCCGCCGCGATATAGCCGGCCGATGCGGCGGTGACGAGGTCGGCGCCTGGCGCTACAGCGAAGCAGTGCTGGTTCCGTTGCGGCCGGAAATACGGTACCTGGCCCGGGCCCTTCTCGTGACTCCGCGGCCGCTGCCCTACGCCGTTGCCGCAGCCCTTGCCGATCCGTGCTGAGCGCGATCCGGCGGCTCCCGCGGCCGGATAAAGACTTGATCAAGATTATGCCGGCCCGGAGCTTGCCGCCCTGCCGCTATCCTGCATTTTCGCATGGTAAGGCCAGGTCAGAGGCATCGTTAAGGGCTGGCCCGCACCGCCAGCTGGCCGGCCGCGCTAGGTAGGCTCGAGGCAGCATTCATCACCGGCAGCGACCGCCACGGTCGTGGCGCGGATATCCCGGAGGGACAGCGCGATGCGCAGCGTACGGCTCGGTTTGCTGGCGGCGGCAGGTGCGGGCTGCGCGGTCGTGATCGCGCCCGCGTGCCTGGCCGGGGCCGTCCAGGCACGCGGTCAGGCCGTGGCCGCGCCGGCTCGGGTCTCGGCGCCCGCGGTTGTGCTCGTGAACGCGCCGGCCAGGTCGGTGTGCGTGGGGCACAAGTTCAAGGTCGGCGTGTGGTTCCAGCAGATCTCCGGCGGCTCGCGCGCCTACCGGGTCTCGGTCTCCGGCCCCGCACACCGCCGGTTCTTCTACCGGGCAGGCAAGGCGCCCTCGGCGGGCTGGCGCTTCTGGAAGGTCCTGGCCGGGCGGGCCGGGAAGTACCGCACGGTCTACTCAGGTCACCGGCCTGGCTCGACGAAGTGGACGGTCTTCCGGGCCATCACCCGGGCCCATCGCTGCTCGTGAGCACCGAGCGGACCGGCCCGTCGGTCACCGCCGGCGAGCGCGAGATGCTGCGCGGCTTCCTCGACTACCAGCGCGCGACGCTGGCGGTGAAATGCGACGGCCTGACCGATGACGACCTGCGCAGCCAGTCCATGCCGCCGTCGACCCTGTCGCTGCTCGGCCTGGTGCGGCATATGGCCGAGGTCGAGCGCACCTGGTTCCGCCGGGTGATCAGCGCCGAGGACATCGGCCTGGTCTGGTCGGACCAGGGCGACTACCAGGTGGCCTACGACGCGCGGGCGGCGGCTGGCTCCGAGGCATTCGCCGCCTGGCAGGCAGAGGTCGAGCAGTCGCGCCGGATCGAGGCGGAGGCGCCGTCGCTCGACGTGCTCGGCCACCAGGCCCGCTGGGACGAGGACGTGTCGCTGCGGCTGGTCATGATTCACGTGCTCCTGGAGTACGCCAGGCACAACGGGCACGCCGACTTCCTGCGCGAGGCGATCGACGGCGTCGTCGGCGCCTGATATTCGCTGGACCCGCCGCCCGCCTGGCCGGCAGGGTAGAGACCATGACAAGTACCCGCCTGCCGCGCGCGACCTGGCTGCTCATCGCGGGCGACGCGGTGTCGGCCCTGGGCACCGGGCTGGTGCTGCCGCTGACCCTGATCTACCTGCATCAGGCCAGGGGCATCCCGCTGCCCGTGGTCGGGTTGCTGCTGGCCGCCTCAGGCGCGGCCGGCCTGGTCGCGGTGCCGCTCGCGGGCGTGGCGCTCGACCGGTTCGGGGCCCGCCGGGTCCTGATGGTCGTCCTGGCCGGGCAGTCGCTGGGCGAGGCCGGGCTGGCCTGGGCACACAGCGTCCCGAGCGCCGTTCCCGCCATGCTGGGGCTCGGCGCATCCCTCGGGCCCGCGTTCCCCGCGTTCCAGACGATGCTGGCCGGGATCAATTCTGACCCAGCCGGGCAGCAGCGGGCCTTCGCCATGAACTTCACCGGCGTCAACGCGGGCATCGGCGTCGGCGGAGCGATCGGTGCCGCGGTCGTCGACGTTCATCATGCGGGGTCGTTCCAGGTGCTGTTCCTGGCCAACGCGCTGTCGTGCGTGATCTTCGCCCTGCTCGTGTCCGCGCTCCCGAACGTGCGTGCCGCGCACGAGACCGGTCAGCCCGCGGCACGTTACCGGGAGGTGCTCGCCAGCCGCGGCCTCCGCACGGTGCTGCTGGCCATGCTCGTCCTGGCCTTCACCGGCTATGCCGCGATGGACTCAGGACTGCCGGCCTACGCGACCGTGCAGGCGCGGGTATCCGTGCACGTCGTCGCGCTGTCCATCACGCTGAACACGGCCATCATCGTCGGCTCCCAGCTGCTCGTGCTCCGCCTGGTCCAGCGGCTGCGGCGCAGTCGCGCCCTGTCCCTCATCGGGCTGATCTGGGCGGCCGCCTGGGCTGTCTTCGGCCTGTCGGCGCTGCCTGCCTCGCCGGGCTGGCGGATCGCCTGCGTGATGGCCTTCAGCGGCATGTTCGCGCTCGGCGAGACCGTCATGGCCCCGACGGTGCCGCCGCTGGTGAACAGCCTGGCCAGCGACCGGATCAGGGGCCGCGCCAACGCCCTGGCCAGCCTGACCTATTCGGTGGCTTTCGTGGCGTCGCCAGCGATCTGCACCGGGCTGATCGCCGCCGGCCTTTCCGCCGTGTGGATCGGCCTGCTCTGCGCGGGGTGCCTCGGCACCGTCCTGCTCGGCGTGCGGCTCGGCCGCCAGCTCGGGCGCCACGAGGACAAGCTGGGAGAGGCCGCCCGGCCGGCCGAGGAGCCGATGCCCGTTTAGACACCCGGTGCAGGGTCACAGGCTTCGTAATGAGAAGGCTACGCGCCGATAGATAGCACTATGCTTCTTTTACTTCGGGAATTGAATCCGGATGAGCATCGCCCGGTGATCCTCGTCGAGTGCCCGGCGATAGGCTGGCTGATATGCCATCGCCCGGTCTCCTCGCTGTCTTTGCGCTCGCCACTTTCGTCCTCACGGCAACGCCAGGTCCCGGCGTGCTGTACGTGGTCGGACGCTCGGTGGGCGGTGGCGGCCGCCGGGCCGGCCTGGCCTCGATGCTGGGGATCGAGACCGGCGAGGCCGTCTACATCGCAGGCGCGGCCCTCGGGATCACGGCCCTGCTGGCCACGTCGGCGCTCGCGCTGTCCGTCCTGCGCTACGGCGGCGCGGCCTACCTCGTCCTGCTCGGGATCCGCGCCTGGCGGCAGCACGACGAGGGAGACGAAGCGGACCGGGAGCCTGCCCGGCGCGGGCACTGGGGCGCCTACGGGCGCGGGCTGGTCGTCCAGCTCCTCAACCCGAAGGTCGCCGTGTTCTTCCTCGCGTACTTCCCGCAGTTCATCCGCCCTGGCCAGGCAGTCGCGCGTCAGGTGATCGTGCTCGGCATCATCTATCTCACGATTGCCGTGGTCACCGACACCTGCTACGTCCTGCTCGCCTCGTGGCTGGCTGACCGGCTGGCCAGAACCCCGCGAGCGAGGCGCCGCCGGGCCCGGATCAGCGCGCTCACGTACTTCGTGCTCGCCGCCGCCGCGATCCTGATCGGCGATCGCGGCACCACCGCCCGCGCGCTGGCCCAGGCTCCCTAGCGCGGCAGCGGTTAGGTGGCCCTAGCGCGGCGGTGAAGGTCGGCCCCCTGTGGCAGGGTAGGAGGATGGCGCCTGGTTCTGCACACCGCACGGTCACTGTCCGCCGGGTCGGGAGCGGACGGTTCACCGTCAGCAACGAGCGGGGCGGCGAGATCGCCTTCGGCACCGGCGACGGAACCGACTTCACCCCGACCGAGCTGCTGCTGGCCGCCGTCGGTGGCTGCACCTCGATCGACGTCGACATTCTCACCTCGCGCCGGGCGGAGCCCGATGCCCTCGAGGTCACGGTGGAAGCCGACAAGATGCGCGACGCAAACGGCAGCCGGCTGACCGATATCGCGGTGACGTTCCGGGTTGTCTTCCCTGGCACCGAGCAGGGCGACGAGGCGCGCGCCCTGCTGCCCGACGCGGTGCGCAGGTCGCATGACAAGATCTGCACGGTCGGCCGCACGGTCGAAGTCGGCACGCCCATCACGTCCCGCATCGAGTAGCGGTGTCCGACGGCCCGGCGGACCAGACCGCGACGCGCATCGACGCGGGCATCGTCGACGCCCATCAGCATGTCTGGGATCTGACCGTCCGGCCCCAGCCGTGGCTCGAGCTGCCAGGCAACGAGTCGCTGCTGCGGAACTACGGCGAGGCTGACTTGCGGCCGCTGGCCAGCGCGGCGGGGGTCACGGCCACCGTCGTCGTGCAGACCGTCGCCGATCACGCGGAGACACCTGAACTGCTCGCGCTGGCGGCGGCCAGTGACCTGATCGCCGGGGTCGTCGGCTGGACCGACCTGGAGTCCGCCGGAGTCGGCGACGCGCTCGACGCGCTGCGCGAGCGTCCGGACGGCGGCCTGCTGAGCGGCATCCGGCACCCCGTGCTGGCCGAGGACGACCCTGACTGGCTGCGGCGCCCCGCCGTGCTGGCCGGCCTGGCAGCGGTCGGCGCGGCCGGCCTCTGTTATGACATCGTCGTGCCCGCTGACCTGCTGCCCGCCGCGATCGACGCCGCCGAGGCCCGTCCTGGCCTGACCTTCGTGCTCGATCATCTCGGCAACCCGGACCTCGGCTCGCGGCCTGACGAACTCTGGATGACCGGCATCCGCCGGCTGGCGGCGCTGCCCAATACGGTCTGCAAGCTCTCTGGCGTGCTTGGCGAGGCGCCGCCGGCCGGCGAGCACGCGGGCGGCGGCAGCGCGGTCGCCCGCCTCGTGCCCTACTACGACGTAGTGCTCGGGGCTTTCGGGCCCGACCGGATCATGTTCGGCTCGGACTGGCCGGTCTGCACCCTGTCGGCGTCCTACGGCCAGGTAGTCGCAGCCGCGAGAGCCCTGACGGCCGGGCTCAGCCTGATCGAGCGGGCAGCGGTGTTCGGCGGGACGGCACGCCGGATCTACCGGCTCGGCCAGTGCGCTTCCGGGGTAGGCGGAGACGTCAGGTAAGAGGCCAGGCCACGGATGAGAACGTCCAGGCCCACTCGAACCTGTCGTCGCCGCTTCCCGCGACCATGCGGTCGGCGACGGCGACCGTGTGGGGGAATTCGTCCAGCGGCAGTGACTTGAGCCAGGCGGCGGCCTGAGCAGCGAAGTCCTCCGGCTCGGCGAGCGGCGTCACATCCTGCTCGTGAGCGTAGGCCGCGACGTAGAGGCTGCCCAGGTCCCCGGCGAAGGCAGCCACCTGGTCCGGGATGCCCGCCGAGCGCATGCTGGCCAGCATCCGCTCGACTCCGGTCAGCATGGCCGGGCCGAACGGAACCCGGCCGAGCGTCAGTCCGGCAACTCCCGGATGACGCCGGAACACGCCGAGTGTCTCCCTGGCCCAGGACCGCAGCATGTCCTGCCAGTCGCCTCCCGGCTGGGGAAATGGGATCTCCGCCATGATCTGCTCGAGGACCAGATGGACGAGCTCCTCCTTGTTGGCGACGTAGCCATAAAGCGACGACGCCGAGACGCCGATCTCGTCCGCGACGCGGCGCATGGTCAGCGCGTCGCCACCTTCTGACTCGACGACCTTAAGCGCAGCCGTGACGACCAGGTCCCGGCTGAGCTGGGGGCGTGGCGGGCGGCCGCGGCGCGGCGTGGACCGCCATGGCGGTTCCGGCGCCCTGGCCTGGCCGGCTCGGGTGGTCGCGCCGCCACTCTGGGGCTGACCGCCGGCTGTCTCGCTCACGTCCAACAGTGTACTTGACGAGAACACCGTTCTTTAGTAAACATTGTTCGTGTACAGAACAGTGTTCATCAAGGAGCGTCGTTAGGGGACGAGGGGATGACCACCAAGCCAGTCGTGGAGGCGGAAGGCCTCCGCAAGACCTACAAGTCAGATGTGCGGGCGCTCGACGGCCTGAGCTTCTCCGTCGCAGCGGGCAGCGTCTTCGCCCTGCTCGGGCCGAACGGGGCGGGCAAGACCTCAGCCGTCAGGATCCTGACGACGCTGGCGCGACCCGATCAGGGCCGTGCGCGGGTGGCCGGGATCGACGTGCTCAGGCAGCCCGGCCAGGTCAGGCCGGTGATCGGGTCGGTCAGCCAGCACACCGGCGCCGTCGGACTGCTGACCGGG
>DATKQH010000333.1:0-4098 GCA_035532775.1 Streptosporangiaceae bacterium
GCCGGGACCGGGTTCCCACGCAGCGTGCAGATCCGGGCATTCTGAGTGCCGTAGCCAATGATGACAGACCAGCCAGGGGGCGCGCCGAACGAGCCGTATTTGTGCTGTCGGAGGCCCTGTCGGTCACCGCATGGGACAGACGCGGCGCACAGTCATCGATCCGCGATCGGCTGTCAGTGTTCAGGCCGTGACATTGATCCGCACGGCTTTGCGCCGTAGCCGTTAGTGGCGGTTTCGTCCTCACAGCACTAGACGACGGCGAACAGCGTTTCGGAGCTAGACCCGGTGTTAGCTTCGGCGTGCTACTTGGTAGTACACTGGGCTACATGACGAGCCAGCCGCTGAGCGTCCGTCTGAACGACGCCACCATCCGCCGCCTCGGAGCCCGCGCCCGCCGGGCGCATCTGCCGCCCCGGACGCTGGCCCAGCGCTACGTCGAGGAGGGCCTGCGGATGGACGAGCACCCGCTGGTCCGCTTCGCCGACGGCCCGGCCGGCCGCCGCGCCCGCCTGACCGGCACAGGCAAGGATGTCTGGGAGATCATCGCCGTCGTCCGCGACAACGACGGCGACCCGGCCGAAGCCGCCAGCTACCTGGAGATCCCGCTCGGCCTGGTCCAGGCCGCCATCGCCTACTACGGCGCCTACACCGACGAGATCGACCAGCAGATCGACGCCAACGACCAGGAAACCGCCGAAGCGTACGCCGCTTACCTCGCCGGACAGGCAGCCCTGCGGCGATGAAACTGCTGCTCGACGAGATGCTCGCCCCCGCCATCGCCCGCGAGCTCCGCGCCCGCGGGCACGACGTCGAGGCCATCGCCGGGCACCCCGGACGCGAAGCCCTGTCCGACCAGGACGTCCTGGCGCTCGCACGCGCCGAGCACCGCGCCGTCGTCACGAACAACCTGCGCGACTTCCGCCCGCTGCACCACGAGGCCATCTCCCCCGGCGGCGCCGGCGACTACGGCATGATCTTCATCCCCGGCACCTACCGCCGCACCAGGAACGACACCGGAAAGATCATCACTGCCCTCGAAGCCATCCTCACCGACCACCCCGGCGACACCGACCTCGCCGACGGCGAATCCTGGCTCTGACCGCCAAGATCACGAGAGAAGCACGATAGAGAATCCGGCCGGACGGGACGCTCCTTCGACCTGCCTTTCTGCAGGTCAATCTGGTGCCGTGACGTGTCGGAGAATGGCCCTGGCTGTGGCGGCCGAATGGCATGGTGCGCAGGGCTTCTGCTGGTTCGCTGGGCTGGCGCTGGTACTCGGCCGGGTCGACCATGACCACGGCGTCCATGAACTCGGCGAGGGATTTCTTCGCGGACTGGCCCAAGCCGGCGAACTCGTCTTCTGCGGGTTCGTCCAGTTCCCAGCGGAACACGCTGTGAGACGCCGTATCGTTCGCGGACCTGCGCACGAGTCACTCGCTGGCCTTGGGGCGGCAGGCCGTCGGTGAGGTAGCGGCTGACGCGTGCCTGGTAATCGCGGCGGACTGCGGGGTCGCGCCAGGTGTCTGCTTCGAACCACCAGCGGCGGACGGTTTCCAGGAGCGGCGTGAGATCGCCGCCGACGCGTGCCTGCTCGAACGCGGCGTCCAGGTCGGCGTCGTAGCGACGGAGCGTTCCGGGGTCGGCGTTTGCTGCCAGGACGGTCCTGATCGCGGCCGGTGTGCACGAGGGGCGTGCCATCGCGGGCGGTTCGCCTGGGTGCGGCGCGGTCATCGTCACCTCCCGGCAGGTCCAGGTAGCCTCAGCATAGCCCTGGCATCGGACAACACGGGCCTCAAGACCTGAGGATCAGGGCGCGGCGCCTTGCAAGGAGTACAGCACGGAAGTACCGCAACCGGTGCGGACGAGAGCGCACTGCGGTGCACGGGACAGGACGGTGACCTGCGGGGATGTACGCGGGCGGACGGGCTGCCTGCTGATGGCATGCAAGAGGTCTGGGGTTCGAATCCCCATAGCTCCACGTCCCAGGTCAATGGCTTAAATTCGAACAGACGGCATCCAGGTGTCCGGGCTCGGAGATAGCACGCCCGTCCTGTTCCTTCGACATGGCCGAGCACGACTCCGCAGGTCAGCGGCATGACTGGTCCTCCCTCACGAGAGGCCGCCTGACCTGTTGCGTCGCAAGCAAGAGGTCGGGCGATTCGAAACCAGTGTTCTCCCTGTTAAGCGGATGATTTCGAATTCCTGAGCAAGTAGTTCGGAGCTAGTACAGCAGCGAAGTACAGCAAGAGGTACAGCAAAGCGATGCTCCGGTTGTGTGCGATCCCGGTAAATGCTTGATACCCGGCCGGCATTGTTCGCGCGTTCAGCTGAGGTCGTCAGTACCGGTCCAGCCCTAGTTCCGTCTGCTCACCTGAGGATAAACACGCTCGGATCACCGGCGTAGGACACGTACAGATGATCGCGCGCGCGGGTGCAGGCGACGAACAGGACGCAGCGCTCGCGCTGCAGGTCCTGGGCGTGCGCTACGGCATCCTCATCCTCGGCGGTGACGGCGGCCAGGGCGGGGACCTGCCCCTGTTCGACGCCGATCACCGCGACTGCCTGGAATTCCAGGCCCTTCATGCCGTGCATGGTTCCGGCCCGGACGGCTTTTTTGGCCCCCTGACCGCCGAGCGCCACCGTCGTGATCCCGTCCGCGTTGAGGGCGTCCCGGGCCTTGCGGCCCAGACTGGCCGACCGGGCCGCGACGCCGATAGCGTGCGGCTCGATCCCAGCGTCGAGCCATGAGCGGACCTGTTCGGTCAGGAAGACGAGCTCCTCGTGGCGGTTCGCGGCCCTCCGCAGCTGCGGCCGTTGCCCGTGCATCGGGGATCGGTAACCGACCAGCGAGTCTGCCTCTCCGTCCAGTCCCGCGACCGGCTCTGCCCCCAGCAAAGGCACCGACCAGGCGAGGATCTCCTGTGTCGTCCGGTAGTTCAGCGCCAGCCGTCGGCTCCGCCCTCGCACCGAGATGCCCAGGCTGGCTAGCGAGACGCGGCTTGCGTAAATCCGCTGGTGCGGGTCCGCCGCGATGAACAAGTCATCCGGTCCTGGCGCCACCCCGGCACGCAGCAACCGCCACTGAGCCGGATGCAGATCTTGGGCCTCGTCCACGATGATGTGCCGATAAGGCGGCGTCGTGGCCGTCCGGAGCAGGCCAGTCGCCTCGTTGGCCAGCTGGAGCGTGGTCGACATCCGCGCGGCAGCCAGTTCCCCGGTGACCCGCTGCGCGGCCTGCCAGACCTGGCTGCGCTGCTCCTTGGTCAGCGGCCTGCCACGGCCGGTGCGCAGGCACGTCAGGTATGCCTGCTCCGTGCGCAGATCCTGGCCCAGAATCACCTGCTCCCACTCATGCTGCAAGAACGCCGGCGTGAACGGCAGCCCGGCGACCTCAGTGACCCGGGTCCACAGGTTCCGCACCGTGCGGTCATCAGCGAACCCGGGGGCGCCACGGGACTGCCGGACGATGCTGTACGCGAGCCGGTCCACGTTGGTCACTTCGATGCGCTGCCGCAGGGCTGGATCCTCCACGAGCAGGGCGAGCTGCGCGTCGAGGGCCTCGGCGAGGTTCCGCGTGTATGTGGTCAGCAGGATGGCGGCGGCCGATCCGCCCGAGGCTGGCTGCCCGCCAGGCGCCTCGCGCGCCACCAGGAACGTCGCCCGGTGCAATGCGGTCACCGTCTTGCCGGTCCCTGCCCCGCCGGTTACCTGGGCCGGGCCCGTGTAGCTGGGGTAGTGCGCGATCTTCCGCTGGCTCGGATGCAGAAAAGTGCGCCAGGAGGCAAACGGGTGCGCCAGGATGCGCTGCAGCTCCTCCTGGCCGGATACGAAGGTGACCTGCCCCGGCGTGCGCTCCATGGCGGACACCAGGTCGCCGGGGTCGACCTCACCGGGTGGGGCGTCAGCGGGCAGCAACTGGGCCACCTCAGCCCAGGCTTCTTCCGGGGTCAGCCCCAGAGTCAGGGCCAGCAGCGCGGTGTACTGCGCCTCGGGCAGCACTGATTGCAGTGCGTCCAGGTGGGCGTCGCTGGTCAGCAGCCGGACCAGCGGCAGAAGCTGGGCGTCTACGCCCAGCCGGGTCAGGTCGGCGTCGCTGAC
>DATKQH010000334.1:0-15779 GCA_035532775.1 Streptosporangiaceae bacterium
TGACCGGTCATCTCACTCGCATCGTCAGACGCCAGGAAGGCGACCAGGCCCGCGACGTGATGCGGCTCCTGGAAGCGGCCCATCGGGATACCTGACATCCAGCGCTCCTGGATGCTCGCCTTGGGTTCGCCCGTCATCGCCTCTTCCCAGGCGTACTCCCGCTCCATCATGTCGGTGTTGACGATGCCGGGGCAGACGCAGTTGATCCGAACGTGCGGGGCGACTTCCAGGGCGACGCCCTTGCTGAACACGATCACGGCCGCCTTAGATGCGCAGTAGTGCGTGAAGAGCTTGTAACCTCGCTTGCCTGCCTGGGATGCCACGTTGACGATCGCACCCGACTTGCGCTCCAGCATGCTGAACAGGACCGCCCGGGTGCACAGGAAGACGCCCTTGGCGTTGACGTCCATCACCATGTCCCAGTCGTTCTCGGTTAGATCGGTCACCGACTTCATGGTGATCGTGCCGGCGTTGTTGACCAGAATGTCAATCGCGCCCATCTCTGCGAGACCGTGGTCGATCATCGCCTGGACCTGGTCGGCCTTGGTGACGTCGCAGCCGATGCTCAGTCCGCCGAGTTCTTTCGCCGTCGCAGCCGCGCCCGCCTCGTTCAGGTCCGCGACCAGGACCCGTGCGCCCTCGGATGCGAAGCGCTCCCCGATCGCCTTGCCCATTCCCTGTGCGCCGCCGGTGACGATGACGTTCTTGCCGGTGAACCGTTCCATGACTTTCTCCTGATGCCGTCGGACCGAACCATCGAATGTGCGGGACTATCTGCCTGCTCCGTGCTGCTCCGCGCTGCTCGCCAGCCGACCGAGGGTCCGCAGGTTGCGCAGCGTCTCGGCCGGCGCCACCTCGGGCGACTTCTCACCGCGCACGACTGCGGCGAAGTCCTCGGTCTCCAGGAAGTAGGCGTTCTCGCCGCTGGCGTCGATCTGCTCGCTGCGGCCGTCCGCGTAGCGGACGTCGATCGTCGTGGGCGGCAGATGCGGATACCAGGGAACCTCGATGACCGCCTCGCCCGCGCTGCCGAGCACAGATGCCCTGATCGAGAGCGGTGCGTTCATCGCGCAGTCGAATATCGCGACCGCGCCCGAGCGGAAGGTCAGGATTCCGTAGAACTGCTCAGCGACGCCGGACTGCGCATGCTTAGCGATCCCCGAGACTTCGGCTGGCTGTTCATCCTGCACGTAGTTCGCAAGGCTGACGCAATACGAGCCCACATCGAGCAGCGATCCGCCGGCCAGACCGAGGTCATAACGGATGTCGGCCGCCGGGTCACCGACCATGAAGTTGAACGAGCACCGGATCGTGCGGATCCCGCCGAGCGCTCCCGACGCGACGAGATCACGCAACTTCTTCGCCTTCGGGTGATGCCGGTACATGAAGGCCTCAGCCAGCACGAGTCCGCGCCGGACGGCAAGCTCGTGCAGTCCGCGAGCTTGCTCCTCGGTCGGAGTCAGCGGCTTCTCGCAGAGCACGTGCTTGCCAGCTTCGAGCGCCGCCCTAGTCCAGTGCTCATGCAGGCTGTTCGGCAGGCATATGTAGAGGCAGTCGATCCCGGGATCGGCCAGCAGTTCCTCGTAGCTCGCGTAGGCGACCGGCAGGCCGTACTCCCGGGCGAACGCTGCCGCTCGCCCGGGATCACGGCTCGCCACAGCGCGCACCGTATTCCGAGCGGACCGTTGCAGGCCAGGCATGACCTCGCCAGCGATCCGGGCCGTCGAGAGGATGCCCCAGCTGAGCTTCTGCTCAGACCCCGGGGTGTCGGCCGCCATGTCAGCTGCTCGTGATGCCGGGCTTGACCAGCACCTTGCCGTCCGCGCGCTGCTTCGTCTCCTCGATCGCCTCGACCAGTTTGTCCAGCGGATGCCGCTTGGTGATCGCCTTGTGCATGTCGATCCGGCCGGAGGCCATCAGGCCGATCACGTTGGGGAAGTCCCACGACCCGCAGTGGCCCAGCGAGCCGTAGGTCGACAGTGCCTTGAGCTGATGGTCGATGAACATCATCTCGGCCGGACGGCCGTCCATGCCGATGACAGCGAGCTTGCCGCCGACCGCCAGAGCCTGCTCGGCCCCTCGCATGACCGCCGGGAAATTGCCCGACGCCTCGACGGCCATCGCGACTCCGTGCCCCTGGGTAAGCTCGGCGATCACCTCCGGCACCGAGACCGCCGCCGGGTCATAGACGTGAGTGGCGCCGATATCGCTGGCGAGCTGCCTGCGACCCGCAAGGGTGTCGAAGCAGATCACCTTGCTCGCACCGGCAGCGGCGACCAGGGCCGTCGAGGCCAGCCCGATCGGGCCCGCGCCGAACACGGCGACGGCGCTGCCCGGCTTGAACCCGCCGGCCCGGGTGAAGATGCCCTCGTAGGCAACGCTGGTCGGCTCGCAGGTCGCGCCGACTTCGAGCGCGATCTCCGCCGACCCGTACCGCTCAGCGACCTCGTTGAGCGACCAGCAATGCTTGACGTCGACCTTCAGGTAGTCCGCGAATCCGCCGTCGATGGTGAAACCGAGATCCTCGACGTACTGGCACTGATTCCAGTACCCGCCCCGGCAGGGGGTACAGCGGCCGCACCACTGGATCTCCTCGACCGCTACCAGGTCGCCTGCGGCGAATCCGGACACCTCGGAGCCGACTTCGACCACCGTTCCCGAGATCTCATGGCCGGTGACGACCGGTGCCTTGAGGTGATAGGGCAGAAGCATGTAACCGTCGTCGTCGGTCTCGAACATGTGCACGTCCGAGCCACAGATCCCGCACGCGCCGACCTTGAGGATCATCTCCTGCGGGCCGGGGCTCGTCGGGTCAGCCAGCTCGGTCAGCGTCGCGGTCGGCTTGCGGTACGCCATGTTTGCGTAGACCGCCCAGTGGTCGGCTCGCTGCCGTTCGGTCATTTCCTCAGGATTCTTCGGCGCCCATTCGGCGTCGATCACCACACCACGCATCTGCTATCCTTCCCATGCTCTTGCCATGATATTTCGGTTATCGTCTAGATGCCGCTACCGAGGCGGTCCCTGGTCGATGAGTACCTCTGCTTCCCGAACCGAGAAGGCCCGGTCCGAATCGACCCGCTCTAGCCACCAGGTCAGGCCCGCCTCGGCATAGTCCGTCATCTCGTGCTCGTGCCGCCAGCAGTCATGGCCATTGACGACGAGATCTAGCGGCCGATCCGATTCCCGGTACTTCGCGATGTACGCAGTCATCTCGGCAACCTCGGTAACACCGGGCAGGCTGCCGTCCGCCATCTCCGGGACGACGCCGTCCCAGCGGGCCGCCCGCCGGTATGGCGGCTTGTTCGGCCACCACCCGGCGACCCAGACCGGGATCCGCGGCTGCTGCAACGGACGAGGCCGGAAGGTCACCGGACCGACCTGGTAATCCTCGCTGGAGAAGCTGACCTCCTGGCCCGACCAGAACCCGGTCAGCAACTCCAGGCCGGCATCAAGCATGCGGGCCCGATCGAGGTCTGGCCAGACCTCGCCGAACAGCTGGAACTCCGTGTCCGGCGGGAAGCCGAGCGCCGCGCCGAAGATCAGGCGGCCGCCAGACAGATGGTCAAGCGTGACCGTCTCCCTGGCCACCTTCCAAGGCCGACGGCGGGATAGCGGCGTCAGCAGGGCCCCTAGCCGGACCACGTCGGTTGTCATCGCCGCGGCGGTCAGGGCGACCCATGGATCAGCCACGTCATAGCTTTCAGTCGCCGAGAACAGGATGTGGTCCCAGATGAAGAAGCCGTCCCAGCCAGCAACTTCGGCCCGTTCCGCTAGATCAGCCAAGCACCGGGCGTTCCCAAAAGGTCCGAAATTCGGCAGGAAGAATCCGTATTTCATCGTCTACCTCACCCCGCCGGCCAGGACGCTGGCCACGGCCGTCCGGTTATGGACCACCGCGGCAATGTTCGCGGTCGCCCGCACCGGGTCTGGCGACTGGAAGATGTTGCGCCCGACCGACGCACCGATCGCGCCGGCGCGCATGGCCTCGTCGATGATCTCCAGAAGCTGGGCGTCGTCGATCCGCGGACCGCCCGCCACTATGACCGGCTTGGTCACCGCCGCGACGATCGATGCGAACCCGTCCGCGCTGCCCGGCCAGTTGGTCTTGATGATGTCCGCGCCGAGTTCCTCGGCGAGCCGGCATGCCCGGCGCAAATAGCTGACCTGATCATCGGGCATCCAGGCGTTCGCCTGATAAGCCCCCGGGAGCTCGGCTTCTACGATGTACGGCATACCGAGCCGCTCGCACTCCTCCCCGTACTCCGCCACGAGCCGGATCACGGCTTCCTCGTTTTCCGGAATGAGCTGCATCATGATGCCGACACCGTCCGCTCCGGCCACCATCGCCGCCTCGGACGACCAGATCGGTGTCTCGCGGCGGAAGCTCTCATAGGCGGTCGCACTCACCTTGGCAACGAACCCGGCATGCGGCCGCTCCCGGAGAATCCCGGCGCACAGCCTGCCGATCGGCGGGCTGATGAGAACCGAGTCCGCACCTCCGTCGATCGCCGCGGCGACCTTGTCCGCAGTCTGGTTCAGCTCGTGGAAGATCGTCGCCGTACTGGTGCCGTGCGAGGCGGCGAAGAGGATGCATGTGCCCGTATCCCGGTGCAGCAGATGACGCATCCGCAGGTCTTTGCCGCTAGCTGACATGAGGGGCTCCTTCGGTGGTCGGGCTCACGGCCCGGTCGGCGGACCGGGCCAGCACACGGTCGACAGCGTCGAGTACGGCACGCGCAACCGCCGGGTCATTGATCGGTGTGTCTACGCGAGTCAGCCGGATGCGCGCATCCAGGCCAGACGTCAGGGTGCTCAGGAAGATCTCGTCCGCCGCCGGGTCGGCGAGCGGTCCGTCGTCAGCCGCCGACGGCGAGAATCCTCGCGTCGGTGCCACGACCTCCACTGGGCCGGAATGCAAATTCACCGACTCGGCGAAGATCCGTGCAATCCGCTCGCCTTCCTTGGCCGTCACCCGAACCAGGTCGAGCCCCGGACTGTGCCGGGTTCGCTTCCGGTCTGCCGGGACGAGGGCTGGATTCTGGTTGATGAAGTCGACGCAGCCAGGCACGAATACCATCGGCAGACCGCTGTCCGCCAGCGCCCGCATGCGAGACGGCGGTCCAGGGTACACGCCGCCGAGCTCGCGGTCCACGATCTCATTGGTCGTCAGGTCGATCACGGCGATGAAGCGGCCCTCGCCGGCCAGGCGCTCCATCGCTGAACCGCCAACGCCGTTGGAATGAAAGGCCACGACGTCCCAGCCACGGCCATCAAGCTCGCTCAGAATCATCATGCCGACGGGAGTGGTATTGCCATTCATAGTTATGGCAATACCACCGTGTTCCTTAGGTACAGCTAGAGTTGCAACATCGGGGCCAGTCATATAGGACGCAGCGTGGCTCAGCACCTCGGTAGTGAAGCTATTGACCCCCTGCAGGTCGACAACCGAATGCATGATCGCAATATCCGACGTCCCAACGAATGGCGCGAACTGGCGGGTGCCGGATGCGACCGGCGTCACTATCAGCTTCGGGACGCCGAACGGTAGCTGCTGAAGTCCGAAAGCACCCAGAACCGCGCCATTCAGCCCGCCAATGACGACGGCCCGGTCGAACAGTCCGCGGGAATAGTCCTCTGGTAGCAGATGGGATAGGCCGCATGCCATCGCCGCGATCGCCTCACCGCGACTTCCGAGCGCCCGAACCTCCTCGATCGTCATGCCGCCAGACCGGGCAATAGCATCATTACTGACGTCGGACTGGACGACTGGATCGGCACGCGGGCGTATGCCGGTGTCGTACACTCGCACGGCCGCGCCTCGAGCCCGGATCAGATCCGCGAACAGGGCTGCTTCTGGACCTTTGGTGTCCAAAGTGGCGACTAGTGCCACCGTGACCTGCCCAGTTGCCACCTGCAGTCTCCGACTTATGACCAGAGCGACGAAAAGAGTAGAACAAGCACCTGGTGCGGCAATCAGGCCGGGCGTTCTGCCAGGCCGCACATCGACCTAGGATGGCCGAATCACCATCTACCTCTCGTCACTCACCGAACGTACTCGTCTATGAGTACTGACGCTATTCGTCCACAGCAGACATGTCAATACCTAGAGGACATTATTGTGCGCTGACAGTGGACAAAGCGCGGTCAGAGCCCGACTGGCTAGGACGGAACTCAGAACGATGACGGAGAGTTCACCCAGATGTACTCTCCGATGTCTTCACCGATGTTCTGGATGCGATGCGGCGTGGAACTCTGGAAGAAGATGCTGTCACCTGGGTTCAGGATGAAGACGTCGTCACCGACCCATACCTTGAAACGGCCGGACAAGATCATTCCCCACTCCACCGCACTCGGCGCGGTGTTGTGCACCATCGGCTCATCTCCGGTTTGACCGCCCGGCTCATACCGTCCGTGGATAGGCTCCAGGCGGCTATCGGGTTCATTGATGAGCAAACGGAACTCGACTCCGTTAATCGCGGGCAGCCGCTGGCCGGTTCCCGCGCGAGCAACCATCTTGGATTCCGCATCCTTTGTCGAGCTGAAGAAATACAGCAATTCGACCTCGAGCGCGGAAGCGATGCGCTTCAGGGCGGAGATGGACGGCTCGCCGCGACCGCGCTCAACCTGGCTGAGGAAGGACGGCGACAGGCCCGACATCCGAGCCAGATCGCGCAGGCTATATCGATGCGCCTGGCGCAGCTCAAGAACTCGCCGACCTATCCGCTGGAAGTCATCATCCTCAGCATCATGCGGATGATCAGCGATCGAAGAACTTTCTGACATTGGCGTATCCTCCGGGGACTGACCGCGAGACACTCAGCGATTCCGCAATTGCCCGGATCGCGTACGCCGGGGACCTCGAGCCGTGACTTCGGTTAGCCTGTACATTTTAGGTTATATCAATGGAGCAGCGGCAGTCTGGCCCCCGTCGATCAGCACCGTCGCGCCGGTCAGGTAGTCCGGCGCGTCCAGTGCCAGGTACTCGATCAGGTTCGCCACCTCGTCCGGCAGGCCGACTCGGCCGAGCGGGTTGATATTGGCCAGCGTCTCCGGCGTCGCGTTCTGCACGAAGTCATCCACCATACCGGTGTGGATCCAGCCGGGCGCGACAGCGTTGGCCTGAATCCCTGACTTGGCCAGATCGACGGCCAGCGACCGCGCCAGCGAGCTGGCTGCCGCCTTCGCCGCGCTGTAGGCCGTGGAACCCGGCTCAGAAACGAAGCTGTTCGTTGATGCGAGGAGCACAATCCGGCCGCCGCCACGCTCGGCCATCAGACGCGCCGCCGCGACAGCGGGGAAGACGGTCGAGTCAAGCGTCGTGGTCATGGTGTGCCGCCAGGCCTGCTCGGTCAGGTCCAGGAAATCGCAGCCCTCGTAGATCCCGGCGCTGGCGACTAGGACAGACGGCGGGCCGAGGCGCTCGGCCAGGTACCTGACCATCTCGTGAGCTTGGCTCTCTGCTGCGCCATCAGCGGCCGCGACTTCGACGATCGCGCCCGGATGACGCTGCAGGACTTCCTCCCGGGCGGCGGCCAGGACATCGGCGCGACGGCCGGACAGGCCGACAGGCATCCCGCGTGCCACGAAACGATGTGCCGCGGCAAGCCCGATCCCGGTTCCGCCCCCTACGATCAGAGCGCTTCCCTGTGTCATGATCTCGGTCCTCTCCTACCCTGTCGCCCGCGGCCATTAGCAAGTTCTGAGCTGGGCGGCCGACCGGCTCATGTCGACCACCATGTCTTCGACGGACGCGCAGGGCACTGCGCCGAGCTCGGCAACGTGCCGGGTGACGTCGACGTTCTTCGCGCCGTGTAGATCCTCCGTGAGCCGGCCGCCCACGTACAGCCGGGTGCTGAGCCCCCGCAGGCCGAACTCGGCCAGCAGATCTCGGGTCAGGCTGGCCGCCATCCCGTTGTAGGTGCTGAGTGCCACCGCATGCGCGGCAGTCTCGGCAGCCGCCGCCGCGATCGCCGCGGCATCGACGCTAGTGCCGAGATCGACCACTTCGCAGCCAAGGCTCTGCAGCACTCCAGTCAGAACGTAGAGACCGTACTCATGGATGTCTCCGCTCGCCGCCACGACGCGGAGGCCAGCAACCTGGGGCAGCGGCGAGAGCTGGGCCAATGCATCGATCACCCGCTGACGGTTCGCGGTCGCGCGGCGAAGGGTGTCGGTCGGAACGACTGGGACTCGCCCTCTCGGATAGCTGCTATCAGACTCGCCCGCGCCGAAGGCCCTCTCAATCTCATCCGCGCCGAGCCGCTTGGTCGCGATCAGCAGCGCAAGCGGATCGCTGGTATCGACGCCGAGCAGCCGCAGGCCATCCAGCATACTGTGATAGGCACGCTCGCCTCCGGCCATAATCTGGTCGCGCATTGCGTAGACCGGGCGCCAGTCGATCAGATCCCGGGTAGACCGGGCCCGGCGCTCGGCTTCCCGACCGATCTCTAGTGACTGGACAATGTCCTCGACGGTCGGGATCCGGCTCGGTTCAGTGAGCGGAGTGGGATGCACGGCGGCGCCGGTGGGATGGGCGAGCTGGCTGGCAATGGTGAAGTAGATGTCGCTGGTGACGATCGCCGCGTTGCGATCCAGGGAGTACCACGCCTCTAGCGAATTGGTGTCGCCGTGCACGAGCGAGGGCGGCACGCGCGAGGTGTTAATCCGGTCCAGAGCCAGGCCGAATGCCTGCTTTAGCATCGGGTCCGCGAATGTCGATCCGTAGCTCGGCGCATAGGCGACACCGACGAGGTCATCGGCGATATGCCGGTGCAGCATGCACCAGGCGAGCGACGTCGCCGCGTCATGGAACGTTGCGCAGAAACCGTCGTCGATGTAAGAGTCGAGGACGACGCCGTCATCCTTCTTCCCGGCGATCACGCCCATCCCGATGACTGTGGCGATCATCTGGTCGGCATCGGAGGACCAGCCCGGATACCGGTAGGCCTGCTGGGACAGGTTACCGATATAGCCGAACCCGGCCGCGATCGCCTCGCAGGCGTTCTCCACCGACGCCGGGCTGCCGACGGCGTGGTCGTTGAGAATCGGCTCGACGTCCAGGTCATCGGCCGCACCGTGCCAGTCCCGCGGAGTCCAGAACATGATCCCGGTCTCTTCCAGGGCATCGCGCCGGGCATCCGGCGGTAGGCCCATCCGGCGGTCAGCGGTCAGCGACACGCGATCGACCCGCAGGTCACGCTCACGGCAGGCCGCGAGGATCTCTTCCAGCGCCGCCCGCGTCTCGGGCCAGGACTTGAGGCCGAGATTGATGTAGTACGTAATCTCGTCCCGGCTCGCGCAGGCTTGCTTGTAGTGCCGCTCGGACCGGACACCGCGCTCCCGGCAGTAGCGTGCCCATCCCGTGCTGAGCGACGCCGCGATCTCCCGGCCGCGGCGCACCAGGTCGTGCCCGCTCGGCAGCCCGCGCGGGACCAGCTCGCCGTCAGCGCCCGTCATCGCCCGCTCAGCTCCCTTCGGCAATGACGTCGCCCTGTCGCTCCGCAGCCCAGACCCGGGCAAGCGTCTCCCCGGCACCCGGCACCTGCGTATCCAGCAGGCCAATCGCCCAGACAAGGTACTGGGCGTCGGTCAGCACGACAGGCTCGGCTGGCACGAGCACACCGCGCTCGCGCGCGGACCGTAGCGCGGCGGTCAGCTCCGCCCCGGCGCGATCGTGCCGCGCGAATATCCCGCCGGAGCCGATCACACAAGTGGCTGCCCGCAGGTCCCGGCCCGTCGCGCGCAGCGACCCGCCATCGGGTCCGGGATGAAAGCGCAGCGTACCCGCGTGCCGCTCCAGAGCGATCTCGCACGCGAATCTGGCCAGCGTCCGATCATGGCCGGCTTCCTGAGCACTGGCAGGCAACTGCGAGCGATCCTCATGCCGAACCCGCACAGCCTGGTCCAGCTCAGCCTCCAAAGCTCCGGCCAGGCCTGCCACTCGCGCCGCCCTCAGCAGCGAGATCGCGCTCTCGCGCAGGCCAAGATCACCTTCCACTGACCGCTGCGCGCCGTCGGCCAGGACGGAGTGCACATCCGTGGTCGCTCCTCCGATGTCCACCAGCACTGGCCTGGCCAGCCACGGGAAGTCCGGCCCGAGCCGTGCCAGGACGGATACGCCTGCAAGCACGGCCGCCGGCGTCGGCATCGCGACGATGCCCGCCAGTTCTGATGCGGATCCGAATCGTCCCGACCCCATGACGTGATCCGCGAATATCTCGCGGATGGCCTCCTGCACTGGCTCGACCCGCAGCTCGCCTACCCGCGGCATCACGTTCGGCAGGAACCGGACGACCGGCCGGTCGCCGAGCAATGGCGCTGCTGCCTCATACGCATCCTCGTTGCCGGCCACCACGACAGGCAGGCCGGGCGCGACCAGGGCAAGGGCGCTGGCCCCGGCCACCAGCGCGGCGCGGTCTCCCCCGGAGGCGCCGCCGGTGAGCAGGACGATGTCAGCGCCCGTGCTGACCACGTCGGCGACGGTGAGCCTGGGAAGCTCCGCCGCGGATGCGGTCCCGACCACCCGTGCTCCCGCCGACATGGCGGCCCGCTGGCCTGCGCGCACCGTGAGCGACGGCTCCATTCCGATCACAAATAGCCGCAGGCCTCCGGCCGCGCTCGAGCAGGCAAAGGTTGCCGCGCCGGTGTCGCGCCGGTCCAGGTGACCCCTGCTGTCCGCACCTGCGTCATCACACCGCCGGTCAGCCACGCCCAGCGCCTGCGCCGCCGTCTCGAATCCGGCGCGCAGATCATCCGGGCACGTCGGTGCCTGGGTAGCTGACACGACCCGGCCGGCCTGGTCGACGCTGACGGCCTTGGTGTATGTGCTGCCGATATCGACGAGCACCGTCAGATCCCGCGGAACATGCTGGTCGCTACGACTCATCGATCACGGCCAGGACGGCACCGACAGGGGCCACCTCGCCTTCGGGCACGTGGATGGAACGGAGCACGCCAGACGCCGGAGCCTCGACTTCGGCATCCACCTTGTCGGTGCCGACCCGCACGATCGGCTGGCCCTCCTGGACCTGCTGGCCCTCAGTGACCAGCCACTCGTCCACCGTTGCTTCCTGCATGGTGACGCCCCATTTCGGCAGGAGTACATCCATCCGCCCGGCTCCTAACTCGCGCCGAGCATGGCGGCTGCCGCCGCGCGGATCTTTGCCGACGACACCGTGACCGCCTGCTCGAGCACCGGGCTGAACGGGATCGGCACGTCCTCCCATGACACCCGGACCGGAGCCGTGCGCAGGCTGGACCAGCAGGACTCCATCGCGCGGGCCGCGATCTCCGCGGCCGCGCCGCAGGTCCGGCGGGCCGGATCGGCGATCACCAGCCGCCCGGTGCGCCGGACGGAGTCGAAGATCAGCGGCCAGTCGCACGGAACGAGCGTCCGCGGATCGATCACCTCGGCCGATACTCCGGCGTGCGCCAGTTCGGTAGCAGCGGTCAGCGCCTGCGGCACCGCCGATCCGATCGCCACGACCGTCAGATCCGTACCGGGACGGCGGATTACGCCCTCGCCGAGCGGAATAGCCTCGGCCCCGTCGGGCACCTCGCCCCGCGACCCGGCCAGCATCAGGTCCAGCAGGAACACGACGGGATCCGGATCGCGGATGCTCGCCAGCAGCAGGCCCTTCGCGTCCGCCGGCGTGCTCGGGAACACCACCTTGACCCCAGACAGCGACATCAGCAGCGGATGCGGGTTTTCCGAGTGCTGCGCGGCCGCCGATCCCGACGGACCTGTGCCGGCGAACAGCACCAGCGGGAGCGATACCTGGCCACCGGACATGTAACGCAATCGGGCCGCCTGATTCGCGACCTGGTCCAGTGCGATGTAAAGGAAGCTGGAGAACATCAGGTCCATCACCGGGCGGAGCCCGCAGGCGGCTGCCCCGACGCATGAGCCGACCACTGTTGCCTCGGAAATCGGCGAGTTACGCACCCGGTTCGCACCGAACTTGTCGATCAGGCCCTTTGTGGCGCCGATCGTGCTGAGCTCGACGTCCTCGCCGAGGACGATCACGCTGGGATCCTCGGCCATCGCCTCTGCCAGGGCTGCCTGGATCGCATTGGCCATGTAGATGCTGGGCATCAGGCACCTGCCCGGGCGTAGAGATCGGTCAGGGCATCGGCCGGTTCCGGCTCGGGGCTCGCGACCGCGTACTCGACCGCCGCTTCGATCTTCCTGGCGGCCGCCTCGCGAATATCCTCAAGCTCCTTCGCGCCGATATCCGGATCCTCCGCCAGAACAGCAGCGAACCGGTCGATCGGATCGAGTCCGCGCCAGTGCTCGATCTCCTCCTTCGGCCTGTACTGACCGGAGAAGGCCTCCTCGCCCTCGTTATGCGCGAGCATGCGATACGTCTGCGCCTCGATCAGGGCCGGCCCGCCCCCGCCCCGGGCGCGCCCTACCGCCTCCGCAACCGCAGCCTGGACAGCCAGCACATCATTGCCATCCACCGTGGCGGACTGCACGCCAAACGGCCGTGCTCGCTCCGCGATCGATCCGGCAGTGATATCCGAGGTGCGCATCCACTCGGTGAAGCCGTTGTTCTCGCAGATGAAGACGACCGGCAGCTGCCAGATCGCGCTCAAATTCAGCGCCTCCAGCAGCACGCCCTGGTTCGCCGCACCGTCACCGAAGAAACAAACCGTCACTTGATCGCGGCCCAGGACACGATCCGCCAGCGCCGAACCGGTCGCGATCGGAATGCCGCCGCCGACGATGCCATTCGCCCCGAGGATTCCCAGTGAATAGTCGGCAATATGCATGGAACCGCCCTTGCCATGGCACAGCCCGGTCGTCCGCCCCATGATCTCGGCCATCATCCGCCGCGGATCGGCGCCCTTGGCGATCAGGTGACCATGGCCCCGGTGGGTGCTGGTGATCTTGTCCCCGCCGCCCAGCACCGAGCAAGCACCCACCGCGATGGCTTCCTCGCCTACGTACAGGTGCACGAATCCGGGCAGGCGGCCACGGCTGAACAGCTCCTGCAGCTTGCGCTCGAAACTACGGATCAGCGCCATCCTCGCGAATAGCGCGAGGTTGCGCCGCGCGGGCGAGACTCCGTCATAGCCCGCAGTCAGCTGCGCAAAGACGTCCGAGTTCATCCGGCTCCTATTCCATGACCAGTCCGCCACTGACATTCAGCGCCTCGCCGGTGATCTGGGCGGCCGCAGACGAGGACAGGAAGAGCACTGCATCCGCGACCTCCTCCACTGTCTGGATCCGTCGCAGCGGCATGGCGTCAAGCCACGACTGCCGGATCTCGTCCCGGGGCTGACCGGTCAGGGCCGAGACAATCTCGTACTCCTCTTCCTGCAGCTCGGTGTCGATGAAGCCCGGGCAGACGCAGTTGACCCGCACCAGCGGCGCGGCCTCGACCGCAGCGGTCCTGGTCAGGCTGATCACTCCGGCCTTGGACGCGTTGTAGGGAGCGATGTACTTGTTCGGACGCTTTCCGGCCTGGGAGGCGATGTTGACGATCGAGCCGCTGCCGGCGGCGAGCATGTGAGGCAGCACCGCCCGCGTGAAGAGGAACACTCCGCCGAGGTTCACCGCGAGCACCCGCTCCCAGGTCTGCGGTGAGGTGTCGACCAGGAGCGCGATGGTCACGATTCCCGCATTGCAGATCAGGTGATCTATCCGGCCGTAGCGAGCCAGGATAGCGCTGACAACGCCGTCCACGTCGTCTGCGTCGCTGACATCCGCCGGCAGCCCCAGCACCTCACGACCGGTCTCGGCACTCAGTTCGGCAGCCGACGCCGCCGCGCCCGCCTCGTTGATGTCGCAGAGCACCACCCGCGCTCCGCGCTGGGCGTACGCGCGGCTGATTCCCTTGCCAAGCCCGCGCGCCCCTCCGGTGACCAGCACGACCTGATCCGTGAACATCTGCCGCCCTATCCGCGGATCGCGCCGCTGAGAACGAAGCCGCCGCGGAACAGCCGTCCCAGGGCCAGGTACAAGATCAGTACCGGCACGGAGTACATGATCGAATAGGCGGCGATCTCTCCCCACCGGATGACATTGCCGCCGAAGAACCCGTACATGGCAACGGGGCTGGGCTGCTGAGTCGGGTCCACGATCAGGACCAGCGGCACCAGGAAGTTCCCCCAGGCGTTGATGAATCCGAAGATCGCCGCAGCACCGATGCCCGGCAGCGCCAGCGGCACCACGATCCGCGTGAGGATCTGCCAGGTTCCGGCACGTTCGAGCCGCGCCGATTCCTCAAGATCGACCGGCACCGCGTCGATGAAGTTCTTCACGATCCAGAGCTCGAACGGCAACGACGTCACGCCGAGGAACACCGACGCAGGGATGAGTGCCAGCCAGTTATGGCCGGCGAAGACCTGGTAGATCGGCACGATCAGAATGGACATGGGCACGCCGGCCAGCATCAGGATCCCGAGCAGCAGCGGGCCCTTCAGCGGAATGTGATGCCGGGAGAACGCGTAGCCGCCGAGCGTTGCCGGGATCGTCGCGACCGCCGTGGCGATCACCGAGATCAGCGCGCTGTTCTTCATTGCTGCGATGTTGGCGGCGCTGGCCGCCCTCGTGAAGTTCGAGAACGTCAAATGCGGCCACTCCAGGGTCTGCGACGCCTGACTGTCAACGGCTGAGAACAGGAGCCAGATCAGCGGAGCGAGGAACAGCACGCCGAAGAACACCAGCGTCAGGTTGCTGAACACGCGCGTCGGCGTCACCCGCGGCGGCTTGATCGCCGCGGTATCCGGCGGCATCTCGAATGCGATCTCACCGCCCGCAGGCAGTTCCGTTACGGCCACGGCCAGCCCTCCTCAGGTGGGGTCATCAGCGGTCGCCGCGGCCACGGGACAGCCGTACGTATACGAAGCTGAGAACGGTCGCCAGGATGACCATCGCGTCTCCGACGAGCGCGCCGTATCCGAGGTTGTCGAACTGGAACGCCTGCTGGTAGGAGTACACCGGCAAGATCATCGTGGACGTGCCTGGGCCACCCGCCGTCATGATGTAGACGACTGTGAAGTTCGCGAGCGCGAGCAACGTCATCAGCAAGATCGTGGTGACCAGAGTCGGACGCAGCAAGGGCAGCGTGATCCGGAAGAAGCGCTGCACCGCACTGGCGTTTTCCATCCGGGCCGACTCCAGGATCTCGCCGGGGATGTTCCGGAGCGCGGCGGCGAACAAGATCATGGCCAGGCCCGTGAGGTTCCAGGCATTGGCGGCACTAACGACGATCATCGGCGCGGCGGCCAGGAAATCGCCCTTGGGATCGGCGAACAGCGCTGTGTAGGCGCCGTGACTGGTCGCCGCCGCGTACCACGCCAGCGCGACCACCACCGGCGGGAGGACAAAGCAGACGATAACCATGCCGCCGACGATCGCGCGCGCCGCGCCGAGAGCGTTTTGCATCGCCATCGCCAGAATCAGCCCGACCAGGGTCGCGCCGATGACTGCGGATCCGAGCACGAAGAAAGCGGTGAGGTAGAGGGACTTCTGAAAGACCGCGTCGTGGATCAGCCGGGTGAGGTTCGTCAATCCGGTCAGGCTGTAGTGCTGGGACGTCGGGCCGATCAGCTCCAGATTGGTGAAGCCGAGATAGAAGGAGTAGATGACCGGCCCGACGAACAAGGCGATGAGCAGCCCGATGGCGGGCAGCAGCAGGGGAATGCTTGCCCAGGAGAAGCGGGCCCGGTCCAGCCGCGGACCGGAAGGGGACTCGGCTGCTCCGGCGACAGCTGACACCGGTGCTGCCTGCAGCGAATCGCTGATGCTCATAGCGGCTCTCCGTGTCCCC
>DATKQH010000335.1:0-9239 GCA_035532775.1 Streptosporangiaceae bacterium
CGCCCGTGCGGGAGATCGCGCCGAACAATTCGTCGTGCCCCTTCGGGTACCCGAAGCTGAGCCCGCTCGCCAGGACGGTCACTGTGCACCCGCCGACCGCCAGCGCGCCGCGGTGGGCGCACGCGTCGATGCCATAGGCACCACCTGAGATCACCGTCCAGCCGTGCCCGGCGATCTCGGCGGCAAGCCCGGTCCCGACATGCGTGCCGTACGCGGTCGCCGCGCGCGAGCCGACGATGGACACCGAGCGCAAGCACGCGAAGCGCAGGTCCGCACTGCCGCGCAGCCAGAGCACGACAGGCCTGGCGTCGCCGAGATCATCGAGCTGGGTCGGCCACTCGGCCTCGCCAGGGCAGACCAGCCGGTACCCGCTCCGCTCCCAGGCGGCCACCCGGCTCGCTGGCGGAACGTCGGGCAGCCGCGTCCGCCAGCGCTCCACAGCGCGGTCAGCGACCGGGGCTGTGACCAGAGCGGGTCCGCCGTCGGAGAACCTGTCCCCCGCAAGCGTCGAACCAGGATTCGGGCGACCGGATATGACGGCAGCGAGCAGCTCCATGGGCTGCACCGACCGGAGCAACGCACCCATGACCGGGTCACCCGGATCGGCAAGGAAGCTGAGCGCGGCGCGTGAGTAGCGATCATGGGCGTCCAGCGGCTCGCCCTGGCTGGCCGTCACAGGGGTGTCCCCAGCCACAGGCCGAGCGCGTATCCGACTTCGGCGGCACCGGGGCGCTGGATGCCGGCCAGGTCGGCGAGCGTCCACGACAGCCGGATCGCCCGGTCGGCGCCCCTGGCGCTGATCCTGCCGAGGTCCATAGCGCGCTCCAGCGGCGCGAGGGCGCCCGTCGCCGGGGCGAACCTGCGCCTGAGCTCACTGCCGGGAATCTGGGCGTTGAGCCGCCACGGTGTTCCGGCCAGCCGCGCCGCGGCCCGGTGCCTGGCCGCCAGGACCCGCTCGGCCACCACCGAGCTCGGCTCGGTGAACGCCCGGTCGCTCAGCAGTTCGGCGCGCCGAACCGGCAGGAACTCGATCTTGGCGTCGACCCGGTCGAGCAGCGGGCCTGATAGCCGTGCCAGGTACCGGCGGCGGGCGAGCGGCGTGCAGCTGCAGCCGGCTCCGGCGGTCCGCGCGCTGGCGCATGCGCACGGGTTCGCGGCCATGATGAGCGTGAACTTCGCGGGGAAGCGGGCGGTCACGCCCGCCCGGGCGACCACGATCTCACCCGATTCCAGCGGCTGGCGCAGCCCGTCGAGTACGTCGCGGCCGAACTCCGGAGCCTCGTCGAGGAACAGGCAGCCATGGTGCGCCAGGGAAGCCGCGCCCGGCTTGATGATGCCGCTCCCGCCGCCGACGATCGCCGCCCGGGTGGCGGTGTGGTGCGGCGCGCAGAACGGCGGCTCGACGACGAGCGGCCGCCCTGGCCGAAGCGTCCCGGCCACCGAGTGGATGGCGCTGACCTCCAGCGCCGCCGCGGGCTCGAGCCGCGGCAGGACGGTCGGGATCCGCTCGGCGAGCATCGTCTTACCGACGCCCGGTGGTCCGAGCAGCATCAGGTGGTGACCTCCTGCCGCGCAGATTTCGGCGGCCCGCCTGGCCACGGGCTGCCCGACGAGATCAGCGAGGTCCTTGGCCGGGAGTGACTCCGGCGCGGGCACGTTCGCGCGGGCGGCTCCGTTTCCGGGGACCGGGCCGGCTGCCCCGGCGGTGCCGTCCGGGGACCGGGCCGGGGCCAGCGCTCCGGCTGGCCCGCCTTCGTGGATCGCCTGGAAGAGCGCGGCGATATCCCGCCCTGGCTCGAGCACCTGCACGGCGCCGTCGGAGGCCGGCTGTCCGTTCCGTATCCACGCCGTGAACGCCGCGAGGCTCGGCACCGCGATGACCCGCAGTTCCGGCACCAGCGCGGCCTCGGCCGCGTTCTCCGCGGCGACCGCGACCGCGGCGAATCCCGCTGCCGCCGCGGCAGCAGCAGCGGGCAGAACCCCCGGAACCGGCCGTACCCTGCCATCCAGGCCCAGCTCACCGATCAGTACCAGCCCGTCCAGCCCGGCAGCGGGAACGGACTCGGCTGCCGCCAGAATCGCCATGGCGATGCCGAGGTCGAAGCCGCTGCCCCGCTTCGGCAGGCTAGCCGGGGACAGCCCGACAGTGATCCGGCGCGACGGCCAGGTCTCCCCGCTGTTCACGATCGCCGACCTGATCCGGTCACGCGCCTCGCGCAGGGCTGTGTCGGGGAGCCCGACCAGGAGCAGGGCGACCATGCCGTTCTCGATGTCGGCCTCGATCTCTACCGGATGTCCTTGCACCCCGACGAGGGCGATCGCATGCGCTCGGGCGAGTCCCATCTATCCCGCCCCCCGGACATGCTCGATCGTGAAATCACCGGACGAGGACCGGAGCACGCCGACGATGTCGACCCGCAGCCCGTCGAAGAACACCCCGTGGGTAAGCACCCAGTGCACCGCCAGACGGCGGAGCCTGCGCAGCTTCTCGCGCGTGACGGCCTCGACCGGCGTCCCGAAGCGCAGGTCGGACCGGGTCTTCACCTCGCAGGCCACCAGCTCCCGCTGGTCAGCGGCGACGATGTCGATCTCGCCGCCCGCGCACCGGTAGTTCCTGTCCAGGATGCGGAAGCCCTCGTTCTCCAGGTACTCCACGGCCAGCTGCTCGCCCTGCCTGCCGAGAACGTCCTTGGGATGCATGCGCACCACCTCCGGTGCCGACACTGCCGGAGGACGACGGGCAGGGGCGACGGCCATCGCGGAGCTGTGGATGATCCAGGCGGGCACGACGCTGCCTGTGGACGAGGTGCACTCGCTGTCGGATGCCGCTGGTTAGATAACTCGGCTCGCGCTGCAGCGCGCAGCCGACGCTTCGGCCCGCCCACAGATCATCGGCCCGCTCAGCGACCTTCGGCTCGGGCCAGGAACCTTCGGCACCCGCTCAGGTTTCTTCAGGCAGCTGAAGGTCGCTCTTAGCCAGTTCCTCGATGTTGACGTCCTTGAAGGTCACGACCCTGACGTTCTTCACGAACCTGGCCGGGCGGTACATGTCCCATACCCATGCGTCATGCATAGTGACCTCGAAGAACACCTCGCCGTTATCGGCCGTACGGACCTTGAGGTCGACGTCGTTGGTGAGATAGAACCTGCGCTCGGTCTCGACCACATGGGTGAAGAGCCCGACGACGTCGCGGTACTCGCGATAGAGCTGAAGCTCCATCTCGGTCTCGTACTTCTCGAGGTCCTCCGCGCTCATGTTCTCCCCTCCGCTGAGGCGGGCGCCCGGGCAGCTGACTCGGCTTCTGCCCTGCCTTGTCCGGGCGCAGCGGGCGGCGAATCCGCGATCAACTCCACCATAGGACTATCTCCCCCCTCGTCCACCGCCAGCACCGAGCCGTCAGCTAGTACCACGCCGTCGGCGTGCTCCAGGTTCTCCGCTGGCACGACGATGCCGCCCGCGGGCCTCGCACCATCCATCCTGGACGATACGTTCACGAACGAGCGACGGTGCACCGGGCTCGCGCCGCAGGCCTCCAGCGCGGCCATGTGGCTGAGCGTCGAGTAGCCCTTGTGCCGGGCGAACCCGTAGGCCGGATACTGCGCGTGCAAGGTGGTCATGATCTTGTCCCTGGTCACCTTGGCCACGATCGAGGCCGCAGCGACGCAGGCGGCGACCTGGTCACCCTTCCACATCGCTAGCGCGGGCACCGCCAGTCCGGGAACCTCGAAGCCGTCGGTGAGCACATAGCCAGGGCTCGTGGCCAGGCCAGCCAGCGCGCGCCGCATCCCGGCGACGTTACACACGTGCAGGCCGAGCCTGTCGATCTCTTCCGGTTCGATGATGACGACATGCCAGGCCAGCGCTGACTGCACGATCTTGCGGTAGGCCGCCTCCCTGGCCCGGGCGGTCAGCGCCTTGGAGTCGGCTATGCCGCTTGCGGTGTCACCGTCCCAGCGGTCGATCGCGACCGCGGCCACGACGAGTGGTCCGGCGCAGGCTCCCCGGCCCGCCTCGTCGATGCCGGCCACCGGCCCGAGCCCGGCCCGGACGAGGACCCGCTCGTAGCCGGTCAGCCCGGCGCCGCGCCTTGGCGTGTAGCCGACCGGCCGCCGCGCAGGTTCCGTCCCGGCGATGCCCGAGCCGGCGATCACGGACCCGGCAAGCCAGGAACCCGCGAGACCGTAGCTGGGCGGCACCGTCCCCCGGCCGCTCGCCTGCGCCCGCGCCCGTGCCGCCCGGCGGCCTGCCGCCCGGTTTCTCGCCGCTTGTGCCGCCGACGCGCGCACGTCTACCCTCGCCGCGGCCCGTGCCCGGCACCAAGCGCTCGGGCCGCCCGGCGCTGGCGGCTGACCCGCAGCCGCCGTTCGAGAGCGGTCAGCGGAACAGCAGCGGCCAGGCCACCCGCCAGCGGCAGATACGGAGCAGACGGCCGGACAGGGAACCCGGTGGCCAGAGCCGGCCGGGTCTGCGCCGACCGCGCCCGCACGGACGGCAGCGCCGCCGAATGACTCAGCCCGGGCTGGTCGAAGGTCGGCGGGATCGGCATGACCCTGAACCGGCTGGGCGGCCACACGATCATGAACGCCCGGCCGATCACCTTGTCCTCTGGGATCGTCCCGCCCTTGTCGTAAGGGACGCACTTGGCCGGGGTGTAGGTATACGCGCAGTCATGCAGGCGCGAGTCGGCCGACTCCGGCCGGTTGTCGCCCATCACCCAGAGCCGGCCGGGCGGAACCACGATGTTGAAGGAGCCCTCCGAGGGCTTAGCCCCGGGAATCAGGTACGAGCGCTCGTGCAGCGCTACTCCGTTGACGGTGATCTGGCCCTGCGCATTGCAGCAGACCACGTGATCACCGGGGATTCCGATGACGCGCTTGATGTAGTCCGTCTGCCCTGGCGCGGTCCCGAACAGCCCCTTGACGGAGGTGAGCAGCGGCCCGAGCGTCGCTCCGTAGAGCCGGGCCAGCGGATTGTGGCCAGGCGGCGGCGAGTTCGTCGGCGCCAGCCAGGACCCGGCGCCGTTGAAGACCACGACGTCGCCCCGGCTGATCGGGCGGATCCGGTAGACGATCTTGTTCACCAGGACCTTGTCGCCGATCAGCAGCGTGTTCTCCATCGAGCCGGACGGGATGTAGAACGGCTGTACCACGAAGGTCTTGATCAGCAGCGCGATCGTGAGCGCGACGGCGAAGAGCACGACCATTTCGGTGAGGAATGACCACCGGCTCCGAGGCTCGTCAGCCTCATCCGCGTCCTCCTGCTCCTCGACATCCTCCGCGTCGGGCTCGGCCGCCTGCGCGCTGGTCTCGGGTGCTGCCAGACCGGAGCTGTCTGCCCGGCTCACCGAGCCGGAATTGCCCGCGCCAGCGAGCACGTCACCCGCGCGCTGCTCGTCGTTCATCATCACCATCCAGCCTAACGGCCAGCAGGCCGGTCCAGCGGCCCGAGCGGCGGCCGGGCGGGATAAACCCCGGAGGAGAATCCGGTAAGACAACGGCGGCCGGGGACGCGATACAGCCCGGCTGCCGCTGAGCAGCCTACCTCCCGAACGGACCTGGGCCATCACAACGGCCAGGCTCAGCGTGCCCTATCTCGGCCCCCGGTGCGCGAGCGCCGCCGTCCGGCCCGCGAGCGCCGCCTTCCGGCCCGGGTCGCAGCCGCGACTGCCGCCCGCCCAGACCGGACCGGAGCCGGGCCTGCGGCTGCGGCTGTGGCCTCGACGGCCGCCGCGACCGCCGCCCCCGCGCCTGAGCATCGCAACCGGGACAGCGGCGGCGATGCCCGCGGCTAGCGGCAGGTACGGCGCGGCCGGCCGAACCAGGATCCGGCCGGGCTGCCCCGGCGCCGCGCTAGCCGATCCGCCAGCCACGTGCAGCAGCCCGGGCTGGGCGAACGTGGCCGGAATCGGCAGGATCCGCACCCGGCTAGGCGGCCACACGATCATGAACGCGCGGCCGATCACGTGATTCTCGCCGATGGTGCCGTTCCTGTCCCACCGCTCGCACCGATCCGCCGAGGCGTAGGCGCAGTCGTGCATGCGGGAATCCTCGGAATCCGGCCGGTTGTCACCCATCACCCACAGCCGGCCGGGCGGCACCACGATGCTGAAGGAACCCTGCGATGGCCGGGCGCCGGGAATCACGTACGCCTTCTCGTGCAGCGCAACCCCGTTCACCGTGATCTGGCCATGAGCATTGCAGCAGGCCACGTGGTCGCCGGGAACGCCGATCACCCGCTTGATGTAATCGGTCTGGCCGTGCACGTCCCCGAAGAGGCCCTCGATCTCGTTGACCAGCCGGCCCACTGTCACGGCGGAGAACCTGGCCAGCGGATTGCGGCTAGGCTTCGGCGGCGGAGCCGGCGGATCCCACGATCCGGTGCCGCTGAAGACCACGACGTCGCCTCGGCTGATCGGGCGGATCCGGTAGACGATCTTGTTCACCAGGACCTTGTCGCCGATCAGCAGCGTGTCCTCCATCGATGCCGACGGGATATAGAACGGCTGCACCACGAAGGTCTTGGTCAGCAGCGCGATCACGAGGGCGACGGCGAACAGTACGACGGCCTCAGTCAGGAACGACCACCGGCGCTGGCCGGCTCGGTCCGCCTCAGAGCCAGAGCCTGCGTCGTCGGCCTGATCGGTTTCCCGGCCGCCGTCACGCATACGCGGTCAGTGCCTGTCGCCAGGCAGCGATCGCTAGCGGGCCGGCTCCCTGCGCTCCTTGATCCGGGCCGCCTTGCCGCGCAGCGAGCGCAGGTAGTACAGCTTGGCCCGGCGTACCTGACCCCTGGTTACCACTTCGATCGTCTCGATCGCGGGGGTGTGGACGGGGAAGGTCCGCTCGACGCCGACGCCGTAGCTGATCTTCCTGACCGTGAAGGTCTCGCGCGCGCCGCCGCCCTGCCTGCGGATGACGACGCCCTGGAACACCTGGATCCTAGAGCGATTGCCCTCCGTCACCCTGACGTGCACCTTGAGGGTGTCGCCAGGCCGGAAGGCCGGGATGTCCGATCGGATCTGCGCCTGCTCAAGCTCGGCAATCGCGGTGTGCATCGCTGTGTCGTCCTCGTTCTCATCACGCGCACGCCTACGAACGCGCTGAAGTCGGTCTGGTCGCTGCGAAGGCATGCGACGTCGCCCCGCGCGACAGCAGCCGACGAGGGGCGGTGGCTTTCAGTGTGCCACATCTTCCCCGCTGACTGCGAAACCAGCCTCGGACAAGACCTGCCGATCGCGAGCGCTCAACGCTGCCGACGGCAGCCGCGCCGCTAGGTCTGGCCTGGCCCGGGCGGTGCGCCGGAGCGCCTCGTCCCGCCGCCACCGGGCAATGGCGCCGTGATTACCTGACAGCAAGACGTCAGGAACTTCCAGCCCGCGCCAGGCTCGAGGACGGGTATAGGCCGGCCCCTCGACAAGGCCGTGCATGGGGCCGGCCCCGGCGCCGAACGAATCGTCCTGCACCGACTCGGCGTTCCCCAGCACGCCGGGCAGCAGGCGGCAGATCGCCTCGATCATCACCAGTACGGCGGGCTCCCCGCCGGCGAGCACGTAGTCGCCGATCGAGAGCTCACGCACCGGCATCCGGTTCCGCGCGTAGTCGACGACACGGGCGTCAATGCCCTCGTACCGCCCGCAGGCGAAGATCAGGTGCTCGGCCCGGGCCAGGTCAGCGGCGATCGGCTGACTGAAGATCTCGCCAGCCGGGGTCGGCACGATCAGCTGCGTGCCGCCGGCCGGGGGTGCGCCGGCCGCGAACCCGGCGCGCCGGTCCGCCGCGCCGAGCACGGTGTCGAGGGCCTCGCCCCACGGTTCCGGCCGCATCACCATGCCCGGGCCGCCGCCGAACGGCGTATCGTCGACGCTCCTGTGCGGGTCGTGCGCCCAGGAACGCAGGTCATGCACGCCGACGACAATGTCGCCGCGCTGCACTGCCTTGCCGATCAGCGAGACGCCGAGCGGGGTAAAATATTCAGGAAATATCGTGATGATGTCCAGCAGCACCTCCGGCGCCTCCCTTCCTCGGTCCGTTCGCCCGCAGCCTCAGTGTGGCCCCTGGCCGTTCCCTGAGAAAACCCTCTTGCTTTTCCGATAACGCAAGCCCGCGTGCTGACCTGGTGCGCAGGACCAGGTGGCGCCCGCGAGTGCGCAGAGCCGTCCGGCGCTGCCGGGACAGCCGGCCGGCGGCCGGCCGTGGCCGCGGGTACCTAGATCGCCGCTTCGGGATCGATCAGGCCAGGCGGAGGATCAATCACGAGCCTGCCAGCCGCCACGTCGACCTGCGGAACAAGCGCCGCCACGAAGGGAACCAGTATCTGCGCGCCAGAACGCGGCCCCGCGCCCTCGATCACCAGCAGATCCTGGCCATGGTGCAGGACATCCGCGACCGCTCCGACCTGCTCCCCCGCGACCGTGACGACGGTCAGCCCGATCAGGTCATGGTCGTAGAAGTCCTCCGGGTCCTCCAGCGGCGCGAGCTGATCGGAGTCGATCGCCAGCAGGGTGTCGCGGAGTGTGCCGGCCGCGTCCCGGTCCGCGTACCCCTCGAACTGGACGAGCAGCCTGCCCGAATGCCAGTGCGACCCGGCGACCGTCAGCGGCCCGCGTTCCGCGGGGACGGTCGCCAGCAACGAGCCGGCCGCGAACCGCTGATCCGGGTCGTCCGTCCGCACCTCCACGGTGACTTCGCCGCGGAGGCCATGCGGCCGGCCGACCCGGCCAACGACGAGCTGCATATCGGCTAGCGGGCTTCGTCAGCGTCCAGCAGGTCGACGCGGACGTAGGAATCGCCTGCCAGCGAGCCGATCACCGTGCGCAGGGCCCTCGCGGTCCGGCCGCCCCTGCCGATGACCTTTCCGAGGTCATCGGGATGGACGCGCACCTGGAGCACGCGGCCTCTGCGCAGGTTGCGGCTGGAGACCTGGACGTCATCGGGATAGTCCACGATGCCGCGGACCAGGTGCTCGAGAGCCTCCACGAGCACGTTAGTCTCCGCTGCCCGACTCGGTCTTGGCAGCCGCGCCAGCGCCGGCGTCGGCAGCCGGCTCCTCAGCCTGCGCCGCCGCATCCGCGCGCGCCGCGCCGGCCGCGCCAGCCTCGGCAGCGGGCGCCGCCTCCTCGTCCTTGGCTGGCTCGTCCTTGGCTGGCTCGTCCTTGGCTGGCTCGTCCTTGGCTGGCTCGTCCTTGGCTGGCTCGTCCTTGGCTGGCTCGTCCTTGGCTGGCTCGTCCTTGGCTGGCTCG
>DATKQH010000336.1:0-5577 GCA_035532775.1 Streptosporangiaceae bacterium
ATCTCCTCGTCATCGACCATGTCGGCCTTGTTCAGCGCGACCACGATGTAAGGAACGCCGACCTGGCGGGCCAGCAGCACATGCTCACGGGTCTGCGGCATCGGGCCGTCGGTCGCCGCGACCACCAGGATCGCGCCGTCCATCTGAGCGGCGCCGGTGATCATGTTCTTGATGTAGTCAGCGTGGCCCGGGCAGTCCACGTGCGCGTAGTGGCGCTTCTCGGTCTGGTACTCGACGTGGGAGATCGAGATGGTGATGCCGTGCTCGCGCTCTTCCTTCGCGTTGTCGATCTGGTCGAACGCGCTGGCGGTGTTCACCTCGGGGTACTTGTCGTGCAGCACCTTGGTGATCGCCGCGGTCAGGGTGGTCTTCCCGTGGTCGACATGACCGATGGTGCCGATGTTGACATGCGGCTTGGTCCGCTGGAACTTGGCCTTCGCGCCGATAGTGCCACCCAGCGCGGCATGTGGGTGGTCACGTTCGGCTGCCGGTGCCTGCGGCCGCCACGTCTCGTTCTCTGGGCTCCTTCGCGCTGGGGTGATGGTCCGCCCCTGGCCTGTGGCCAGTCCGGCTGCGGGTCCGATCTGGGCCGGACCTCGCCGGTCATTTTCCGCCGGGATCTCATGGGTGATCTTCAGATGCTTGCGGGCTGCCGCCGCGACCTTCTGGATCTCGTTCCCGGCGACGCGGCGAAGTTCGTTCTCGGCCGATAGCGCGAGGCGTGGGTCGGAGCCGGTGAGCAGATCGCCGAGATCTTCGACCGCGCCGACGCGGACGTTGGGGCTCGGGCTCTGGAGGCTGATGATGATGTGCTCCGGCAGGGGGGCAGGGGTGATGACGACGCCGGCCGGGTTGCGGGCGAGGATGATCGTTCCTTCTGCCCCGTAGAGCCATAGCTGTGGTGTCTGGTCGCTGCCGTGGTCTTGGACATGCCGGTAGGCGTAGAGGTAGGCCTCGTTGAGGCCGATGTGACCGTCGTTGTCGTTGTCGGCGGCGCCGCTCTTCAGACCCTGGATCAGGCCGGCGGTGAACCTCGAGGTAAATTGCTGGCCGGTCTGGGACCTCCCTTCGAAGGAGTACTCGCTGGCGCGCGAGGCGGTCAGCACCGCTGTGCCCAGGCCGTGTGAGCGGAGCTTCTGTTCCAGGTCCAGTTCTCCCTTCCGGCCGTGCTCGAAGGCGCCGCTGAAGCAGCAATCCAGAATCAGCACCTGCCGCCTTGCCAGGCATTCTTCGAGCCGGTCCATCAGCCACGGCGATTCCATCGCGGTCGCGGCGAGCTGCTCCTTGTCGGTGTCAGCGGTGGCGAAGAACAGACGGCCTCGGGCGTCGAGAACTCCATGACATGACAGGTAAACCAGGACCGTCTCGCCGACCTCCCGATGGGACAAGAAGCTGGCCACCGCCCGCCGCACCTGGTACTCGGGCTGGTCGATCAGCTGCGTGACGGTGAACCCGCCTATCTCCGGGTCACCGAGAACCTTGGCCAGGTCGGCGGCATCGCGGGCCGGGGAGCGGAGCCGTGCCAGGCCCGGATCGTCGTAGGTCGTGGTGGCGATGATCAGCGCCGAGCGAGGCCCGGGTGGCAGATCAGGAGCCGGTAGCGTGCCGTGCAAGGAAGTCATTTACCAACCTGTCCTGCTGGTCCTGGGTAGCCCTGCCTAGCTTCAGCGTGTCGGCACCGATCGTGATCTCGACAATCCGGTCGTTGCGAGAGAGCCAGTCGGCGATCCTGGCCAGCACCACGCCCAGCCCTTCCGGTCCCAGCTTGATCACAAGCCACCCGGCGACCGCCGCCACGCTCTTCGCTCCCGCAGGCGGGCAGGACTGACCAGATCGGGTCAACCGCCTCGACGTCTAGCGGTTCGCCGCGCAACCGTGTGGTGAGCCCAGCCAGATGCTCACCGTTCTCGCCGGGCGGAGTCCCGGTCCGCACCCGCACATCAGGCGCATCACCCACCGCTGCCTCCAGTATTCCAGCGCCCCGGAACCTGCGACATTCCGGAACGCTACCGAGAAACAGTACGCCAGGCGCTGTCTTGCCATGACCAGCCCGTTTCCTGTCATTGATCTATCACAGCCGATAAGTCCCATACTGTGCAATCTGCGCCTGCTCTGAACTGGGAGTAACACCTATTCGGCGATCCCGCGCCGTGAGGCAGCATGGTGGCACCGGTCATGATCTGTAGCCATACCGCGAGCTGCTGGACGCGCGCAGCGCCGCGATCGGCGCATACCCGATCAGCCGGCGGAGTTGGTATGCGTCGCTTTCGACCAGCTATTCCGGGTCGCTGGTCGGCGCGTCCTGGCAACTGGCGCCGATGACTCGAGACCGGGCCGTGGCGTCGCGGAGCGCTCCCGGGCCGGGCGGCCGGGAGAGCGAATCAGGCGACCCTCAGGAAGCGGATGGTTGCCTGTCTGGCCGCCTCCAGCGCGGACCGCAGCGCGCCGGCTGAGTCGAAGATGCCCGCTGCGAAGAGGTCGGCCGGAGCGCCGCTCAGCGCGTTGATCCCTGCCCCCGCAGGAGTCCGGGCGGGGATTCCCGCGTTAGCGAGGATTTGCGCGTACGGGGCGTCAAGCGATCCGGCAACGATCAGAACACCAGTACCCCGGTCGCTGTTGTCCGCCGTCGCGGCCACGGCAGTGGCGACCGCGCAGAGAGATGTTCCGCCTCCGGGCAGCAGCCCCTCATCGAAGGCCGTCCTGCTGGCCAACACGGCCCTTTCGTAACGTGCCTTGCGGCCTGCCAGCCTGGCCTCGGTGGTCGCACCGACCCTGATGACCGCAGTGCCACCGGCCAGCTTGGCCAGCCGCTCCTGCATCTTCTGGCGGTCGTGGCCGGAGCCGCACTTCTCGATCTCGGCACGGATCTGCCCGATGCGGTTCCCAATGCTGTCCGGGGTGCCGGCACCGCCGGTGATGATCGTCGCGTCCCTGGTGACAACCACCTTTCGTGTCCGGCCGAGCAGGTCGAGGGTGACGGCCGCCAGACGGACGCCCGTGCCAGGGGAAATGACCCGGCCGCCGGTGAGGATGGCGAGATCCTGCCAGAAGTCCTGGCGACAGCCATCCAAGCCGGGCGCTTTGACAGCAGCAGATTTCAACTTGCCGTTCATCTTGTTCGCGATCAGCGTTGCGAGGGCCTGGCCCTCGACGTTCTTCGCGATGATCAGCAGCGGCTTGCCTGACTGCTGGACCTCCGCCAGCACGGGAAGCAGGTCGCCGGCCACCGAGATCTCCTGGTCGGCGAGGAGAACATACGGGTCGCTGAGCACCGCTTCCCTGCGCTCGGGGTCGGTGCAGAAATGAGGGGAGAGGTAGCCCTCGTCGAAATACATGCCCTCAATGATCTCAAGCTCCGCGCCGGCGGCGCTGCTTTCCCTGACGGTGACGACGCCTGCCTTGCCGACCATATCCATCGCCTTCGCGATGATCTCTCCGACCCGCGGGTCGCTGGCGGCCATACCAGCGAACGCGCTGACCTGCTCCAGGGTCTCCAGGTCCCGCGTGAGCGGCTTCAGCGCTTCGATCGCCGCCGTGACGCCGGCTTCGACTCCGCTGGCCAGCGCCATCGGATGCGCGCCGGCCCGAAGCGCCGCGACCGCGCCTTCCACCATCGCCTGGGCCAGTACGACCGCCGTCGCGGCTCCGTCCCCGGCTTGCCTGTGCGCCTGCTCGACGATCTCCGCGGCGTAACTGGCGCCGAGCCGGTCCTGCGGATCCCCCGGACGGTACAGGGTGACGAACGCGTGGGTGTCACCTGTCTCCGCATACTGGGCGTCCTCGTCCGCGACCGGAACGCGCCGGCCTAGCGGCCCGAGCATCAGGCGGATCTGATCGGACGCGGCCCGCAGCCCGCGGGCGACGATGACCTGGTTCCGGTTGTAGCTGCTCAGCCGGGCCGCCGTGCCCATCTCCCCGGCGCCAGCTTCTCGCGCCGCGCCAACAGCCGCCGCGGCGACCGCCGGCGCCGGATGGCTGACTGTCGCGAGATAGATGTTCAGCTCGGCATCATTAGCCCAGAATCGTGGTGTCTGATTCGGGGAGCGGCGCCTGACTCCCGCTTGCACGTACCGGAACAGTTCGTCTACGCCGATCCGGTGATCATGGTCAAGATCTGCCGCGCCGCTGCTCAGCCCCTCGATCATGACATCGGTGAACGCCGACGCACGCGGCGCGGCGTCGGTCACGCTATCCGCCTCGTAGGCGTACTCGTACGCATCCGACGCGGCCAGCACCACGTAACCCCGGCCGGCCTGGCCTTCGAGGGCGGACATCGGCGCGGATTTGAAGCCTTCCGCGAAGGCGCCGCTGTAACAGCAATCCAGGATGAGCACCTTAGCGCCTGCGGTGCACGCCTCAAGCTGCTCATTCACGAACGTGCGGGAGACCGCGGTACCGGCCGGCCGCATGTGCCTGGTGTTGGTCGTCGCGAAGTACAGCCGGTGCTGCCCGTCCACAATGCCGTGGCAGGAGAAGTACACGAGTACCAGGTCATCGCGCAGGCGGCCGGTGAGCATTTCCTCGATCGCCATCCGCAACTGATAGTCCGCGGTGTCCCGCAGGACCGTCACGGAGGTGAATCCGCCGACTTCAGGGTCTTCAAGGATCGCGGCCAGCCGATCGACGTCCTGATGCGGTGCCCGAAGCTGATGAAGTGTCTGATCCTCGTACTCGCCTGCGGCGATCAGCAGGCCGTACCGGCCCACCGGCTACTCCCCGCCCGAGTCAGGGAGGCTCGTCAGCCACGCAACGAGTGCCTGCTCGGTATCACGGGAGGCGTTTTCCATCTCGATCTTGCGATCGCCATCCTCAAGATAGATTCGCCCTGCGAGGCCACGACGCATCGCGGCCATCACGATCCGCGTGATCGAGCGAACGGCCTGAGCCGATATCGCCCCGCTGATAATCAGCGAACCCGCCACGACGGCAGTCCCGCTCTTAGCGCCGTCCGGTGCCGGTCCGCTGGCCGCGGTAACCGGCACGCCCTCATGGACCAGTTCACGCGATAGCGTCATTGCCGCCCTGGCGGCATCGACCGCCGACCCGTCCTCAACTGACAAGGTAATGCTATCCGAATGCGCCATACCGGGCTTCTCTCCGTTCCGCCGACCGCATGCTGCGTCTTCATGCCAACGATACAAATAAAGCCGGAAGCGTGACACGCTAACCGACTAGCAGACGAACACAGGTAGCTGAACGCCGTATCCTTAATGGGGTAATAGGGTACATTTCCACCGTTTCGCGGCACGCCAGCGCAGCTTTCACCAGAATGCTCCCACAGGACTAACGGGGCTTCGCCCCAGCCCGCCAAGTCATGCTCGTTGTGGCTGGGGTGAGCGTTGGGGCTCCGGCCGGTGCCTGACGGTGGCACTGTGTGTCCCGTAATTGACCGCCGCTGGCGGTAGGTGGCCCTTGGGGCCGTGGCCCGGACCGGAGCCTTGTCATGACGCTACCTCGCAGCGTGGCCGATGTGCTGTCGGATCACGTGGTCTTCGAACTGGAATCGATCGACCGTTTCTACTGCAACTTGTATGTGCCGCAACTGCAGCGGGCGGAGGGGATCGTGGGGTTCATCCG
>DATKQH010000337.1:0-13947 GCA_035532775.1 Streptosporangiaceae bacterium
GTATGCACGGGCACGCTGGACTGAATCCCGAGAACTCGCCCGCTTCTACCGCCGATCGGCTATAGGCGGCTACCGCCTGGTCGGCGCTCAGACCTGCCGAATATGTGCTTGAACACCGTCCTGTCTGCTCATCGATCCGACCACGCAGAACAGCCAGTTGCGGGGTGTCAACGTCGTTCGAATTCACCCGTCGCCGACACCGCTGGCATGCGGACGCTGTGTCGGGCGTCTTGTGTAAGGGTCTCCAATATCGCTGTCAGCGTGCCGGAGGAATCGGCAGCAGCACGTGCCGCTTCGGCTGCTAGAACGCGCCGCACTCGTACGTCGCGGTCTGTCGCGAGGCGCTTTGCCGTGTCGCTGTGACGTGCGGGCTGGCGTACCGTAAGGACAGCGGCTGCCTGGCGGACACCGTAGTAAGGGTGAGCGGCCAGAAGGCTGACGTCGACGTTCTGTGTAGTCTCCGCCGGAAGCCGGGCTAGCGCTGCCGCGGCGTCATGGACATCGGAAGCGTCGTCGGCGCCCAGCATGTGGATGGCCTGGTCGCGGATCCATTCCTGCTGCCCGTCGGTCACGGCTGCAGCGACGGAGAGGCGGAGGCCGGCTCCCCGTAGCGAGGCAGCCCCCATGCTGATCTTGAGCCAACTCAGCGGGTGCGGTGTTCCCGTCAGTTCGTCGAGGTGACTTCCGTCCTTCTGACCGACAACGAAGGGCATGCTCGCGTCAAAGGCAACCTCCTTGGAGTCTGCCGATTGGATTGTCGCCAGGTCAGCCGCTCCGGTGAGCGCGTCCTGGCGGATCTCCGATACCTCGCCGGGGTCACGCGCGATGTCGATCAGCTTGTTGAGACAGGCGATCTGGTCATCGCGGCCGAGACCTGTCGCCAGGTATGAGTCGATGGCCAGGACCGTACCCCATGCCGCTCGTCCCTGCTGTGGTGGCGGGCGGTTGATGATGCGATCACGGGCCAGCTCCGCGCGTGCCTTTACAGCAGGGTGATCGGGCTGCAGGTAGAACCGGAATACATCAGCGAGGTAGAGCGGCTGGTCTGCCAGCCGGACAGCTCGGTCGCGCAGGATCTTCCGTTCGTCTTCGGTGAGCGCGCCGCGTGTCGGCTGTCGGCCGACGCGCTCGCGACCGGATGGCGTTTTCAGGATTGCCAGCATTCTTCCGGTCGCGATGAGTTTGAGTGCGCTCTGGACGTCGTAAGCGGCCAGGTCGAGCAGCCGGGTCATGGCCGTCATCGTGAGCGACGGATGGGCGATGGCGATGTCGGCACAGGTGGTGGCGTGCGCGTCGTCAGTGTGGCTGTAGTGGTTAGGTTCGCGCGGAACGTCGGGGGCCAGCATTTCGAGGACTGCCAGGGCTTGCTCGGGTGTGCCGCGGGGGGCGAGGGCGCATGCGCTTCTCGTCGCCTGCAGGGTGAGGCTGTGATTGGGTGCGTCCGTGAGTTCACCCGCCCGGCCGCGCACGGCAAGGTCGGTAAGGTCTGCCAGCAGCGCCGACGCGGTCGGGTCGTCTAGGAGATCTGCCTGCGCCGAGATCAGCGCGGCGCGGGCGTTGAGCGTCCACCAGGGAGCGCCCTTGAGGGAGCCGATCGGCAGCCGCAGGTCACCGACTTTGTCGGCAAGGTCCGTGAGCTTCTTGTCTTGGCCAGCGCGCTGGAAGTAAGAGGCTGCGAGGAGTGGCTCGTTGTTGTTCTCGTAGAGGTCTCCGAGGAAGCTGAGTGCGTCCTCCTCGTCCGCCCAGCTTCCCGTGACCACAGCATCGGTGAGCCATCGCCGGGCCGCCAGGACTGCTTCCCTGGGCTGGTTGCTGACCATGGCGGACATTGCCGCTTCGCGGGCATCGCGGCTTCGGTCGAGCAGGCGGCCTGATCCTGTGACGTGCAGGGCCTGGGCCAGACGGTGTTCTTCGTCTAGTTCCGTGGTCCACGGACCGTACCGGACGTTGAGATCGCGGATGGAGTACAGCCAGTCGGCAGCGGTGTCGGCGAGCCCGGCGTGGATGGCATCGCTGACTGCGTCGCGCCAGCCTTCCAGCGCTTCCTCGGCGCGGCTTTCAAGGCAGCAGCGCCGGGCCTCGCGGGCGCTGATGAGCGCAGCGTGCCGTCCCGGCACATGATGCCGCCTGGCGGCCTGCAGCAACCGGCCCCGTTCCGAGCCCTCGTACTCGCCCCGCAGCAGGCGGAGGCGCAGCACGATGTCATCGCGACCTGGTGCCTGAGACTGTTCCTCCTGCGTGATGGTTGCGGAGATGAGGCCATCGAGCGCCGCCAGCCGGTCAGGGCGGGCGGCAAGCTGGTCTTCGGCCAGCATGAGCACCAGAAGGGGACCGTAGCCGGCCGCCTCACTGCCCTCGTCATGCAGGGCCCTGAGCAGGGTGTCCGGATCGCCCAGGGGGTCTAGGGCGAATGCGACCGCTGCATTGATTAGCCTTGCGTGCATCCTGGTGACCGCAGGGTGGCTGGTCTTTGCGGAGGCAGCTTGGCTGGCCAGCGTGTCAAGCAGCTGCGAGAGCCTTCTCGGCTCGGTTCTATCTCCGTGGTGGAGCGCGTTTGCAGCGAGCTGCGCAGCCAGTTCTGCTGCCTGGTCATGGCATCCGGCCTCCCCGAGCGCGTCGAGCTGCCGGCTGCGCATGATGGTCGCGTGCGCGCGGAAACCTTCCTCCTGCAGGCGTGCTGCGATCTGGCCGTACAACGCAGCAGAATCAGCGGGACTACTGGCCCGCGTGGCGTCTGCTTGGCGCAGCATTGGGGTCATGCTGGAGGTCCTGAGGGGCCCTACCAGGATCCACTCTGCTTGCTCCTGCCTGTCGGGCGGTGGTGCCGGGACTCCGGGAGGGGGCGCTCCGGTGCAGAACACTGCCGCCGTCTCGCGAGTCCAGAAGCGCGCGACGATGTCGGCGTGGTAGCGGAGATAGTCGTTGAGTTGTTCGGCCCCCCACAGGTCCAGCTCAAGGTCAGGATGCTCGTCTTGCAGCCTGCCGAGTTCCTCGGCCAGTTGCACGGGCCGCGTGGTGGCCGAGGTGACGACGATCAGCTGGGACGCATCGAACGGCCGTCTTCCTTCGGCGAACTTCTCAACGGCATCGCGCAGGAGGCCCGCGGTGAAGGCTTGTGCGTCCTTGCACTGGATAATCGTGTAACTACCGTCAGGCTCACGGCCAGCGAGGTCGATCCCGTGCTGTGCCTGGCCCTCAACCCCGTATCTGCGGAACTTGACACCCCGCAGTCCGAGGACGCGCTGGACGACGGCCAGCACGAGCTTTTCGAATCGGTCCCAGCCGATGTTCAGCGCAAGGTCTTCGCCCGGTGGGACATTTCCCGGCGTCCCGGGTTCTGGCGGAGTCTGCAGATTCGGGTCAAGCAAGCACGACACCCAGGAACCCTCACCGCCAGAATCCGAGACGAGCGCCTGGCTGCTGCTCACCTGGTTCCCCCTGTCATGTGAAAGGCAGGCCTCTGCGGACGGTGGCGTCGGCCTGCCGTCCGAACTGCCATTGATATCGCTCAGGCTGAACGAACTCTGATCCATCTGTAAGCACGGCGCGCACTTCGGCAACGGTTGGTACCAAGTCGCGCCGGAAGTGCGTCAGCATGAGTTCCTGGACCTCACGGGCAAGGAGCGGGTGTCGCTGCCTCGCCAGGACGATGGCGGCCTGCTGCTTGACCGACGGTACTGCCGGAGCGGGCAGCATTACTTCCCGCAGCCCCTGGATACCCCTCTGCTCCTGTGCCGCCGCGGCGTTCATCTCCTTGCCGAGCGCATCGACGATCGGCATGATGTGCTTACCGAGCGCCTTCCGTCGTTCGGGGTCCTTGAGGACAAGGGCTCCTGCCCCCACAACCACCCCGCCGATCAGCCACGGGGACAAGCCCGTTCGCCGCACGGCGAACCTGATCAGCTCGATCGCGGCAGACAAAGGAAGGTTGAAGCCGTTGGCGGCGGCCCCAACCTGGTACTGTTTGGCCGCTGCCTCGACGAGGTCGACCGCGAACGTAGTGATCAGCCGCCAGTCATCCGGTGCCAAGCCGGGCTTGCGCAGGTGACGGTCCTCTGAAAAGACCACGCACGGAGCGACGAGCTTGGCAAGCTGCCCCGTTGGCCGGTCATCGACATCAGTGATCGCGAACACCACCGGATCGACGATCTCGGTCATGTCCACCGTCACGAAACGCAGCAGCGGCAAGTACTGCTTCTCGAACCGAGTCTGGAGAACCCCCACTGGTATCTTGCTCCACCGGGAGATCTCCGGCAGGTGCTCGTAGACCTCGCCGTATACATGGTCGGCCGCATAGAGGGCCGCGGTGCTCCTGTCAGTCATACGTAGCAGCCCAGAGCGCCAGTACGTCCCCTTACGGCAGTCGTTGCCCACACTGCTCAAGATCGCGTTGGCGTCGACCACGCCGACGAACCGCGGGCTGCCCCAAGAGTACGGATCGAGGCGCACGCCCGCCGCGATCGCTCGGAGTTGCTCGTCGGTCATGGCGATTACGGTACCGGTGGGGTCCGACAATCCCGATGCGGTCTTCTGCACCGATCTGGGTGCCGCGGCCTTCATGGCGTCGATGTCATCGCCCTCGAACGCCTTCTTCAAATCGGCGATCACGGACTGCACCGACGTCAGATCCGCCGACGCCTTACCGCCGTTCCTTGTCGTGCGGCCCGCCCTCGCGGATCAGGCAGTCGATGTCTTCCTTCGGCAGCACCGAGCCGACGGTGATCTGCAACCGCCGGCTGGTTGTCATCGGCCGTAGTGAAGATCTACGAGCGCTTGGCCAGGATCGTGGTCCGCTTCCGCGAAAGCCGCGGCGGCGGGCAGAACAAGTCGACAATGAGATGTTGCCCACTTCATCACAGCTTCGGAGGGTCACCGTACTCATGCCGGAGTTCTGTGAGCAATAGGCTGGCCGTGCCGAGTACGCCCAAGGCGTAACGTTCGGCGTCGCCGCGGTTCTTGATCTGATGACCGCTCGGGTTACGAAGGGCGAGAGCAAAGCCAATGGCAAGCTGCTGCCAGCCTTGCTGTTCGCTAGCCGGGCCAGCCTTGGGCAGTTGGAACCCGCTCGATCCGATGGCCGCTTTGAAGACGTTGACGCTGCCACTTACGGACGTCGGGACGGCTGCCCAGTTGCGCAACTTGTCCTCGACGAAAACGGCAGCCTCTCTCGCGACCTTTTCCCAATCCTTCGCCTCAATTAGCCCTCGTACGTGTCCCCAGAGCTCCGGATCGATGGTGGCGTCAGCGAAGGGAGCAGTCGCTGGAGCCAGCCGGTCCAACTCCCAGCGCAGGGCCTCAATAATTTCGTTCCCGGACTGCTTGGCCTTCAGGAAGAGGGACTGCTCGCTTGGACCCGCCATCCCGGCTTTCCGGTCGAGGCGTGATCGCGCAGAAGTTGAACTGGAACCCCAACGCAGGCCGGACAGCCGAATGGCCAGGGCGTGGTTTGGATCGAAAATTTCGCCGATCAGGGTGGCGAGCTTGTGCTTCCATAGTTCCAAGCCAGGAGCGTCCGGTGTTTGCCACTGCCCCAGCTCAGCCTGAAGGTCATCAAGGTCTGCCTGGCAGCGCTGCACATCCAAGGCCATGCTGGTGAATGATAGTCGCCCTCGGGACGCTCTGCGCGCTGCGGCGATCGGCCTTGGCGTCAAGGTGGATCCCAGCGGCTGGGCAGCGGAAGCTGGCGCTGGTGACCCTGTGTGTGTGCGGCCTCCTGGCTCGACAGTAGGGCCATGCGGCGCTTCACGGCTTCAGTTTCAAAGCACGTATCAGCCAGTACCGGCTGCCTGATGGATCAGCATTGAGCCCCTCTCGATCGTGCATAACGGCGGTTCGTGCACGTCAAGTGGCTGAAGGTGTGATTGCGAAGTGTGACCGGCGGTCGTCTGCTCTGGGCATCGTCAGGTTCGGGATCGCCGTTGGCGTGCGTGGCTTCCAAGGCTGCCGGTGCTGGGTCCCGGCGCGGGCTGCCTGGTTCGGGCACCGGCCATCCGGGCGTGAGGCGTGCCGGCTGTCCAGCGGTGGACCGCTGGACACTAGCGCCGGGCCGGCCGGTAGGGTCCGTTGGGTGTGGAAGCATGGGCATGATCTCGGGCTGGGCATCGCGGAGAACTACCGGGCGTTCGCCGACGAGGCCCGGGGCCGTAGCCCGGCGTATGAGTCGCTGGCGGCCTCGGTCGCCGAGGACGCAGTTACTCTGAGATTCCTCGGTTCGCTGCCGCCGGAAAAGCGCCAGCCGAACCTGCTGTTCGCCGCAGCCCGCTACCTGCTGGGCGTGACGCCCACCACGGACGGGCTGCGGGCACTGGCCACCGCCGGGCCGAGCTGACCGGGGTGATGCTGGCCCGGCGGACGCAGACCAACGAGCCGGCCCGGTGCGCCACGCTGCTGCCCGCCCTGGCCCAGTTGCCTCCGCCGCTGGCCCTGATCGAGGTCGGCGCCAGCGCCGGGCTCACGCTGCTATTCGACCGCTACTCCTACGATTTCGCCAGGCACCAGATCACCGGAAGCGACCCCTTGCCCCGGTCCTGCGCTGCGAGCCGCTCGGCCCGGTGCCCCTGCCGGCCCGGGTCCCCGAGATCAGCTGGCGGGCCGGGCTGGACCTCAACCCGCTGGATGTCAGCAGCGACGATGACGTCCGCTGGCTTTCCTGCCTGGTCTGGCCCCGTTGAGGGCGACCGAGAGCAGCGACTGGCCGCCGCGATCGCCGCCGCCCGCCGCGACCCGCCCGCCGTCCATCGCACCGACCTGCGCACCGACCTGCCCGCCCTGGCCGCCCGGGCCCCGGTCGGCGCGACTCTTGTCATCTATCACTCCGCGGTGCTCGCCTATCTGACCCCGGCCGACCGGCGGCGGGTCGCCCGCACCGTGCGCTCCCTGCCGGCGGTGTGGCTGTCCAACGAAGGACCCGGCGTCGTGCCGGATCAGCCCATACCGCCATACCAGGGCACCCCGTTCGCGCTCGCCCGCGACGGTGGCACACCCTTGGCCCTCACCGACTCACACGGGATGTGGCTGAACTGGCTCTCTGGCCCAGGGCGTAACCTTCCGGAGCTACACCCCACCACCAGCCCGTAACCAGTCCGGCGGCCATCGGACCGGCAGGCGGCGGCAGATTCGGACCCGCCCAGAACAACCATTCGGTGCGGACGTCGCCGGTCTTCTCCCGTCCGCTATCAGCACAAATAACGGCGGGCATGCGTTACTGCTTACCCGGGACTCGGATCACGGAGCGTGACGGCCGGAGTACCTGCCCTCGGTCAGGGATCGCTGGTTACGCGCTGGGCCTGGTCGTCGCGCGGCTGCTGAGGGTGCCGTCTGGGACATCCGGTTCTGTTCGCGGGATAGCCGTAAGTCACGGGCTGGCGAACACAGGGACTCGCCGCGGCGGGGCCGGCTTTCAGCTCCAGGCGGCGGGGTCGACCCCCAGCGTGTGCTCCAGGCTGTCGCGGCCGGTGTCGGTGACGTGCACGACCCGTCGCTCTCGCCGGACGACCCATCCGAGCTCTGCGAGCCGGGTGAGCAGCGCGGCGCCGAGCGCCCCGGCGAGGTGGGGCCGCTGCTCGCTCCAGTCCAGGCAGTAGCGGGTAAGGGGACGGCGGCCAGATGACTTTATCTCCACTCCCAGTTCGCTGAGCCTGGACTTGCCGTGCACGGTGAGCAGGTAGTGCCGGGCGCGCCCCGCGCCGAGGACCGGGTCGGGGCGGGCACCGGGATCGGCCTCGGCCCGTAGCACCTCGCCGGTGACGAGGGCGTCGAGGAGGGCGACTCCGAGTCGGCCGGCCAGATGGTCGTAGCAGGTGCGGGCCCGGCGGATCGCCTCGGCATGCGTGCCCTGGCGAAGCGAGCGCACCGGGCGGGCCGGGGCGAGCCGGGCGAGCGCCTCGACGGCGTCAGCGACCTCGGGGCGCGCCAGGCGGAAGTAGCGGTGGCGCCCGGCGGCCTCGACGGTCACCAGTCCTCCATCGACGAGCCGGGCCAGGTGCGCGGATAGCGTGGAGGGCGCTACCCGCGCTTCGGCGGCGAGCGTGCTGGCGGCGAGCGCCCGGCCGCCGGCCAGGGCTGTCAGCACCGCCGCGCGGGCCGGCTCGCCCATCAGGGCGGCTACCGGCGCGATGTCGGCATCACCCCGCGCTCCCGCGTCTTCGGTCACGGCACCACGTTAGATCACGCACGCTTCGGCCTTGGGTGAAGTATCGATCGGCGAGGCTGGCGCGGTGAACGTATCTCCGGGTACCGCCAGGACCGCCGATGACAGCAGGGCTCCCGGCCGGTCCTCGCCGTGGCCGCTGGTGGCGGTATGCGGCGGCTACTTCATGGTGATCCTCGACGCCATGGTCGTGAACGTGGCACTGCCCGCCCTCTCCCGCGGCCTGCACGCCACCACCACCGGGCTGGAGTGGGTCGCCGACGGCTACAGCCTGGTGTTCGCCGCGCTGCTGCTGTCCGGGGGCGCTCTGGCCGACCGCCGGGGAGCCAGGCCCGTCTTCCAGGCGGGCATAGGGATCTTCACCGTGTCCTCGCTGGCCTGCGGGCTCAGCCCCGCCCTTGGCGTGCTGGTGGCCGCCCGCTGCGCGCAGGGGCTGGGCGCGGCGATGGCGGTCCCGGCGTCACTGTCGCTGCTCCAGGCCGCCTACCCTGACCAGGCGATGCGCCGGCGGGCGTTCGGGATCTGGGGCGGGGTGGCCGGGATCGCCGCCGCGGCAGGCCCGCTGGCCGGCGGTGTCCTGGTGTCACAGCTGGGGTGGCAGTCGGTGTTCTTCCTGAACGTGCCCATCGGAGCCGCCGGACTCGTGCTCGCGGCCCGGCATCTGCCCGCGCCGCCCCGGCGCCCGCACGGGGCCGACCCCGCCGGTCAGCTCGCCGCCGCGCTGGCCCTGGCCGGGCTCACCGCCGCGCTGATCCAGGCCGGCGGTTCCGGGTGGCGCGCGCCGGTCACCATCGCGGGCTTCGCGTGCTTCGCCGCCGCCGGAGTGACTTTCGCGGCCGTAGAACGCCGGGCCGCCCGTCCGATGCTCCCGCTGTCGCTGTTCTCGTCTCCCGCGTTCTCCGCCGCGACGATCGTCGGGCTGCTGATCAACCTCGGCTTCTACGGTGAGCTGTTCGTGATGAGCCTCTACCTCCAGCAGTTCCGGGGCATGAGCGCCCTTAGCGCTGGTGCCGCGCTGGCGCCGCAGGCGGCCATGGCCGTTATCGGCTCCACCGTCTCGGGGCGGATCATGGCCCGCACCGGCCCGCGGCTGCCCATGCTGGCCGGACTCGCACTGGGCGGCGCTGGCCTCGCGGTGCTCGCCATGACCGGACCAGCGAGCTCCCGCTGGCAGCTCGCGGCGCCGCTCATGGCAACCGGGCTCGGCATGTCGATCGTGATGCCCGCGGCCACCGCCGCTGTCATGGAAGCCGCACCCCCCGAGCGCAGCGGGCTCGCCTCCGGCACCATCAGCGCCGCCCGCCAGGCCGGAGGGGTCATCGGCGTCGCCCTGCTCGGCACCATCGCCTCCGCCAGAGCCAGCTTCCTCCCAGGGCTCCGCGCCGGCATGATCATCGCGAGCGGGTCGTTCCTCCTCGGAGCGATCATCACCGCGCTGGGGATCACCCAGCGACACGCACGCGGGACCGAACCAGCGGACGCGGAGACAACCATCCGACAGCGAGCGAAGCCGCCCGTGACACGAGCCCCAGACGGACCGCACCACCGCTGCTGAGCCGGGCGAAGTCACGCGGCTCATCGATGCCGTGCCGCCAGATCCCTATCCGGACAGTAACCATGACGAACGGCCAGCGCCGCGACAGAGCCAGAACAGCGGCACGCCTGCCCGAAAGACCGGGCTGGAACAGAACGCCCGGTTCTGGCGTGGCAGCCACGCTGCCCCAGGCCACATAACAGCGATACCGAACGGCGGCTCGGCGTGCGTGCTCTGGGATGTGGGCTGGGAACGGTCAGTGACGGCCGGGTCAACCGTCTGGCTGGATGCCGGTGCCCTGCCGGACGGGTCAGGGCCTGGCCGGGTAGCCGAGTTCTTCGGCCGCCCATCCCAGCCGGCTGACGGCCTGGGCGTGGCCGGTGTCGCTGAGCTGGGCGCGCCGGATGGCCAGGTGGCTGGCAACGAACGTGCTGGCAGTGTCGGCATCGGGCAGCCCAAGCCGCCCGAACAGCCCGCGCCGGCTGTCCGGCCAGTCTGCGGCGAGGTTCTCAGCTTTCACCTCGATGTACCGGTGGTCGTGCAGCAGTGCGGGCCGCTGTGCCAGCCAGCGCCGGTAGACCGGTTCCAGCCAGCCCAGCACCCCCTCCAGGGTGGAGGGCGCCCACGGCTGGTCCAGGTGCGAGGCTGCCACGTGCACCGGGTGGCGCATGATCACCACGACCGTGGCCTCCGGAAACAGCTCCAGCAGGAACGGGGCCGACAGCAGGTTGAGCGGCGTCTTCTCACACCAGGTCCGCTTGCCCGCCGCCTCCGCCGCGGCGCCGAACAGGCCCGCGGTGAACTCGCGCAAGATCCCGGTCAGCTCGGCCCGGCCGGGAAAGTAGCGGGCCACCACCCGCCGGCGCACCCGCGGCATGCGCCAGCCCGGACCGGTAGCCCAGCGTCGGCACCGCCTCATCGAACTCATACCAGGCCAGCTGCTGCCACAGCTGGCCGGCCGCCGCCTGGTAGCGCTCGATGCCGAGTTCCTCAGCCAGCCCCCAGCCGCGGAACGCCTCGTAGCTGTGCCCGGTCAGCCGCACGTTCAGCAGCCACGCCAGGCGGCCCAGCGCGTCATCGGCGTGGTACGGGGTGTAGGCCACGGTCAATGCCCGGGCCAGATCCTCAAACCCGCCCGGGTCGACCAGGAACCGGCTCTCCCACTTCAGCGCGTGCACCTGCGGATGCCGCCCAGCATCCGGGTCAGCTGACTGGTCCCGCACCGGCCTGTCCCACCGACAAAGAACGGCCCGCTCACCACACCATCCGACCAGGGGCACGGCCCGGCTGCAAGCCGATTTCCCGGAGGCCAGCCGCCCGCGCCCCCCAAGCAGGCGGCCTTACTGGCTCCGAGCACCGAATAGGCAGGCCAGCCCAGGCGAGGCTACGGGGATGAGGTGGGCGCAGCAGGTGGGTTCTGCCGGGGATGACTAATTCCTAGCAGGTCCGAACGGCCCCATGTGATCTTCCCGTGGTGGACCTTGTAGTGGAAATCCCAGCTCTGGATCGCGCCGGTGGTCTCATACGCGAGCACCCGGGCCGCTACAGTGTCCCCGCTGGATTTGATGCTCGTCACGACATCCCGTGCCGTCAGCCGGTAGCCCGAGATCATCTTGTGGTAACTAGGGCCGTAGCCAGGCTCCGGGTGGTACCAAAGCCGCCACACGGTCGGCCAATCATGTCTGTTGATGGCCGCGAAGAACTCCTTGATCACCGCCTCCGGGGTTGGGGTAGCGGTGTGGGAGCTGATCTTTGCTGCCGTGGTGGGCGCCCTCGGAGCCGTCGGAGGGAATGCGATGAGGATCAGCAGGGTGAGGGTGGAGCAGAGGACTCCTGTCAGGACACGGGCCGCCGGGCGCATGCCGTCTGGCCGGCTGAGGATCATCGTCTGTGGCGCGTGGCCTCGCTGTTCGATCTCGTTTCTGGCCTGGAGCATCCACTGCTGAAGGACGGGCCGGTGGACCACTTGGATCCCGTGGTTCTCGGCAAGGCGCTGGGCTCCAGGGGTCACTAACGCGTTGGTCATCACCATTCCGGCTCGCCCTTGGTGCTTGCCCGAGACGATCGCACCGATCAGCTCACGAATCACGTCGGGCCCGACACTGGTCTTCCAGCGCTTGCACTGGACGGCAACCGGGGTACCGTCTGGAGCGGTCGCGGTGATGTCCACTCCGTGGTCATCGTCAGTCCCACCGGTGATCGAGACGTTTCGGTAACCACGGGCTTGCAGCAGCGTCGCACAGTATTTCTCGAACTGCGGCCCGGTCATGGCGTCGACCTTTGCGGCCTCGTGCAGTTGATATAGCGCCTGCTCTTTGAGCGCTTCGCTCGCTTCGAGCCGACGGCGGTAACCGAGCCGCCACAGTGTGACGGTGCCGCAGAGCGCGAGGGCGAACAGCGCCCATGCGGCGCCAGCTCCAACGGCGTGGCCGATATGTGCTAGCGCCCAGATGATCGCTAAGGCTGTGGGCACGAGGAAGAGGTAACCCCCGGCAGTGACCCATTCCGGGATTACGGGGGCTTCCTCCTCCTGCGTGCCAGGTTGCCCTGGCTGCTGACCCTTGTGCGGCGCTGGCCAGCCTTGCCGCCCGCTGACATCACTCATACGCGGAAAGTAACTCCGCCCTCCGACAAAATTTGCCGCCACCAGCAGATCACGGTGCCTACGTGACAGGTGCGATAAAATTAGCGTCCTGCTGCAGCTCGGCCGGGGCCAGGCCAGGAAACTGGCTGCCGAACGGGGGTGCTAGAGCAACCGGTTCTGCGCGCTCTAGCTCACGAGTGCCTGAGCACCATGGACCGTGCAGAGCGGCGGCACTGCGCGCGCAACTTAAGATGAGTCATCATCACGCGGTGTGATTGAGGTTCGTCGGCGCCGGGGATTCCGATCGCCGACTCGGCGCGGCTGGGAACTATGCCTTCGACGGGTGCTGCCACGTGCAGATCAACGCATTATGTGGAGCCACCGTCGCCGCAGCGGTCGCTTCGTGCCCTGCTGCACTCCACAAGCCGACGCCGCGCTGGGCGCGGCGCCGCAGGTGCGGGGTGACCCATGTGCCGCTTCCGGCGGATCGCACTGACGCGGCACGCCGATCTGCGTGACGCCAACTCCCAGCGGCGATGAACACGTTCCTGGTCTGCGTGGCCCGATACCCTTCACCCCGATACCCTCAGCCGCCAGGAGCCCTGGTGATTATCAACATTGACCCTGCCGACGCCTATCACGAGGGCGGCCACGCGGCCATGTTCTGGCACTACGGCATCGCACTGGATTACGTGAGCATCGAGCCCGACCTCGATCACGGCTACGGTGGGGTAACTGTCCCCCTCCCGCGCCCGGATCTCAGCGGCCAGACCGAACTTGAGAACGAGATGCGGATCTCGGCTGCCGGCAAAGCTGCGAAGTGGTGCATCCGCCGTCGCCCGCTTCCCGAGGTGGACTACCTGATCAGCAACTTCAACGCGGCGGCTGCCGACCTGCAGGCCAACCCGGACTCCCCCATCCACAACGACTGGCGCAACTTCGCCCGTGCGGCCCTGGCCAGGGATGAGGAGTTCCGCGAGGCAGGTCTTGACCTCGATGCTGGCCCGGCAAGTTGGGTGCCTGTCTGGCTGGAAGCCGAGGAGATGATCCGGGGCATGCTGTGGCCGGCAGTGAACGCCGTAGCCGACGCCCTGATCGCTACTACTCAGCCGCACCAGATCGATGGCGAGACAGCCGCCGCACTGATGTCCGCTGCGATGATCCAGCATGCCTGACCAAGTTGAACTCGTAGCGTTCAGATGCTGGGCCAGGGGCTTTTCCACGGGGCTCTCACTTTGGCCCTGTAAATGGGACCTGCCGCCGATCAGCAGCGCACGCTCATCGGCATGAGTGCGCGCTGGCCACTGGCCGCGCAGCGCCCGATCGGCCAATTCTGCGCGCACCAGCGATGGCTCCACCGCGCCCCAGCAGCCGCGCAATTAGGCGGATCTGGATCGCGCCGAATCTATGGCTTGGTGCCGAGGTCAAGCCGCTCGGCGATGTGCGCGAGCACGTGGCCTGGGTTTTGCATCAGCTCTCTGTGGGTCACGGTGACCAGCCGGCCGGCTGGGGCGTGGTCGCGGACGGCGTCCACGAACGGCGACCAGGCGGCCTCGGCGGGCAGCGGTCGGCCCTGGTGGACGAACTCGAAGCGGTTGCGGCGCATCGAGTCGGCTGTTTCCTGCTGGTCGCGGATGATGTGGATGTACCGGACGGAGCTTCCCCACAGGGCTTCGATCT
>DATKQH010000338.1:0-13518 GCA_035532775.1 Streptosporangiaceae bacterium
TTCTTCCGTCCTGCGCAGGCGTACGGACCCTGCCCGCGGTCGACTGCCGGAGCTTTCCGTGTGCGACGGGGTTCTCGCCCTGTGGGTGCATCTGCTTCACGCGCAGCACAATCTCTGGAGCCGTCATGTCAGGCCAGGACCAGACCGTGAGTCCGTGAACTCCATTGTTCCGATCCGCGTACAACGACGGCATCGTCCGAAAGATGCCCGCTGCTCTCGTGCGCCCTAACTGGCCTAGGCACGACCACCGCACCCATGTACCTCGAACCGCTCCACAGGTGGGAGTGTCCCACGCAATCTCGGCCGGTCGTGACAGGTTGAAGAGTGGCATCGGGTGATGTTGCTGCGTTCGGCCCAGTATCGCGGGCGTGATTAGCCGGAACTGACCGTTCGTTGCGCCCGCGCGGGATGTCGGTTGTAGGTGTCGGGCGATTCGATCGGGGCGCGAGTGCTCCTCGCCCAGCCTGGCCGCGTGGTCCTGGCCGAGCTGGCCGACTGGTGGCCGCCAGCCGACTGGTGGCCGCGGCCCCACCCAGTGCCTCGGCCAAAAAGAGAAAGCGCTCAGAATGTCATCATCCGCATATCGCGCGAGGAGTTGGCAGAGTATTTGGATATCTCCATGGCGCTCCAGTCTCGGCTTTGGTTGCTGCCTATGTTCTGGAATGTACGCAGGGTCGCCTGAGCGCGAGTTGAGGTAGCACCTCCCGGACCTCGTAAGTAGTCCGCGCCCAGGCCTCGCCCGCCGAGCGGCACTGAGGACAGCTTGTCACCCGGCGTGCTGTGTCCTGCCTCCCCCCGCTCGCGGTGAGCGTCGTTCTTGCCGAACTAGCGGGCTGCTGGTCGAGGATCAAGGCAGCGTGCCAGCTGCCCGCCGCCGCCGTGATCGAGGTCACCGCCCGAGCCAGCTGCCCGGCACCGCCCTGATCGAGGTCACCGCCGGCTGCCCGCCGCCGCCCTGGTCGACGGCACCGCCAGCTGCCCGATGGCACTGCCCTGGTCGAAGGCACCGCCGCGACCGCCTGCTGGTCGAGGTCACCACACCGCACGGTCGACGGCACCGCCGCACCGGCCGTGCCTCAGGGCCGCGCTCCGCGACCGCCAGCTGCCCGGCACCAATGGTCGACGGCACCGCCCGCGCCTGCTGGAGGTCCATCGCCAGCTGCCCGGCGCCGTGGTCGACGCACCGTCGCAGTAGCACGCCGAGCACGGCCAAGAAAGTCAGGCAAAAGTCAGAGTGCTATCGCTGACCAGCGCAAAGAATCACCTACAATCGGACACGTGATCATGTCAAAATCGTGTTCGAATCATCGTGAATCAACTGCTATCACTGACGATCACACATGATTGCACATGATTGAGCGCGGCGGCATTCATGAATCCGCGGATTCATCATCGATTGTGCGGATCGATATGCATATTCATCCGGCAGGAGTAGCGGAGGACTGGTTCCCGATTCGGAATAAGGTTCGCCTTTTGCCTCATTGGGCGCCGATGGAATCGATTGAGCCCGGCCGCGCGGCTTGAAGATGGCGTCAGGAGCGGTCAGTGGCCTTGTTCCTGGGCGTGGTGGGCGGCTGATTGCCTGCCGCGGCACCGCTTACGAGCGGAACCGTGACGCCGGAGTCGGCCGGTCCGGCGGCCGGAACCTGCCCGCTCGTCCCCGCTGGCCCGATCGTCGCTCCCGGATCGCTTCCATCGGCCGACGTGCCGCCGGGCGATGACGCGCCGGTGACTGAATCTTCCGCGGACTGGCCCGTGGCCATGGTCGCCTCGGCAGCCTTGCTGGCCTCGTCGAAGATCGACGCGGCGCGCAGCCTGGCTTCGTAGGCCTCCTTGCCGCCGCGGGCGCCGAACAGCCGCCTGCTGTAGACCAGGTAAACGACGAGGAGGATGTTCAGGACGAAGAGAATGACCTTGGTGACGGTGACGGCCTTGGAGAGCTCGTAGATCTCGAACGGCAGGCCGAGCGAGGTGACGATCATCGCGAAGTACTCGCCCCAGCGCCTGGCCTGCCAGAGCGCGAAAGCCTCGATCGCGGAGACGACGGCTAGGGCCGTGATGGCGAGGGCCAGCAGGCGGAGGTTCGACGCGCTGATGTGCAGCAGGCTCTGAACTTTGTGCAGCAGGGCGTGATTCAGGTTGAAGCCCAGCTGCCTGAAGAGCGTTCGTACGATAGGGATGTCCCTGTTGATCGCCTCGGTGAGCGAGAAGCGCGACCCGGCGAACCGCCAGACGCCGAAGGCGACCGCGCCGAAGATGACCACCCGGAGCGCCCGCTCGATGGCGAACAGCTTGAGGATCAGATCGCCGCGGATCTGCTTGCCGCGCTTGACGGCCGGCGCGCTGTCGGCTGGTCCGGCACCCTGCGGCTCGCCAGTGACGTACGTGCCGCAGCGCAAGCACGGCCACAGTTCCGCTGAGGCGGTCTTGCCATGCAGGTGCTCACGCAGATGCGGCTCGTCGGGCGCGTAGGTGATGTGCCCTGAGCGCCCGCATTGATACAGGCTCCAGTCCATGGGAAGCAGCCTACGGTACGGGACTGCCGATGCAATCACCACAATCCGGACACGCCGGAGCGTAGGCCGGAGCCGACCTGCCGGCCGGGCAATGGAGGTGGATCCGGCCCGTCGCGGACTTGGTACGTGCGTCCATCGCGTGCCGTCCCGTGCACGACGAGCGGCCGAGCAAAGGGCAATACAAGGGTTATGTCATCAATTTCTGCGAGTCCCGTAGCCTAGCGTGATGCAGTTCGACGAGGTGATCAGGAAGCGGCGGATGGTGCGGGCGTTCACCAGTGAGCCGCTTGAATCCGGCGTTACGGACCGGGTGCTGGCTGCGGCGAACCGGGCGCCGTCGGCAGGGTTCAGCCAGGGGTATGCGCTGCTCGTCCTGGACCAGCCCGACCAGCTTGGCCCGTTCTGGGAGCTGGTGTCGGGCTACCACGGCAGCGAGGACAACGCCGGGCCCGCGTTCGACCCGGTGACCAGGGCGCCGCTTGTCATCGTGCCGCTGTCCTGCAAGGACATCTGCCTGGACCGGTATGCCAGGCAGGACAAGGGCTGGACCGACCGGCACGAGGCGCACTGGCCGGTCCCTTACTGGGACATCGACACGGGTTTAGCTGCGCTGCTGATGCTGCTTGCCGCCGTGGACGCTGGCCTCGGCGCCCTGTTCTTCGGGATACCGCCCGCGCTGATCGGGCCGTTCCGTGACCTGTATGGCGTTCCTGATTCCTACCTGCCGATCGGGGCGGTCGCGATCGGGCACCCGGATCCTGCGGCCGACAAGGGCGGCTCGTCCCGCGTGATCAAGCGCAGAAGCCTGGATGATCTGGTCCACCGCGGCCGGTGGTGAGCCCGCGGCCAGGTCAGGCCAGGTCAGGCCAGGTCAGGCCAGGTCAGGAACGGCGCCAGGGGGATCGGTGGTGATCAGTACCACGATGGCCAGAATCACCAGGCAGCCGATCGCGGCCACCGTGTTTTGCCATGTGCTCAGGCTGACCGCGAAGCCGGCCAGGCAGAGCGCCGTCGCGATCCATCCTTCCCAGGAGCGCGGTGAGAGTCCCAGCCGAGTCGTTTCGGCCCGAACCATGCTTTCCTGGTGACCCTAGTTCGCACCGCGGACGACCCTCGTCTTCCGAACACGTACTAGCTCGACACTAAGCTCGTCAAGCCTCGCGGACAACGTCGCGGATCAGGCGTGCAGCGGCTGGATGGCGGGCGACCAGGTCGGTGGCAGCGACGCGGGACGGCTGCCGATCAGAATGCCGTCGGTGAGCGTCACGACCTGATCGCAGATGAGCGCCAGGGTGTCAGCGTCGCCGCCGAGTGCGATGACCGCGGTGTCGCGCTCCAGGTCCCTGATGACGTCGGCCAGCACGGTGCGGTCCAGCGGCTGCAGGTGGTCGAGCAGTCCGTCGATGAGCAGCAGCTTCGGCTGATGCACGCAGGCAACGGCAAGCCGGGCCTTCCGCGCGATCAGCTCGGGTGCCGAGCCGATCGGCACCTGCGCCCACGGCGTCAGCGCGAGCCGGTCGAGTATCGCGGCCACAAGCAGGTGGCGATCGGAGCCTGGCTGGCCGGAGCGCCTGGCGGCCCGCTCGACCAGGCTCCTGATCCGGGACGCGGGTACCGACCTGCCGGTCCGGCTCGCCGTGCCTGCCTGGCGGCTGACCGCGGCGCGGCCCGCCGCGCGGTTCATGTCGTAGCCGAGCACCCGGAGGTTGCCGTAGCCTGGCGCGATCCGGCCGGACAGCAGGCCGACCATGGCGGCAGCGGCCGCCGATCGCGGGGTCACGATTCCCAGCGCGGCACTGCCGAGGTCGGACTGGTCGAGCCGGAAGCTTGCCATCCGCAGCGCCCAGCGACTCTCGTACCTGACGCCGACGCCCGCCGACAGAACTGGGGCAATGGCTGTCGCGGTGTGACCGGACTCCATAACGCCCCCTCGATCACGTCTCGGTCACGTGCTCCCCAAGCAGGGAATATAACTTGCCGTAATCATGTGTGTCCAAGACGTGATCGGCGGGGCGCAGGTGTATTTACCGGTGGCCCCCTGGCCTGCCGGTACGGTGGCGCTGTGCGCGAGCCGCTGGATCTGCCGTTCGATCCGATCGAGCGTGCGGCTGCGATCTGGGGCCGCCGGCACGGCGAGCCGCGGGCGATGGCAGCGGTCACCTCGATCATGCGCGCGCACCAGATCCTGCTGGGCGAGCTCGACGCGCTGCTGCGGCCGTTCGGACTGACGTTCGCCCGGTACGAGGCGCTGGTCCTGCTCAGCTTCAGCCGTGCCGGAGCGCTGCCGCTGAGGATGATCGGCGAGCGGCTGATGGTCCATCCCACCAGCGTCACCAATACGATCAACCGGCTCGAGCAGGCTGAGCTCGTCCGGCGCAGGCCGAATCCCCAGGACCGGCGCGGCACGCTGGCCGAGATCACCCCTGCGGGCCGCGACGTCGTCAGCCGGGCGACCAAGGTCCTCATGACGTCCGGATTCGGGCTCGGCGACTACGACGATGACCAGCTCGACGACCTGTTCAGCCTGCTGAGGAGCCTGCGCCTGTCGGCCGGCGACTTTACCGAGTAGGTGAGCGCTGCCAGGTCTGGCCGGCATCACGAGTGATGAACAGCTCGTGCCGTCCGGGGCTGGCGGGAACAGCGACGCCCAGCGTGTTCGTGGTCATTCCGACGAACCTGAAACCGTCGGCCAGGGCCGGAACGTCCAGGCGCGCGGCAAGCCAGGTTTGCCCGGCGGCAGAGTAGTACATGCCCGCCGTGGTCGCGAGCACGAGCTGGCCCGCCTGGGTGACAGCAAGAGATGTCGCGGTGCCCGTCACGGGAACGGCGCCCCGTGCCTGCCAGGTGCGGCCCTGGTCGGCAGAGGAGTACAAGGACAGCGCGGTGCTCGGGCTGGCGTTCGGCCGGGAGATGGTGCAGGCGAGGTAGAGCGTGGTGTCGCTGGTCGCGATCAGCCAGGGTCCTGGGCCCGACGACGGGGTCAGGCACGGCGGCGCGGTCGCCGAGGAGGCGGGGACCGGATGCCAGCCGCCCCCGGTGACCGGCCCCGCGTAGAGCAGTCCGTTCGTGACCAGGTAGCCGTACCGGCTCGAGAGCTGCAGGCCGCCGGGAACGACCTGGCTGGTGGTCGAGACGCCAGGTACCGGCTGCCAGCTGTCGCTGCCGGCTGCCGTCGAGAGCAGCGAGAAGCTGGCGCAGTTCTCCCAGTAGTTCGTGCCGCTGCAGCTGGTGCCGACCACGGCGAAGGCTCGGTGTCCGACCGTCGCGAGGTCGATCACCCGCCCGCCCAGCCCGGTGATCTCCTTCCAGGCGTGCCCGCTGTCATGCGTGGCGTACAGAGCCGGCCCGAATGCCCAGCCGTTGTGCAGGCCAAGGAACCTGATCTGAGCGACGCCCGACGATCCGTTCGGTGGCGTGGCCGGCGGTGCGCCGATCGTCGTCCAGCTGGCTCCGTAGTCATGAGTGCCCGCGACAACCGTGCACGGACCACCGCACGAAGACCCCGCGTGTCCGATGACTGCACCGGTGAGCGGGCTGACGAAGGTTACCGAGGTCGGCTCGAATCCTGGGCCAGGACCAGCACCGGGGGCTGTGCTGATGAGCGGCCGCCCTCCGTTCGGCAGCGTGCGGGACGTTGGCGATGGCCGGGCCGCGGGCTCGCTCGTGCGCAGACCCGCGTGCCGCCGGGCGCTCGTGTCGGCACCGGCCTTGTCCGGATTGGTGGGGCCGGGCATCAGGTTCCCGGCCACCTGGGGCAGGACGGCTGCCGCGGCCACGATCACGGCGGCTCCGGCGGCAGCGCTCATCGTCCGGACGGCCTTGCGCCTGCGGGCCTGGCGGCGGACTCGCTGATACGTTCCTGGCGGCGGGGACAGCAACTCGACGTCCGAGCTCAGCCACGCCTCGATCGGGTCCCGGGGATCAGTCACTGTGCCTCACCCACTGCCGCCTTGAGTTTGGCCCGGGCATGATGCAGGTCAGCCTTCACGGTCCCCTCCGGCCGGCCAAGCAGCATGGCAACCTCCTTGACTCCGAAGCCCGCGTAGTAGTGCAGCAGGAAGGCACTCCGCAACCTGGGCGGCAGGCTCTCGATCAGGGCGCGGACGTCGACGTCCTGGGCGGGCTGCCAGCTGGGCTCCCTGGGGACCGTGGCCGTGATCGTCCTGATCGCACGGCGCTCCCTGCTCGTCTTGCGCCAGTGGTCTCTGACCAGATTCGTGGCGATCATGTACAGGTAGCTCTGCGGGTTGTCCAGGCTCGACCACCGGGACAGCAGCCGGGTGAACGCCTCGGCAGCGATCTCGTGCGCCGTCTCATCGTCATCGACCAGGCGCCTGACCCAGCCCGCGAGCCTTGGATAGCACGCGTTGAAGAGTTCCTCGGCGGCCTCGCGGTCAGCGGTCCGGAGCCTGGCCACAGAGCTCCCTTGCCTTGCCGCTGTAGCTGGCGGCATTGCCCATGATGCCTGCACGGTGACAACGTCACCGGCTACTGCCAGGCAGCCGGAGTCGCTGGCGAGATTTCGCATTTGTTCTACCACACATTCGGCCTGGGCTCGTCCCTACCGCGCGTACGCGAACCTCTCACCTGCGCACCCGCATCGTCCTTGAGACGGCGCAGGCCCGCGGATGGTTGGATCCGTTCCGGCATTTCCGCGGCTTGCACCGCGGCATAGACTGAGGCAGGCGGTTTAGTAGGACGTCCTACTATCTCGGCCGCCGGCCCATCAGCTGCCGGAGGATGACCATGGGTGCTCAGTCCGCAGGCGAACACGGCGACTCCGAGCGGGGGGCCCGGGGGGTCGCCCCCCCGGCTAGCACCGAGCGGGGGGCCCGGGGGGTCGCCCCCCCGATCAGCAGCGGCAGGGCTCGGTGGCAGCGCCGGTACGACAGCTCGAGGCTGCGGGACGCCGATTTCAGCACCCTGTCCGGGGTCGCCGTCGACCCCGTCTACGGGCCGCCGGCCGGCGCGGTCGTCCCGGACTTCGAGCGGATCGGCTGGCCCGGCGAGTTCCCGTTCACCAGGGGCCTGTACCCGGCGGGCTACCGCGGCAGGACCTGGACCATCAGGCAGTTCTCCGGCTTCGGCAACGCCGTGCAGACGAACCAGCGGTACAAGATGCTGCTCCAGGCCGGCGGCGGCGGCCTGTCGGTGGCGTTCGACATGCCGACCCTGATGGGCCGGGACTCCGATGACCCGCGCTCGCTGGGGGAGGTCGGTCACTGCGGCGTGGCGATCGACTCGGCCGCCGACATGGACGTGCTGTTCTCGGGCATCCCGCTGGCGGGCATCACCACCTCGATGACGATCAGCGGGCCCGCCGTTCCCGTCTTCTGCATGTACCTGGCGGCGGCCCGGCGGCAGGGTGCTGACCTGGGCAAGCTCAACGGCACGCTGCAGACCGACATCTTCAAGGAGTACATCGCCCAGAAGGAATGGCTCTTCCCGCCGCAGCCGCACCTGCGGCTGATCGGCGACCTGATGGAGTACTGCGCCAGCGAGATCCCCGACTACAAGCCGCTGTCCGTCTCGGGCTACCACATCAGGGAGGCAGGGTCGACGGCGGCGCAGGAACTGGCGTTCACCCTGGCGGACGGTTTCGGCTACGCGGAGCTCGGGCTCTCCCGCGGCCTGGACATCGACGTGTTCGCGCCCGGGCTGTCGTTCTTCTTCGACGCGCACATCGACTTCTTCGAGGAGATTGCCAAGTTCCGCGCCGCGCGCCGGATCTGGGCCCGCTGGATGCGTGATGTCTACGGCGCGAAGACCGAGCGAGCGCAGTGGCTGCGCTTCCACACCCAGACGGCCGGCGTCTCGCTGACCGCCCAGCAGCCGGACAACAACGTGGTCCGGACGGCGGTCGAGGCGCTGGCCGCAGTACTCGGCGGGACGAACTCGCTGCACACCAACGCGCTCGACGAGGTGCTCGCGCTGCCGAGCGAGAAGGCGGCCGAGATCGCGCTCCGTACCCAGCAGGTGATCATGGACGAGACCGGGGTCGTGAACGTCGCCGACCCGCTCGGCGGCTCGTGGTACGTGGAGGCGCTGACCGACCGGCTGGAGGCCGAGGCGGAGGCGATCTTCGCCAAGATCCGGGCCATGAGCCCGGACGGGACGATGACCGGCGGGATCCTGCGCGGGATCGAGGAGGGCTGGTTCATGGCCGAGATCGCGGAAGCCTCGTTCACCTACCAGCGTCAGCTGGAGAAGGGCGAGAAGAAGGTCGTCGGCGTCAACTGTCACACCGACACGGTCGAGAAGCCGGTCGAGATCCTCCGCGTCAGCCACGAGGTTGAGCGGGAGCAGGTACGCGACCTGGCCCAGCGCAGGGCCGCGCGGGACCAGGGCGCCGTGGACACCGCGCTCGCCGCGATGGTGGCGGCCGCCCGGTCGGGCGGCAACATGATCGCGCCGATGATCGAGGCGGCGATGGCCGAGGCGACACTCGGCGAGATCTGCGGCGCGCTGCGGGACGAATGGGGCGGGTACACCGAAGCTCCGGCGTTCTGAGCCCAGGGCGCAGGCGCTGAGTGCCTGACCGCTGACCGGCATGCGGCAGGATGGAGCCATGCAACAGCCGCGTAACTTTTCGATGACCGGCGCTGTCGACCTGGCCGCCAGGCAGGCGGCCGCGAAGCGCCTGGAGCAGGCGTCGCAGCCGCCCGCCGGCGGAGGGTCCCCTTACGTCTTCGAGGTGACCGACGCGACCTTCAACACCGACGTCGTCGCCAGATCGCAGGCCGCGCCGGTGATCGTGGACCTGTGGGCCGAATGGTGCGAGCCCTGCAAGCAGCTCGGGCCCGTGCTGGAACGGCTGGCCAACGCGGCGGCGGGCGACTGGCTGCTGGCCAAGGTCGACGTCGATGCCAGCCCGCAGCTGAGCGCGGCGCTCCAGGTGCAGTCGATCCCGATGGTGGTCGCCGTGATCGGCGGCCAGATCGTCGACGGGTTCCTCGGCGCGCTGCCGGAGGCGCAGGTGCGCCAGTGGATCAGCCAGATCCTGCAGGTGGCCGATCAGCTCGGGATGCCGGCCAGGGTGCGCGGCGAGGCCGCCACGGGCGGCGCGGCCGGGGAGCAGGGAGCTGACGCCAGCCCGGCGGCGGGCGCCGGCCCGGGACCGGCTGGCGGCCCCGGTGGCGCTGGTGGCCCTGGTCGGCCCGGCGGGCCCGGTGACGGCCCTGGCGGGCCCGGTGGCGGCCCTGGCGGCCCCGGTGGTCCAGCCAGCCCGGCCGAGATGCTCGGTGACCCGAGGTTCGAGACCGCGCAGGAAGCGATGGACTCCGGCGACCTCGATGCCGCGGCTGCCGCGCTCGAGCAGGTGCTCGCGGATTCGCCCGAGCATCCGGTCGCCAGGGCATGGCTGGCGCAGGTCGACCTGATCCGGCGGGTGAACTCCTACGACCGGGCGAAGGTGCAGCGGGCGGCGCAGGAGAACCCCGGCGACGTCGACGCTCAGATCCAGGCGGCAGACCTGGAGCTGGCCGGCGGGCAGATCCAGGAGAGCTTCGACCGGCTGCTCGGCGTCTTCCAGCGCGCGACCGGCGAGGACAAGAACAAGATCCGGCTGCACCTGCTGAACCTCTTCGAGGTCCTGCCGCCGCGCGATCCGAGAGTCGCCAAGGCGCGGGCCAGGCTGTCCAGCATGCTGTTCTGACGGGGATCCCGTGCGACGGAGCGTCCAGGCCCGCCCGGCCGGACGGCCCGGCGGCGAGGTGGAGCATCATAGATATATGGAGGAGGAATCCCGCACCGGACAGCTGCTCGCCGCGACCCCGATACTCGGTGACGTCAATTTCCGGCGCACCATCGTCCTGATCGTCGAGGACGATCCGGAGGAGGGAACGCTCGGCGTCGTCCTGAACCGGCCAAGCGAGATTCCCGTCCAGCAGGTGCTCGAACCCTGGACCGATCTGGTGACCGGCCCGTCGGTGCTGTTCCAGGGCGGCCCGGTGTCACCGGACAGCGCGCTCGCGCTGGCGCTTCCGCGCGGCGAGAACGAGCCGATCGGCTGGCGGTCGCTATCCGGATCCAAGCTGATGTCCAGGATCGGCCTGGTCGACCTGGGCGCGCCGCCGGAGCTGCTGGCCGACGGCATCGCGTCGCTGCGGGTGTTCGCCGGCTACGCCGGCTGGGGTGCCGGCCAGCTGGAGGCCGAGATCGACGTCGGCGCCTGGCTGGTGCTCGACGGCCTGCCCGAGGACGCCTTCGCCGACGAGCCCGACCGGCTCTACCCGTCGATCCTGCGGCGGCAGGGCGGTGAGATGGCTCTGCTGTCCACCTACCCGGACGACCCGGTGCTCAACTGAGCGTGCGTAAGCTAGTGGCCGTGACTGACGTTCTTCCGGCCGGCGGCACCAAGGTCGACTCTGATACCAGACCGGACCTGTCCACCGGCGATGGTGACCATGAGCGGTTCGCGCACTACGTCCTGAAGGACAAGATCATGGACAGTGCCGTGAACGGCACGCCGATGGTGGCTCTGTGCGGCAAGGTCTGGGTGCCGACCCGCGACCCGAAGCGCTTCCCGGTATGCCCGGAGTGCAAGGAGATCTTCGAGTCGCTGCCAGAAGGCCAGGGCTAGCCCGACACGTACGCACAGGCTACCGTGCGGCTCGCCCATTCCGGCCGGCGCTGTCGGTGCGGGAATTGCCCGGACCGGAGCCGTCGGTGCCGGCCATTGCCGAGGAGATGACGGTCGGGATCGCGGGGTCGCCGGGGGATAGCCGCAGCGCCTCCCGCGGCAGCTCGGCGAGAGCGTGCCGGTGCCGGTCCCTGGCCACCGCGAGGGGCTCGTCCCCGACGATCTCCCCGTCCCTCACCAGCTGCCGCAGCAGGGCGCGCAGCCTGCCCGCCTGGTGACCGCCCTCCGCCGGAGGGCTCGTGCTGATCACCTCGGCGACCGCGGTGCCCGCCTCGCTGAGCGTGCGCACCGCCCACTTGCGCCCGCCGATGGTCGGCTTGCCGACCGACTGCTTGGCGACGGGACGGAGCTCTCCGGTTCGGTCCGCTCTGGCGACGAGCTTGTAGACCAGCGCGGCGGTCGGCACGCCCGAGCCGGTGACCAGCGCGGTGCCGACGCCGTAGCCGTCGACCGGAGCTGAGGCGAGCCCGGCGATGGAATGCTCGTCCAGGTCGCCGGTGACGACGATCCTGGTGCCGGTGGCCCCGAGCGAGTCGAGCTGGGCCCGGACCGCGCGGGCGACCTCGGCGAAGTCGCCGCTGTCGATCCGGACCGCTCCCAGGCCCGGACCTGCCACCTCCACCGCGGTCAGCACCGCCCGCGCGACGTCGTAGGTATCGACCAGCAGCGTGGTGCCGGCGCCGAGTGACTCAACCTGCACCGTGAACGCGTCCCGCTCGTCGTCGTGCACCATCGTGAAGGCATGGGCGCTCGTGCCCGCCGTCGGCACGCCGTAGTCCAGCCCGGCCCGCAGGTTCGAGGTCGTAGCGAATCCAGCCAGGTACGCGGCCCGGGCGGCCGCCACGGCCGCGAGCTCGTGCGTGCGCCGGGAACCCATCTCGATGAGGGACCGCTGACCGGCAGCGGTCACCATTCTCGACGCGGCCGACGCCACCGCGCAGTCGTGGTTGAAGATCGACAGCGTCAGCGTCTCGAGTACGACCGCCTCGGCGAACGTGGCATCGACGACCAGGATCGGCGAGCCGGGGAAGTAGCAGTCGCCTTCGGCATAACCCCAGATGCTGCCGCCGAAGCGGTACGACGCCAGGAAGCTGGCGGTCTGCTCGCTGACGATGCCCGCGCCGCGCAGGTAGCCGATCTCGCCAGCGGAGAACCTGAACCTGACCAGCGCGTCGAGAAACCGTCCTGTCCCGGCGACTACGCCGTACCGGCGGCCGCCCGGCAGCTCCCTGGCGAATACCTCGAAGACGGAGCGGCGGTGCGCGGCGCCGCTGCGGAGCGCGGCGCAGACCATCGTGAGCTCGTAGTGGTCGGTCAGCAGCGCGGTGCCGCTGCCGGTCTCGTCACCGGCATGCCGGCTCGCCCGGGCCCGCCGCCGTCCCGCGGAGTCATCGGTCACGGGGGAAGCCTACGAACAAGGCCGGCGGGCCTTCTGGCGGCGGTCGCCCGCGGCGGCGCTAGCTGCGGCATCAGCCTGCCGGCCGGCCCGCTGCCCGGTCAGCCCGTCGACGGGCGCGCCGCGGCCGAATCATCCAGATAATGCATATTTCCGAATGAAATATTCAGGCGCCGAGATCCGCGATCGTGCCGTTCCGGCGGATTGGATATGCGGTTCCGGCGCAGTCCTGGGCAGTGGAACACTAGGAGGAAGGAGGTGGCATGTAGTGAGCGTCGCACCTGTGGAAGTCACCAGGGCGGAGACGGACGAGGAGGCGATCGTCGACCGCCCCTGGATCACCATCGTCTGGAACGACCCGGTCAACCTGATGGACTACGTGACATACGTGTTCCAGCGGGTATTCGGGTATCCCAAGCCGAAAGCGGAGAAGCTGATGCTCGACGTGCACCACAAGGGCAAGGCCGTGGTGGCCGCCGGGGCAAGGGAAGCGATGGAGCGCAACGCCGAGACCCTGCACGGCTACGGCCTGTGGGCCACGGTCAGCCACGATACGTGAGCCCGGGCCAGCAGCCGCCCGAGCCGAGCGACCATGAGGATCTCACGCAGCCGGAGGACTTGATGGCGGGTTTCCGCCCGACCTCGGACGGGGTCACCGCCCGATTCGCCAGGCCGGAGGCTGCCATCATCAGGGACCTGGTCGGGCAGGTCGTCGAGCTTGTCGTGGCCGACATCCCGGCGCCAGACCCCGACGAGCTCGCCGCGATGGTCGGAATCAGCGACTCGACCGAGGTGCCGGACGACCCGGTGCTCGCCAGGCTGCTGCCCGATGGCTACCGGGACGATCCCGAGGCGGCCCAGGAGTTCCGCCGGTTCACCGAGTCGGGACTGCGCTCGGCGAAGGTGGAGTCGGCACAGATGCTCCTGCATACCCTGCCCGCCAGCGGCGGCAAGGTCAGGCTGAG
>DATKQH010000339.1:0-26978 GCA_035532775.1 Streptosporangiaceae bacterium
TCGACTCGGGTTTCCGGCAAGTCGAGCACGCCCAGGTCGCCCTCGTCGCCTCGAGGATGCGCCCGGCACACGTGGCCCGGCTGAACCAGATGGTCGGGCTCGGACCCGAACCGGGCGAAGGCGACAACGGTGGCGACGGCATCGAGGACGAGGAGGCGCAGGCCGACGTGCTCTCCACGATCAAGGCCAGCCCGGGCAACGTGAGCCTGGCCAGCATGCTGGCCGAGATCACCAAGCTGGAGGCGACCCGCGCTATCGACCTCCCCAGCGGCCTGTTCACCGGGATCGACACCAAAGTGGTCACCGCATGGCGGGCACGCGCCGCGATCGAATCACCCAGCCACCTACGCGTCTGTGGTGAGGGCACCACCACGGTCGCGTCCGATTCCACCCACTTCTCCGCCTACGACCGCAACGTGTTCACCGAGTGGCACTCTCGGTACGGCGGTCGCGGCGTACTGGTGTACTGGAGCGTCGAGTCCGGCGCCATGGCCATCCACTCCCAGCTGATCAGCTGCACCGCCTCCGAGGTGGCCGCGATGATCGAGGGAGTGATGCGCCACGGCAGCACCGTGCGCGTCGAGGGCAACTACGTCGACACGCACGGCCAGTCCGAGATCGGATTCGGCATCACCCGGCTCCTCGGGTTCGACCTGCTCCCGCGGATCAAGCAGATCAACCACGTCAAGCTCTACCGCCCCGGCGGCGAAGACGACCACCGGTGGCCCGGGCTCGAGCCCGCCATGACCAGGCGCATCCGGTGGGAGCTGTGACCAGCTGACCGACCCCGACTGGGCAGATACGCTCACCGCCGAAGACCGACGCGGCCTGAACCCGCTGTTCACCTCCAACATGACGCCCTACGGCGAGGTCCGCCTCAACATGAACACCCGCCTCGACCTCACCCCTCGGCCGGACACGACAGGCCGCAGCGACGCCTGACCCCCGCAGCCCCACGGGAACGGCCGCCCGACGCCTTCACCTTGCGTCAGGTAGCAGCTTCCTTAACAGCAACCCCAGCCGCGCCGCATCCGCCCCAGCCGCGCCAACCAGGAGGCCAAAGGTCAGCTGCGCTCGGGAACCCGCAGCGGCACCAGCAGGTACCTGAACGCTGGGGTGCCGCCACGCTCCTCTTCCGGTGTACAGGTGATCAGCGCGGGCTTGGCTGGGGTGTTGAATTCCAGCCTGATCCGGCCGGTCTCCCCGTCCGGCACGGGCGGCGCGGCGGCTTCTCCGTCAGCTCGCCCCGTTGGGGCTGACGGAACTGCAGGGCCGGCTCCCGAGGCAGCAGCGGCGGTCAGGCCGTCCAGCAGGTAGTGCGGGTTGAACGAGATGACCGGCTCGTCACCGGCGAAATCCGCGCCGACGGTCTCCGCCGCTCGGGCCCGTCCCTCCGCGTGCGCCTCGATGACGACCTGGTCAGACCGGAACGACAGCCGGACGGGCCCGGCCCGCTCGGCCACCAGCGCCGCCCGCCTGACCGCCTCGATCACCGGGCCGGCCGGCAGGTCGGCCCGGCAGCCGAACTCGTCACCGAACCTGCTGCGGTACCGGATGAACTCGCCGGCGATCAGCCGCGCGGTGAGCCGCCGGTCACCCGACTCGAAGCAGACCAGCCCTTCGGCCGGGCGTGGCTGATCGTCCGTGCCGCCCCGCGTCGTTCCGCGCTCGCTGCCGTCGCTGCCGAACGCCACCGTGACCGGCACCCCGGCGGCGAACGTCCGTGCCGCCTCGACCATGAACCGGGCCGGGACCAGCGCAAGCGCCCTGACGCCGGGCTCGAGCGGAGCAAAGGTCACCTCCCGCGCGGCCAGCCGGTACCTGTCGGTCGCCGCCAGCGTCATGACCTCGCCGCTGATGTCGAGGCAGACCGCCGTCAGCATCGGCAGCGTGTCGTCGCGGCTGGCTGCCGATGCGACCTGCCCGACCGCGGCGGCCAGCACTCCCCCGTCCACCACGCCGACCGCCTCGGGCGAGGAAGGCAGTGCCGGATAGTCCTGCACCGGCAGGCAGACGAGCCCGAACTCAGCCCGGCCGCAGGTCAGGTTCACCATGTCGGCATCGCCCGCGAACTCGGCCGGCCGCGCCGGCAGGCTCCTGGCGATCTCGGCTAGGAGCCGGCCCGGCACGAGCGCCGACCCCGGCTCGGCCACTTCGGCATCGACCCTGATGCGCGCCGATATCTCGTAGTCGAAGCACGACAGGGTGAGCCCGTCGACCGCCGCTTCGAGAAGCATGCCGGACAGCAGCGGGACGACCGGCCGGGACGGGAGCGCGCGCGAGACGAACCCGACCGCCTCGCCGAGCGCGTCCCGGCCCACTGTGAACTTCATACCTTAGATCCTGGCATTAGCTACCGACATTCTTCACGGTTCGTCACCGCTGGTACCGGATCAGGCCCAGCCCGATCAGACCGGGCCAGCCAGATCACACCAGGCCAGGCGGCGCGGCAGCGAGCGCCGACTCGATCGCGCGGACCAGCTCCCTCGCCGTCTGCGCGGTCAGTTCCACGGCGACCCTGGCCGAGGGACCCTGAGCCGGGTTGATGAAGTCGATATTCAGCGTGTGATCAGCCAGGGCATGGGCCGGATGGTCGAGGTAGACGCTGACCTCGCTCAGCCGGAACCACCCGCTGGCGCCCTTGCCGCTGCCGGTCGCCGGGACATGCTCGGTGGAGTACGTGCACATGGCTAGCCCTTCTCCGCCAGGTGCTGGCCGAAGAAGGCCCAGATCTTGTCCCAGCCCTCGACGGCCGCCTCGACCCGGTACGAGGCACGATCGACAGAGAAGAAGGCGTGCCCGGCGCCGGTGAAGGTGTGGAACTCGTGCGGCTTGGCGAGCTCGTCGAGCGTGCGGGAGAGCTCGGCGGTCTCGGCCGGCGTCGGGAACTGGTCATCGGCCCCGAACAGGCCGAGCAGCGGGCAGGACAGGTTCTCCGACAGCCCGATCAGCGGCTTCATGCTGGCGGGGGCGCCCTGCGGTACGTGCACGACGGCACCGCCGTAGCAGTCCACGGCCGCGGCGAACTGGAGGCTGCAAGCGGCGAGGAATGACTGGCGGCCGCCGGAGCAGTAGCCGATCACGCCGACCTTACCGTTAGAGCCAGCCAGGCCGCGCAGGTACTCCGCCGCCCCGGCGACATCTCGCACCACCTGCTCGTCGGGCACGCCGCCCTGAGCGCGGGCGGCCGCCGCCGCGTCGTCCGGGCTCGCGCCCGGTGAGTCGCGGTAGTACAGGTTCGGCATCAGGGCCGCGTAGCCGTGCGCGGCGAACTTCCTGGTGATCTCCTTGGTCGCCGAGTCGTACCCGGGCAGGTGATGGATCACCACCACACCGCCGAATGAGCCGGTGCCGACAGGCTGGGCAAGATAGGCCTCGACCTCATCGCCGCCCTGCGCTTTCATCATGACGGTCTCGGCGGTAAGTGCTTCGTTCATGCGACCCTTCTCCTTCTTGCAATAATTAGAGCGGGAAATATTACTTCGCCGTGATCAGGTCATTACCCGCGCTTCGGCGATTCTCCTGGTCGATACGGTGCCTCGCGCGCGAAAATCTCCGTAAGCCCAGGCCATCAGGGCCAGCAGAAGCGGCGAGAGAGGCATATCAATGAGTTCGGCCTCCTATGGACTGGCTCTCATATTCCTGGGTGCCGGCTGCGCGCTGGGCTGGTATGCCAATCGTTCCATCGCCGCGCACGGTGACGTTAAATCCACGAAAAAGAAGATTCCCGGCTACCGTAAGGCAAGGCACCATAGCGGTGTTGTCGCCATCATTCTCGCTTTCGTGATCGTCGTTGTCGTCTTCGATCTGATCCGCCCTCACCCCTGACCGGTTCGGCCTGATCCGGCCCTGACCGCTCCCAAGCCGAGGGTAACTGGCACGTTCGCGAGCACGCTGCCAGTCTGCCAGGTCTGGGCCAGATGACCCGCCCCTCCCCGACGGTAGGTGCCCGTACGGGCCGCCGCGGATGAGGTCAGCTGACCGATGAATGGCCGGCCTGCCCGGCCGAGGCTGAACCACATCAATCCGCCAGCCGTACATACTCGCAAGGCCGCGGGCGGCCGGACGGCACGCACTTCGCCGCAAGACCGGCCGCACTGACCAGGTTTCCAGGGGGAATCCGGATGACCATCCAGCACACCAGCGTGCCGTCCGGCCGCGAGCGCCGGCGAGCGATCCGCTTCGCCGCGGCGGCCAGCGGGATGGCCAGCGGGATGGCCAGCGGGAGGACGGTGCGGCTGCGCAACGGTTCGAAGGTGCTGATCCGCCCGGTGCGCAGTTCCGATGCGCCGCACCTGGCCGACGGATTCGCCCGGCTCAGCGCCAGATCCCGCCAGCTGCGGTTCCAGTGCCACGCTTGTCGGCCGCGACTCCGCCTTTCTCGAGTACGAGATCGCGCTGCTGCCCGACCCGGAGCACGACTACGGATTCGGCGCGCTCATCGAGCTCGGGCGGCTATGACGCCTACCCACGGGCCCAGCGTTGCCGCGTCGGCCTCCTGGCGGGTTCCCGCGCTCGACACCAGCACCTCGCCGGCCAGGCGGGGCAGAGTGGCCCGCTGACCGGTCAAATTCGCCGCCACGGCGAGCCCGCCGGCGACGAAGTGCCAGACGCCGTCCGGCGCGGGCAGCGGTTCGTATCCGGCGAGCTCCGGGCCAGCGTGCGCGCGCCGGATTCGGAGCAGCTCGCGGCAGAACGAGAGCACCGATCCCGGGTCGCGGCGCTGAGCGGCGACATTGCGGGCGACCACGTCACCGGCCGGCAGCCAGCTGCGGACGCCGGCCGTCGTGAATCCCCCGGTCGGGGAGCCGTCCCACTGCATCGGCGTCCTGGCGCGGTCCCGGCCGAGCCGAGCACCCCCGCCGTCCAGCAGGTCCCGGGCGAGCTCGGGCGGAACGGTGACATCGGTCATGCCGATCTCGTCGCCGTAGTACAGCACGAGCGTCCCTGGCAGCGCGGCCAGCACCAGCAGCGCGAGCCTGATCTTGGCGTCGTCGCCGCCGCACCAGCGGCTCGCGAAGCGGCCGACGTCGTGGTTGGACGCCGTCCAGACCGGGCACGCGCCGGGCGGCAGCGCGGCCATCGTGCTGGCTACGACCCCGGCGAGGTCGGCGGCACTGAACCCGGCGAAGACGAACGGGAAGTTGAACGCCAGCTGCAGTTCGTCGTCGTCGCCGTAGAAGGCCGCAAGCTGGCTGACGTCGCCGACCCACGTCTCTCCCAGCAGCAGGCGGGGCGGGGTGTACAGGTCCGCGAGCTCGCGCCAGGCCCGGTACACCCCGTGCACCTCCGGCCGGTTCTCGTTGTACTCGGGCCGCAGGCCGAACCGCCCGCCCAGCGGCCCGGCCTGCCCCGCGGGCGGGTTGTCCCGCAGCAGGGCATCCTTGTACAGGCCGTGAGCGACGTCGATCCGGATTCCAGCGACGCCGCGGTCGAACCAGAACTGGAGGATCTGCCGGAATTCCTCGTGCACGGCCGGCTGCCACCAGTTCAGGTCGGGCTGCGCGGCCAGGAAGTTATGCAGGTAGAACTGGCCCGTCCGCTCGTCCCACTGCCACGCAGGACGCCCGGTGAAGTCCAGCCAGTTGTTGGGCGGCCCGCCCCCTGGGGCGGGATCGGCCCAGACGTAGTAGTCGCGCAGCGCGCTGCTGACGCTGGCGGCCGACTCGACGAACCACGGATGGGCCGAGCTCGTGTGATTGGGCACCAGGTCGAGTAGCACCCTCATGCCCTGCTGGTCAGCCGCCTGGATCAGCGCATCCAGGTCGTCCAGGGTGCCGAGCTCGGGATGGACGCTCCGGTAATCGCTGACGTCGTAGCCCCAGTCCTGGTCGGGCGACGGCATCGTGGGCGACAGCCAGACGCCGTCGACGCCGAGCCATTCCAGGTGGTCGAGCCTGGCGATGATGCCGCGCAGATCGCCGTACCCGTCACCATCGGAGTCCTGCCAGGAGCGGACGTACAATTGGTACAGTGTCGCACCCTGCCACCATCGGCGATCCATGCTCCGCTCCTCCAGGCATCCGACCGTTCCTGCCGATTCCCGCCATTAACTATCGCAGCCCGGTTTCCCGGCGGCTTGCCTGCCCGGGGCGGGCCGGCCGAATATGGATGACATGGGCTGGCTCGGGCTGTTCACCCTGGCGGTGCTGCTCCCGACGATCACCGGGTACGCGATCGTGTTCGCTGTGCGCGGCTACCGCCGCGCCGCTGAGGCGCGGCTCCGACCGCCGCCGCCCGAGCCGATGGAGCGTCTCGTGACCCGGCTGCGGCGGCTGCGGGCCGAGCTCGAGGCGACCGAGAACACCCCGCGCGGCCCGGCGCGGCAGCATCGCCTGCGCGCCTTGCGCGGCGCGTACCTGGACGTCCTCGGCAGTGCCTGCCTGCGGGTCGGCGTGAGCCCGCCGCCTGGCGGCGACCTGGCCAGGCAAGCCGATGTCTACCGGGCGGAGGCCGCGCTGCGCGAACGCGGCGTGGAAGTGGAAGCCGCGGCGCGCTAGATGGGCATCAGGGTGCTGGCCGTGTCCGACGTGATCGATGCGGGGCTGGCCGCCGGCCTGTCCGCAGGCCGCTCCGCTGATGTGATCCTGGCCTGCGGTGACCTGCCAGCTGACTACCTTGGCACGCTGATGAACGAGCTCAACGCCCCGCTCGTCTTCGTTCCCGGCAATCATGACCCTGACCAGTCCGGCTACCGGCAGTCCCGCACCGGGCTGATTACCCGGGCCGGGTTTCCCGCTACCGCGCGCCGGCTGCGGCGGCAGGCTCGCCGACGCCGGCTGCTCGACCACCGCGGCGTCGATGTGCTGCTCACGCATGCGCCGCCGCGCGGCGTCGGTGACGGCGACGACGCACACCATCGCGGCTTCAGCTGCTATCACGGCCTGATCGCCGGGCTGGCACCCGCCGCCTTGCTGCACGGCCATGTGCATCCGCATGGCGCCGACGCCGCAGCGCGGATGGTTGGCCGCACCACCGTCTGCAACGTGACTGGCTGGCGTCTCCTCGATCTCATGCCCGGGTCCGGGCTGACCGAACTGCACGGGGGTTACCGGCATGCCGTCTGAGACCGGATTCCCGCGCGCAGACGTCGAGAACGACTTCGTGCGGGCCAGGCGCCGCCAGATCCTGGCCAGGCTGGCTTACCGGCTCCACCGCGAGCCTGACGACGTCAACCTGATCCTCCCGTTCGACGACGTGGTCAGCGCTGTGGGCCGCCGCGGCGAGCGCGAGCGCGGCCTGCAGTCGATCCGGCTCGACACCGTGGTGGGCACGGTTGACTCTCATCGCGATTTCGACCGGCATTTCCGGCCGACGTCGGGGCGGGTGCGGGAGCGCTGGGAGAGGCTCGCCCTCGCACAGCGGCGCGGCGAGTCGATCCCGCCGATCGACGTATACCGGATCGACCGGCTGCACTTCGTCAAGGACGGCCACCACCGGGTATCGATCGCGATGGCCACCGGCCAGAAGACGATCGACGCGTACGTGACGGAGGTGCTCACCGCCGTTCCCGCTGGCGGCATTCGCGGTCGCCGGGACCTGCTGATGAAGAGCAGCGAGCGGATGTTCAGGTCGCGGGTGCCGCTGCCGCCGCAGGCATACACCAAGATCATCTTTGCTGACCCGTGGTGCTATGCCGAGCTCGGCGAGGGCGTGGAGGCCTGGGGGTTCCGGTGCATGCAGGCCGAGCGGGAGTTCATCGACCGGGAGCAGGTAGCCAGGCGCTGGTGGGCCGAGGAATACGTCCCCGTCCTGCGCATGCTGAGAGCCGCCGATCTGATCGGCAGCCGGACCGACGCCGAGGCCTACCTGCGGGTCACCCGCGAGCGGTACCGGCTGATGCGCACGCACGACTGGAACGACGAGGTCATCGCGCGCCTGCGCAGCGAGATCAGCTGATCTCGCGGCGCAGGCCAGCTACGGCACGCCGTCAGGGGCTGTCCTTGGCCAAGCCCACCGATCCCTCAGTCCCGCTAGTCGTGCTGGTGGCGCTCGCCCCGCCCGAGGCACCGCTGCCGTCGAGCGTGATGTTGCGGCCTGTTGCCGGGTCGAACAGGTGCATCGACCGCAGGTCGGCCCACAGCTCGGCGTCGTCACCCTCGCGGATCCGCGTCGCCGCATCGATTCTGGCCACGACGGTGTCGCCGCTGCCGCCGGTCTCGGCCCGGCCCGAGTCCCTCGCCAGCTCGGCGAGCTCGGCGGCATCCACGCCCCGCTCGATCTCCTTGGTGAAGTAGACGAAGACGTCGGAGCCCATCGACTCGAGTACGTCGATCGTGGCGCGGAACGCGACACCATTGTCGCGCGCATCGGGCGCCACGAGGGAGGCGTCCTCGAAGGCTTCAGGGCGGATGCCCACGATCAGGTCCCTCGGCGCGTTGGCCTGCTCCAGTGCCTGCCTGATCCGGCCGCTGAGCGGCGCGTCGCCGAGCGGTGTCCGCATGACGCCAGCATCGATCGCGGCGGGCATGAAGTTCATCGCCGGTGAGCCGATGAAGCCGGCCACGAACAGGTTGTCCGGCCGGTCGTAGAGTTCCCGTGGCGAGCCGACCTGCTGCAGGATCCCGTTGCGCATCACGGCGACCCGGTCGCCGAGCGTCATGGCCTCGGTCTGGTCGTGCGTCACGTACACCATCGTGGTGCCCAGCCGCCGCTGGATCCTGGACACCTCGGTCCGCATCTGCACGCGCAGCTTGGCATCCAGGTTCGACAGCGGCTCGTCCATCAGGAACGCGGCCGGATCCCGGACGATGGCCCGGCCCATCGCGACCCGCTGGCGCTGGCCGCCGGACAGGTTGGCTGGCTTGCGGTCCAGGTGCTGGGTGAGGTCGAGGATCCGCGCCGCCTCGTTGACCTTCTCGTCGATGACGTTCCGCGGGGTCTTCGCCAGCTTGAGCGCGAAGCCCATGTTCTCCCCGACCGTCATGTGCGGGTAGAGCGCGTAGCTCTGGAAGACCATCGCGATGTCGCGGTCCTTGGGCGCCTTGTTGTTCACCACCTGGCCGCCGATCCGAAGCTCGCCCTCGGTGATATCCTCCAGACCGGCGATCATGTTCAGCGTCGTCGACTTTCCGCAGCCGGACGGGCCGACCAGGATGACGAACTCGCCGTCGGCAATGTCCAGGCTGATCTTGTCGACAGCCAGCGAGCCATCCGGAAAGCGCTTGGTGACCTGGTCAAGAACGATGTCAGCCACTGTTTCTCCTTATTTCGCTAGCCCTTGACCGCGCCAGATGTCAGCCCAGCGACGATCCGGCGCTGGAAGAACAGCACGAAGATGATGATCGGAATGGTGATGACGACGGCAGCGGCCGCGATCGGTCCGGTCGGCGAGGTGAACTGCGAGCTGCCGCTGAAGAACGCCAGGGCGGCCGGCGCTGTCCGCGCGCCGATCGTAGATGTGAACGAGATCGCGAAGAGGAACTCGTTCCAGCAGAACAGGAACACCAGGATCGCCGTGGTCACCATGCCCGGCGCGGCCAGCGGGGCGATCACTTTGGTGAAGGCCTGGAACGGCGTCGCTCCGTCCATCTTCGCCGCCTTCTCCAGTTCCCACGGGATCTCCCTGAAGAAGGCCGACAGGATGTAGATGCCGAGCGGCAGGCCGAAGGCGACATACGGGATGATCAGGCCGGGCCAGGTATTGAACAGGCCCAGGGCCCGCTCGATGCTGAACATCGGAGTGACCAGGGAGATCGCCGGGAACATCGCGATGAGGAGCGCCATCCCGATCAGAACCTGCTTGCCGGGGAACGCCAGCCTGGCGACCGCGTAGGCTGCCATCGACGCGAGCACCACGGCGATGATCGTGGCGATCAGGCCGATCCCGATCGAGTTCACCAGCGGCCTGAGGAACTGCGAGGATTGCAGGATGCCGCTGTAGTTCGACCAGGTCCACTGCTTGGGCCAGAAGCTGGCATCGAGGATCGCGGCCGGCGTCTTGAACGACAGCGACAAGATCCACAGCAGCGGGATCAGGGTCAGGACCACGGCGATCGTGTTCGCCGCTCCCCAGCCGAATTTCTTATTCATCAGCCGGTCACCTTCTTCCCGAGTCCGCGCCAGGAGCGGCGGTGCCGAAGCCCTTGATGAACAGGACCGCGATAATCGCCACGCAGATGAAGATCAGGATCGAGATCGCCGACCCGATGCCGAGGTTCAGCGCGTTGAACAGGTTGTCGTAGCCGAGGATCGAGACGGAGCCCGTGTTATTGCCGCCCTGGGTGAGGATGTAGATGTTGTCGAAGATCCGGAACGCGTCCAGGGTCCTGAACAGCAGCGCGACCAGGATGGCTGGCTTCATCAGCGGCAGCGTGATCCTGGTGAAGCGCTGCCACGCGGTGGCCCCGTCCACCTTGGCCGCGCGCTGCAGGTCCTCGGGCACCAGCGAGAGCCCGGCCAGCAGCAGCAGCGCCATGAACGGCGTGGTCTTCCATACCTCGGCGAGGATGATAACGCCGATCGCCTGGCCGGTGTGACTGAGCGGGGCGCCGTTGCCGAACAGTGCCGACAGGTAGCCGGTGCTCGGCGTCCAGGCGAACTGCCAGCTGTATGCGGCGGCCACGGTGACGATCCCGTAGGGGATGAGCGCCGCCGTGCGGACGGTGTTCCGGCCGAAGATCGTCCGGTGCATGAGCAGCGCGAGCAGCATGCCGAGGACGAGCTCGAAGGCGACCGAGATGACCGTGATGATCAGCGTGACGATCAGCGCGTGCCACCAGAACGGTGAGCTGAGCACGGCCGCGTAGTTGCTGAGCCCGACGAACTTGATCGCGTTCGGAAGCTCGAGGTTGTAGCGCTCGAGCGACAGGTAGACGGCGTAGGCGATCGGGTAAGCGGTCACGGCGATCATCACGATCACCGCCGGAGCGCACAGCAGCCAGCCCAGCCTGCGCTCCGCCCTGGCTCCCTCCGACAGCTGCCGCCTATGTGTTGCCGGCGCCTGGCCGGCCGCGCTGACCACGGCCGTCTGGCTCTGGATACTCATCGGCCCCTTCCTTTCCCCACGGCCGGATCGCTGCCTGTCGGGTGGCGGTTCACGGGATCAGCCCCTTCGACTGCAGGGCAATGTTCAGCTGGCTGGCCATTTTCTTCTCGGTGGCCGCCGGGCTGATGCTGCCGGGCGGTGAGACCAGATGCGAGATGTTGATCGACAGCACCTGATACAGCGGTGTCTTCGGCCGCACGCTCGCGTTCTCGAGTTCCTTGAGGATGTCGGCGTGGAACGGGTAGTCAGGGAAGAGCTTCGGATCGCTGTACAGGCTGATGATCGTCGGCGGGACGCCGCCCACCGTGGCCCCCTTCAGCTGGTTCGCCTTGTCCCGCAGGCACAGCGCCGCCTGGAAGGCGTACCTGGGATAGCGCGAGTAGGAGCTAACCCCGATATCGATGCCGCCGATCGTCACGTGCGCGGGCTGGCCGGCGACGACTGCCGGATAGGGCGCCCACTTGAAATACTTGAATAGCTGGGGATTGTCCGACTTCATGCCCGGATAGACGAACGGGTAGTTCAGCTCGAAGGCCGCCGTGCCCGCCTCCATCGCGAGCCGGTTGTCGTTCTCCTCCTGAACGTCGAGCGACGGGTCGGCGGCGACCGACGAGGCAAGCCTCTTCATGATCGTCAGCGCCTTGATGGCCGGCGTGCCGAGCGCTACATGCGCGGCGTCCGGGGTCAGGACACTGCCGCCCGCGCTGGCCAGCATGGTGTTGAACCAGACGGTGGCGCCCTCGTACTGTGCGCCCTGGATCTCGATCAGGTGCGGCTTGCCTTCTTTGGCCAGCTTGATCGAGTCATTGATCATCTCGGTCCAGGTCGCCGGCGGGGTCGTGACCAGGTCGGAGCGGTACCACAGCAGCTGGGTGTTGGTGTTGTCGGGCACCGCGTAGAGCTTGCCCTTCCAGGTGGCCGTTTGCAGCATCGGCTTCAGGGTGTCGCTCTCGGCCTGCTGCTTATTGCTGCCGGTCCACGGCAGCAGCCAGCCGGCCTGGGCGAACTCGGCCTCCCAGGTGACGTCCAGGCCCATGATGTCGATCGTGTTGTCGTGCGCGGCGAGCCGCCGGACTAGCTGCTGCCGCTGGCCGTCCGCGGAGAGCGGGAGCTGCTGGTACGAGATCGTGTACTTGCCGTGGCTCTGGGCGCTGCAGTTCGCGACTGCCTGGTTGGTCACGCCGGAGGTGTCTGGATAGAGGTAGTAGGTAAGCTGGACCGGGCCGGAGCCGCCGCTCGTGCCGCACGCGGCCAGTCCCGACGCGACGAGACCGGCACCGCCAAGGAGAACCAGGTGCCGGCGGAACCGCCGTGTCCTGCCGGGCCGCTGGCGCACAGCCGTCGCTCCCGGATGGACCCGCCGGTCTGACTCAGCCATCATCTTCCCTCCGTCGCGGAACTCAGAGCCGCTGGCGACCGGACTGCGGCGCGGATTCGAGATCGCCTGTCGGCGCTGCCCGGCAGCCTTGCGTCCGCCGGGTCGGCCGACCCCCAGCTACCCCGCTGTCTGACTTGAATCACATGAATTTGCGGAATCACCGGCAGACGGCTCCTGCCCGGCCGCTGGGCGCAAGCACGCAGGTCCACCGGGCGGGTGCCTGCTGCCATCCACCGCGCGCCGCGAGGTTCGCCGGGACCAGCGGGACGCTGGGCCCGGCGTGATGCCGCTAACTGACAGCGCGGCAACGGACACGGCAACGGCGTCACGATCATGGCCGCCTGACCGGCAGAAAGGGCGCCGATGAGAACCCGCAGGACAGTCCCGGTCCCCCGCCTGGCGCGTCGGCGCCACGGGCGATGGCCACCCGACCAGACGCCTTCACAGGGCCTCCAGACCGTTTCCGTTTACGGAACGGTTCCATTTCGGATGCATTCATCCTCACTCCGTCCCGGCAGCCCGTCAAGGCACAGCTGTCCCGCCAGGTATCTGGCAGGCTGGCTCCCATGAGCAGCCGGCACAGCGACATCGACTCTCCGGGGCGCCCCGAGAGCTGCGAGGTATCAGCCGGCGTTTTTGCCTACCTCCAGCCCGACGGCACGTGGTGGATCAACAACACGGGCTTCCTGACCGGACCGCAGGGAGTCATCAGCATCGACTCCTGCTCCACCCAGCGGCGCACGCAGGCGTACCTCGACGCGATCGGCACGATTACCGGCGCACCGGTACGGGCCGTTCTGGGACGGCCCCGACTGGGCGACCTCACGCTCGACCCGCCATTCATCACCTTCACTGACCCCGTTCCGTGCTCTTCTGCGGCGACCTGATCTTCAACGGCGGCACCCCCTTCCTGCTGATGGGCTCGGTCTCCGGCGCCATCGAGGTGCTCGAGCAGGTAATCATGCCGCTGGGGGCGAGGACCGTCGTGCCGGGCCACGGCCTGCCGCTTCTCGCGATGGCCGGACGCGGAGCGGATCGCGGGCAACCTGCATCGCGCCTACGCCGAGCTCGCCGGCCCGCCGCCCGGCGCACCGATCGACATCGTCGCGGCCCTTTCCGACATGGTCGCCTACAACGGCGGCGGCCCGCTCACCTGCCTGGCGTGAGGCCGTCGGCGGACGTCACGCCAGCAGTCCCCCGCCGGCTCTGATGTTCTGCCCGGTCAGCCACCGGGCATCGTCGCTGACCAGGAAGGCCACCACGTCGGCGACGTCGGCAGGCTCGCCGATCCGGCCGAGCGCGGTCAGAGCGGTGAGTGACTGCCTGCTTTCCGGCGGATTGTTGTCGCGGAACAGGTCGGTGTCCGTGGCACCAGGCAGCACGGCGTTGACGGTGACCCCTCGCCCGCCAAGCTCGTAGGCGGCGACCCGGCCGAGCAGTTCGAGCGCGGCCTTGCTGGTGGCGTACGGAGCCATCCGAGGTCCCACGATCACGGTGTTCAGGGTGGAGATATTGACGATCCTCCCGCCGTCCCTGAGCCGCCGCGCGGCCTCGCGGATCAGGACGAACGGGCTCCTGAGATTCACCGTCAGAACGGCGTCAAATTCCTCGTCGCTGGTATCAGCGATCGGGTTACCTGCCGCCACCACCCCGGCGTTGTTGACCAGGATGTCGAGCGAGCCGACCAGGTCCTCGGCCTGGTCGTAGAGCCGGCGAGCCGCGCCGCCTTCGCCCAGGTCGGCCTGCACGGCCTGCGCCTTGCCGCCGGCGGCGATGATCGCCTCGACGGTCTCGGCGGCGGCGAGCTCATTGCCGAGATAGCTGAACACGACTTCCGCGCCGTCGGCCGCCAGCCGCTGCGCGATCGCGCGGCCGATCCCCCGCGATCCGCCGGTCACCAGCGCGGCTTTCTGCTGCACATTGGCCATAACCGGAGTATCGCAGCGCCGGCGCCACCGCAGCGTTAAGGGATAGCCAGCCCCGTCTCCTCTGAGGCATATTTGACTCACATCCGTAGCGGACGACAGTTCGAATGCTTATTCGGACTAGAGTCCGGTGTACTGCATGCGTCGCTGACGGAGGCGGGAACGCGATGGTCTATGTCCTGGCACTGGCTGCTTCGCTGGTCAACGCTCTGACGAGCGTGCTGCAGCGACTTGGAGTGCAGAACGCGCCGGCCGATGCGACGTTAAGGCTCAGCCTCCTCACGCACGTCCTGCGCCGGGGGGTCTGGCTGCTCGGGTTCGCGCTGATGATCGTCTCCTTCGTGGTGCAGGCCATCGCCCTGCACATCGGACGGCTGTCCCAGGTACAGCCGATCCTGACCACCGAACTGGTGTTCCTCGCCGCGATCCTGGCCATCTGGTTCCGGTTCACGATCGGACGCCGGGAATGGCTCGGCGCGATCGCGGTCGCCAGCGGCCTGGCCGGCTTCCTGTACTTCGCGCGGCCGCAGTACGGCATGACACCGCCGCCCGGGTGGCGGTGGGCAGTCGCAGGCGGAGTATGCGCGGCGATCATCGTCGCGGCCGTCATCCTCGCCACGCGCGGGCCGCGCTGGTGGCGGGCCACGATGTTCGGCATCGCGGCGTCCATCAGCTTCGCGTTCACAGCGGCCTGCACCAAGGTCGTCTCCGACTATGCCTCGGCGGACTGGACCCAGCTGTACCGGCACTGGCAGACCTATGCGCTCGCCTTCTTCGGCGCGCTCGCGGTGTTCCTGACCCAGAACGCGATCCACGCCGGCCCGCTCGTCGCCTCCCAGTCGACGCTCGTCCTGATCGACCCGCTGGCCAGCATCTGCATCGGCATCGGGCTGTTCGGCGACGACCTGCAGACCGGCGGAGCGGCGGGGCCGCTTGAGGCCCTCTCGCTGCTGATCGCGTTCTCCGGTGCCGTCCTGCTCGCCCGCTCGCCGCTGATTAACGCGATGAAGGAGGGCGAGCGGCTCGAGCCGCAGCCACGGCGCTCGCGCTCTGCTCCGCTGCCAGACGCGCCGTAGGCGGGCTGGACGGCCGCCGGCTTACTGCCGTAGCTTGCCCCTGTCCGTGCCCGCCGCGGGTGACGTTAGGGGTGATAGTGGATTTCGAGATCCCGGCCGACCTCGCCGGCTACCTGACCGAGCTCGACACCTTTATCGAACGCGAGATCCGGCCGCTCGAGCGGGCCGATGACAACATCAGGTTCTTCGACCACCGGCGCGAGGACGCGCGGACCGACTGGGACCGCGGCGGCCTGCCTAGCTCTGAGTGGGAGAACCTGCTGCGCGAGGTAGTGCGCCTGGCCGATGCGGCCGGGCACTACCGGTACGCCTTTCCGGCTGAGTACGGAGGTCGAGGCGGCACCAACCTCGGCATGGCGATCATCCGGGAGCACCTGGCGAGCAAGGGCCTCGGGCTCCACTGCGACCTGCAGAACGAGCACATGATCGTCGGCAACAACGTCGGGCTGCTGCTGATGATCCACTACGGGACGGCGGAGCAGCAGGCGGAATGGGCCGAGGGGCTGGCGGCCGGCCGCAGGGGCTTCGCGTTCGGGATCACCGAGCCGGCCCACGGCTCCGACGCCACCTACATGGAGACCGCCGCCGTGCGCGACGGCGACGAGTGGGTGATCAGCGGGGAGAAGACGTGGAACACGGGGGTGCACGCGGCTTCGCACGACCTGATCTTCGCCCGGACCAGCGGCCAGCCGGGGGACGCCGAGGGGATCACCGCCTTCCTCACGCCCGTCAGCTCGCCCGGCTTCACGGTGGAGGAGTACCTGTGGACCTTCAACATGCCGACCGACCACGCGCATGTCCGCTTCCGTGACGTCCGGGTGCCCGCCGGCGCGATCTTCGGCCGGGAAGGCCGTGGCCTGCGGGTCGTGCAGCATTTCTTTAACGAGAACCGGATCAGGCAGGCGGCGTCGAGCCTGGGCGCCGCGCAGTACTGCATCAACGAGTCGGTTGCCTATGCCAGGGAGCGCAAGCCGTTCGGCAAGCCGCTCGCGGCCAACCAGGCGATCCAGTTCCCGCTTGTCGAGCTGCAGACGCAGTGCGAGATGCTCCGGGTGCTTATTCACAAGACCGCCTGGCAGATGGACAAGTACGGCCCGTTCTCCGTGTCCGACAAGGTCTCGATGTGCAACTACTGGGCCAACCGGCTGTGCTGCGAGGCCGCCGACCGCGCGATGCAGGTACACGGCGGGCTCGGCTACTCCAGGCACAAGCCGTTCGAGCACATCTACCGCCACCACCGCCGTTACCGGATTACCGAGGGGGCCGAGGAGATCCAGATGCGCCGCGTGGCTGGCTACATGTTCGGCTACATGCACCAGCGCGCACCGAAAGGCGTGAGCGAGAGCTGATGGACGCGGGCCAGCTAGCCGCGGCGGTGCGGGACAGCCTCGGGCCGGTGACGATCGAGGCCGTGACCCGGCTGTCGGGCGGCGCGTCTCGCGAGACCTGGGCGTTCGACGCGGTAAGCGCCGACGGTACGCGTACCGGCCTCGTCCTGCGCCGCGACCCGCCAGGGCGGCCGAGCGAGCCTGGCGCAATGAGCCGCGAGGCCCGCGCCATCGCCCTGGCCCGGGCCGCCGGTCTGGCCGTGCCCGAGGTGCTGACCTGGACCGATGGGCCTGACCTGTGGGGCTCGGCCGGCCTGGTCATGCGCCGCGTCGAAGGCGAGACCATCGCCCGCCGCATCCTGCGAGACGAGGCATTTCGCCAGTCCCGGACGGTGCTGGTCGCTCAGGTGGGCGAGTTCGCCGCCGGCCTGCATGCGATCGAGCCGCCCGCTGACTTTCCCAGCACCGATCCGGTCGCCGACCTGCGCGCCACGCTGGCGACGTTCGGGGAGTTCAGCCCGGTGTTCGAGCTGGCCATCACCCGGCTGGAAGCCGACCAGCCCCCGCCCAGGCCCTCGGTGACCGTTCACGGCGACCTGCGCCTCGGCAACCTCATCATCGGGCCGGATTCTTTGAAAGCTGTCATCGACTGGGAGCTGGTCCATGCCGGCCACCCCGCGGAGGACCTCGGCTGGCTGTGCGTCAAGGCCTGGCGGTTCGGGGCTAGCCTGCCCGCCGCCGGACTCGGCACCCGCGAGGAGCTGCTGGCGGCCTACCGCGCCGCCGGCGGCGCCGATATCAGCGCGGACGAGCTGCGCTGGTGGGAGATACTCGGCACGGTGCGGTGGGGCGTGATCTGCATGACCCAGGCCGAGGCTCACCTGTCGGGCGCGCATCGGTCCGTCGAGCTGGCCGCGATCGGACGCCGGGTCTGCGAGCAGGAATGGGATCTGCTACTGCTGCTCGCGCCCGAGGCGGCAGCGGCTGCCGCGGCCCGGCGGCCGCGCCCCGACGGCGCTCCGCGGCCGGCTCCGGCGCCGTACGGGCGTCCGACGGCCAGCGAGCTGCTCGATGCCGTCAGGGAATACCTCACCGAACGGGTGCTGCCGGGAACCAGCGGTCAGCTTGCCTTCCATGCCCGTGTCGCGGCCAATGTCCTGGGCATTGTCGCCAGGGAACTTGAGCTTGGCCCGCTTCCGGCGGAGTCCGATCTCGCGGACAGCGTGGCCGCGCGGCTCGCCGTCGCCAATCCGAGGTATTTCGAGACGAGGAGCCAAAGTGATCATTGACCGCGCTGTGGGCGATCCTGGATCAGGTTGTCGACGGATACGCGCCCGTCGCCCTTGGCGCGACTGACGAGATCGGCGCGTCATCGGCGGACCCGGTCACCGCGGTGCGCGACCTGCTGCCCGACGGCGTGGACTACGCCTTCGGCGCGATCGGGCTGACCAGCACCACCGAGCAGGCGATCCGGATGCTGGCGCTGGGCGGCGCGGCCGTCCTGGTGGGCCTGCCGCCGGCCGGAGCGACCGCGTCGTTCCGGCCGCTGCTGCTCGCCGAGGCCGACCAGCGGATTCTGGGCTCCAACTACGGCAGCGTCCGGCCTGCCGTCGACATCCCCGCTCTGGTCGACCGTTTCATGGACGGTGACCTGCGGCTGCACGAGCTCATCTCGGCGTGGGCGCCGCTGGAGTCGGCGGCGGCCGCGCTCGATGACCTGGCGGCCGGACGGGCGCTGCGTACCCTGCTGCAAGCAAGTTCGGTGCAGCGCGCGGACCCTATGAGCCCGCGTCGTCGGCCAGCGGAAGCATGACTGTCACCTGGGTGCCCTTGCCCTCCTCGCTGGCGATCTCCAGCTCACCGTGATGCGCGCGGACGAGCTCGGCGACGATGGTCAGTCCGATGCCGGTGCCAGCGGCCTTTCCCGCGGCGCTCGTACTGCGGAAGAACCGCTCGGTCACGTGCGGCAGTTCCTCGGCTGCGATGCCCTTGCCGGTGTCACTGACCCGCAGCGCTGCCAGATGCCGCCCGTCAGGCTCGGTCTCGAGCACCACCCTGCCGCCCGGCGGGGTGTATTTCAGCGCGTTGGTGAGAAGGTTCGTGACCACCTCCCGCATCCTGTCCGTGTCGCAGAGCACAGGAGCCTCGGCCAGCCGCTGGCTGAGGCCGACACCCGCAGCGCTGAAAGCCTCGCCCAGGCTGCCAGCGGCCTGCGACGCGATGGCTGCCAGGTCGTGAGGCGAGCGCCTCAGCTGAAGGGCGGCCGATTCGGCCGCAGCTAGCCGCTGCAAATCGTCGACCTTACGGGCCAGCCGCAGGACCTCGTCGTGCAGCGACGCCACGTTCTCGGAGGTCAGCTCGGTCACGCCGTCGAGCATGGCCTCATGGCCGGCTTGCAAGATGGCGACCGGCGTGCGGACCTCGTGGGCGACGTCAGCGACCAGATTGCGCTGCAGCCGGTCCCTGCGGTCGACAGCCTCTGCGCTCTGGTTGAATGCCTCCTGGAGCTCACGCTCCACGCCGACCCCGCGTACCTTCTTTATGCGTGCGCCGCGGTCGCCCGCAGCCCGGGCGCGTATCACCTCAAGCATCACTTCCAGCGGTGCTGTGATCCGTCGCGATATAACGAGTGACACGAGCAGCGCCAGCAGTGCGGCGATGGCGGACGCGAAGAGGCGGATCCGCCACCTCGATGCCTCGAAGTTCTGCATCGCCGCGCCGAGGCCGCTGCTGCCGAACCGGACAGTGACCCATCCGACCTGCCGTCCTCGCACGACCACCGGTTCCCCCAGCACAGCTCCGGGGGGGAGCGTCGTGAACCCCGGTGATGAGCCCATCACCGTCCCGGTCATGTCCCGTACCTGTGCGCCGGCCTCGGCGGTCGCGGCCACATCGAGGATCGGGCCGAGGTTCGCGCGCTTCCACCCGCCATGGTCGTATGCCGCCCCTGCTCCCGCGGCGACGGAGCTGGTCAGGACTTCTCCCTGCTGCCTGCCGAGCCGGGTCATAGCAGAGTTCGTACTCGTCATGCCGACTCCAGCCAGCACGACGATCGCCATGAGGGCGACCAGAACGAAGGCCAGCGCGAGCCGCCGCCCGAGCTCGCCAATCCCGAAGATACGGCGGTCAGCCTTCCCACCTGCACCCGAGCCGGTAATCCCGTGTGTCAACTGCCTGATGCTCCCCGCCGCGCGACAGGCCCGCGCATGGCCTCCTCCGTTGCCCGACACCACGGCATCGGACCAGTCCAATAACTGAGTGTAGCTGGATGCTCACCAGCTCGTATCAGCCCGTGAGAACTCATGAGCGATTCACTGTCACTAGCAGGGGCTAAGCCTGGATACCGCGTCCTGCTCCTCGCCCAGGACCTGCACATCAGGGTCGTCGCCACCGCCACCGGCGAGCTGCTCCGCGACCTCACCCTCGACCCCCAGCCGCAACTACCAGCCCACCGGCAGGCTCCCCGGCCCCAGGCCCAGAACACCGTGACCCGGCGTAGGTTCACGGTGTCCTCGATGTCCTGAGAGATCACACTGCCGCGATAGGACCCGAACCTATAGCGCCACGATAGGCCGTACCTGCCGACACGGCATCTGATGTGCAGGTCAGCCGCCTACTGACGTTGCCACAGGTGGACTCTAGTAAACTCATATTGTCAGTTCATCTGGCACGCTGATGGCACGCAGAGAGCAGGGTCACCATGGGAAAGCGGACATTCGGGAACGTGCGCAAGCTGCCGTCCGGCCGCTGGCAGGCCCGCTACACCGGCCCGGACGGCGTGACCTACACCGCCCGCACGGCGGGCGGCAAGGCGCTCACCTTCGACAGCAGGCAGTACGCGGACGGGTGGCTGGCCCGCGTCAGCGCCGACATCCAGACCGAGAAGTGGGTATCCCCCGACGCGCCGAGGCCGGTCAGGGCTGCGCCGGTCACGCTGCGCGCCTACAGCGAGGCGTGGCTGGCGGACCGCGACCTGTCGGAGTCGACCAGGACGCTGTACGCGATCACGCTGAAGAACCAGATCCTGCCCGTGCTCGGCGACGTCGCGCTGACGGAGATCACCCCGGCCGCCGTGGGCGAATGGAACGCGAGCCTGCGGACCTCGACCGGGCCGACGCAGCGCGCCCACGCCTACAGCCAGCTGCGGACCATCCTCAACACGGCACTCGCCGATGACGTGATCCCGGTCAACCCGTGCCGGGTCCGCGGCGCCGGGCAGGCGAAGCGCGCCCGCACCATCGAGCCCGCGTCGCTCGCCGAGCTCGGGGCGATCGTCCAGGCGATGCCCGGACGGTACAAGCTGATGGTCCTGCTCGCCGCGTGGTGCGCGCTGAGGTTCGGCGAGCTGGCCGAGCTGCGCCGCTCCGACATCGACGTGCGCAACGGCATCGTTCACGTCCAGCGCGGCGTCATCCGCACCGATGACGGCCGGATCGTCAAGGGCCCGAAGTCCGACGCGGGCAAGCGCGGCGTCAACATCCCGCCGCACCTGATGCCGATGGTGCACGAGCACCTGATCATGCACACAGAGCGCGGCAGGGACGCCCTGCTGTTCCCGGCCGCAGCCGGGGGTCACATGGCGCCGTCGTCGCTGTACGCCGTGTATCACCCGGCGCGCGACAAGGCCGGGCGGCATGATCTCCGTTTCCACGATCTGAGGCACACCGGGGCCGTGCTCGCCGCAGCCACAGGAGCCACGCTGGCCGAGCTGATGGCCCGGCTTGGTCACTCCACCGTGTCAGCGGCGATGCGCTACCAGCATGCGGCAGCCGACCGGGACAAGGCCATCGCGGCTGCCCTGTCCGAACTCGCCACGGTCACGCCGATCACGAGCGCCAAGAGCAGCAAGCGGGACAGTGCGTAATTCGGCGCGTTCAGACGTCGGGCGTTCCGCGCGGCAGGGGATCAGCGGCATAGATGCCCTTCCCTGCGACGATGACGACCCAGCCCTGGGATGCCAGGTGCCGGTAGGCGTGGCGCACGGTGCCCCGGCTCACCCCCAGCTCCTGGCACAAGGTCAGCTCGGACGGCAGCCGCTGCCCCGGACGGGTGATCACCCCGGCGACGAGCGCGGCGATCTGCCGCCACACCGGAACAGCCGAGTCATGATCAACCTGCATTCGCCTGACTCTAAGCAGCGCAGAACATGCCTGGTCAAGCGGGTGCAGGATTACTCAGGCATGGACAGGTTAAGACAGGGCACGTATCGTCGGGGTGACACATACAGCGGCCCCGGACGGCACGCCAATGCCGCTACCCGGGGCCTGACCGAGAGGTTGGTCTCGGCTATGACCGATCATCCCGCACAACCCCCAGGCGCAGCACGGGAAGTTGTCCGCTGCGATGCCGGCGGCTGGATATCCGGCCCGTCGTTCAGCAGCGACCCGGTAGCGGCCGGGCACGTGATGGCGGGCGATGTCCTGCTCATCGACGGCACCCGCGCCGAGGTCACCGATGTCCGGCGCGGCGAGTACCGGCTGGAGTCCGGCCACGCTCCCGGCGTCGCGCTGGGCTGGCGGTCCGGGTCGTCGTCCGGCGTGATGTTCCGCGATGCCGCCGACCTGCTCGACCGGATTACGCCGTGACCGGCCCGTTCGAGACCGAGGCCGAGGCCAGGCAGGCATCGTCGTATCGCCCTGGCTGCGACATCAGCGCGGGGAACATGGCGGACCTGCTCGCGGCGGCATCCGGCCGGGAGCTAGGTGCCTACGACCGGCGGATCATCGCGTGGCTGGCCATGTGGGAACCGGAAGCGGTCGCCGTGGTCTGCGGCCTGATCGGGCGCGCCCGCCGGGGCGGCGCGTCATGATCGGCCGCGATGTGCTGGCCGGCCCGCTGCCGTGGCTGCTCGCAGCGGCAGGCATCGCCGCGGCCGGCGCGTGGCTGCGGTGGTGCGTCATCCCGGTAGCGCTCGCGTTCAGGCTCGGGTGCGCGGCAGAGCGGGTCGCGCAGCGCCGCCGGGTGGCCGAGCTGGAGGCCGCGGTGGCCGCCCTCGAAGAGCTGGTGATCGGATGAGCCGCCCAGAGCTCCAGGTGCTCGGCGACTGGAGCGAGACACCCCAGCCGTACGAGCGGACCGTGCGGCACCGGCTGTGGAAGGTCTACGACCGGGCCGATCAGGCTGTCAGCCGCCGCCTTGAGGCCCTCGCTGACCGGGTGGCAACCCGGCGGATGCGCGAGCGGGCATGGGCGGAAGGGTTCGCGGTCGCGCTCGGGGCCGGGCGGCGCACGCGGTGGCTCATGTACCTCGACGAGTGGGGGCAGGGCCACGATCTGGCCGAGGAGGTCAGCTGGCGGCAGGCGCCGCGAGAGGGCCGCCGCGCGTTCCTGCTGCCCGGCCTGGACGCCCCGGCTGGAGACGAGCGGTGACCGGCATCTTGCGCGCGCCGCGGCGGGCAGCGCTCGCCGCTATCGCGGTCCTGGTGGCCGCAGCCTCGCTCGTGTCGTTCGCCGAGTCCTACCGCGCGCTGTACCTGTGGGCGGCCGGGCACGGGCTGTCCGGGCCGTGGGCGGCCATCTGGCCGCTCCAGGTGGACGTGTTCATCGCGGTCGGCGAGCTGGCGCTGTTCGTCGCCCTGGCTGACCGCTGGCGTGCCCGGTCGCGCGCCGCAGCATGGACGGGGGCGCCCGCCCGTCTCGGCAGAGCGGCCCGGCCAGCGGCGCGTAGACGTCCGGGCCTGCGCCGCGCACGTGTCGCACGATGGACACGCGTGTACTCTCAGAGACATGAGCGAGCTTCCCCTCGAAGACGTGCCCGGCGTCGCCGACGCCGCTCATGACGCTGCCCGCGGCGAAGTCATCTACATCACCGAGCACGGGCACCGGCTCGCGGCGATCGTCCCGGCTGAATACGCCGAGGACCTGGCCGACGCCGCCGCCGTGCGCGCGGCACGGGCCAGCATCGAGGCCGGGGAGCCGCTGATCCCCTGGGAGCGGATCAAGGCCGACGCGGGCCTGTGACACCGTGACCTACGAGGTCCTGTTCCGCGAAGAGGCCCGCAAGGCATTCGACTCGCTTGATCCGGCTGTGCGAAGGCAGGTCGCCCGCGCCGTCAACCGCCTGGCAGAGAATCCGCGGCCACGCCCATCGCGGGCGAGTCTGGGGCATGGCGCATCCGCACTGGCGCTTGGCGGGTTATCTATGAGATCCACGAGGGCAAGCTGCTGGTGCTGGTGCTCGACGTCGGTCACCGGAGCACGGTCTACCGTTCCCGCCGCTGACACGGCCCGGTGTCAGCGGCGGCGGGCGTGTCGCATGCCTGCTGGCCCGAAATGCCAAAGCATGAAGGCGGCCGACCTAGCGAAAACCGGTCTCACAATGCGACCGGTTTTAAGCCGAAGCTGGATGACATAGGCGTTTCGAAAACTTAGTCGCACCGCTGGCAGCAGGCCGTAGCCAAGATCACTGAGGACTATACAAATTTTGGCAATCTTGCCGAAAGTAGTAAGGCTGACGCCGGTCAAGTCGGTCACGGTGAGCATGGGCGGCAGCAAGGACAGGGGATGCCGCCGGGTAGCGGCCGGGCAGGCGAGGCAGCCATGATCCGCGCGGTAACGGTAACCGCGGAACGCGCGCGGCCGGAAACGGCTGCTGCGGCGGTGTCGCGCTCCGCGCGGCAAGCGCGGCGCGGGGGAGATCTCACGTTTCCCCGCGCGCCCTGGCCTGCTCGTCCCGCACCCATCCGGCCGGGTCGACGCCCTGCGAGCGCAGGGCCTCGAAGAGCATCGATGCGAGCGCGGCCATGACCTGCAGGGTCGGGCAGTTGACGAGGACCGTGCCGACTGCCTCGTAGTCATCATCGAGCGCTGATCCCAGAATCGCGAGCGCGTCCCGCCAGCCGTCGGCGGCGTCGGCGTCTATGTCCTCCAGCTGGACCTGCTGCCCTGCTCGAATTTCCTGATCGCCTCCACGATCCGCCGGCCGGTCTCCTTGTCCGTCCCCGCGGCCATATTGATCGTGATGTAGTACGCGTTCCCGCCGCCGCGCTGCCCCGGTGCCAGGACACGCTCCGGGCGGCCGGTGCTGTTGACGGCGACCGAGATCCCGGGCGGCAGGTACCCCCCGGAGTCATATCCGCCCGGGGCGGTCATCACGGCCAGCGACCCGTAGCGGTGGATGGCGTAGTTCAGGCCCGCGAAGATGTTCGCCAGCGGCGCGACGGACACCCCGTACTCGAACGGCCCGGTGCCGCGGAACGCGCCGGCGTAGGCCGCATACGTCGGGCCGATGACCTGCATCAGGCCGACTGACGGGGTCCCGGCCGCCCAGTTGGAGTCCCACTTGTTCACGATGACGGGGTTGCCGCCGGACTCGCGGCCCATCCGCGATTCGACCGCGCCGAGCCAGGACGGCGACTGGCCGAGGAGCCCCAGCGCGGCCAGGATGACCGGCGCCCACCGCGACACCCCGCCGCCCAGGTTCTGCCCGCCGCCGCCGGGGCCGGCCGGGATCTGCGCCGTGCGGACCGCCTGCAGGACGGCCGACGCGACGGAGTTCTCCATCGCCCTGACCGTCGCGTTGTTCTCCGTCGCCGACGTGTAGCCCGTGCCATGGTCGCACGAGTAGTGGCCGAGGCACTCGCCCGCAACTTGCGGCCACTCACTCGGGGCGAATCGCTGCAGCGGCGCCGGGAACAGGTCCTCCCGCCGCGCCCGCCGCCTCACGGCGCGCCCCGCAGCGGGTACGCCCCGCGCATCCCGCGGTACTGCGTCCGGCCGTCCTCGGCGCCGAGCGGCACCCGCAGGCAGACGATCAGCCGCGCCAGCGTGATCCGCTGCTGCCGCAGTTCCCGGCACGCCGGGTGCGTCCGCGGCGCTCCGTCCGCCGTGACCAGCATCGGGCCGTCCGCGTCGATGACCTCCTGCAGCCTGCCGCACACATCGGCGACGTGGCATGCCTGCAGCAGCACCAGCTGCTCGCGGGCGCCCAGGTCGAAGTCCCGCAGCACCGACCGCCACAGCGCGCGGCCCGGCGTGCCCATCCCCGCGGGCGGCCTCGGAACGCTCATGCTCCAAGTGTCCGCCAGCCCGGCCATGCTTTCGTTTCAGGTCCGATAGGGATATGCGCGTGTGACTCGGGGTCATCTGGCTGTGACTGCCCGTGATGACCCCTCTCCCCTTTGCGTCTGTGCAGGTCAGAGGCTTGCGTAGGGTGGTCCGGATTGCGCGTCGTGCGGGGGTGTCCGCGGCGTTTGCGGGGCGTCGGGAGGGGCGCTCAGAAATTCGAACACCGGATGCCGCATCGCTAATCGTGGCCGTTATGTCTATGCGTGCCTGGCGTGGCTACCAGTTGCGTGAGGTCAGCCAGCGCGCTGCTGCGGCTGGCTGGCTGCGGCGTCGCGGCGAGCGTCCCGGGGTGCGATCCGCCGTGCCTGACCGTCACGCCTGCCCTTGTCCGGCGGTCATGTCAAGCCCAGCTTTATATTCATGTCAAGGTGGGGTAGATTCCTGGTCGTGGCGAAACCGATGCGGCGGCGGGCAATCAACCAGGCGCTGCGCCGTGCCGGCTGCGCCGTCAAGAGCGACGGCGGCCCGCACACCACCTGGCAGTGCCCGTGCGGGCAGCACACCGCGGACATCCCGCGCCACGTCGACATTTCGCCGGGTGTAGTCCGGGACACGATCAACCGCATGACCTGCCTGCCGAGGGGATGGCTCCAGTGAAGACCTACGACGTTCGCGCGAAGCGCTGGGAGCACGGCTGGGAGTTGCACATCGATGGCGTCGGAGTGACCCAGTCGCGCAGCCTGTGGGACGCCGAGATGATGGCCAGGGACCTGGTTAGCCGGCGTACCGGTGCTGAGACTGAGTCCTTTCACGTTGTGATCACGCCTGAGATCGGCGGTGGCCTGGACGAGCGGACACGCGCTGCGCGGGAGGCGGTCACCAGCGCCGACCGGGCGCAGCGCAAGGCGGCGGCGCAATCGCGCGAGGCAGCGCGGCAGCTGCAGCGTGCCGGGCTGTCCGGGCGGGACATCGCGAAGGTGCTGGACGTGTCTCCGCAGCGTGTCTCGCAGCTGCTCAAGACGGGCACCTGATCAGGCGCCACTGTGCGGCCCGATCATCGGCTGGCGGACTTCGCGGCCACTCGATCACGTCGGCCAGCTCTCGTCCGGCGTCTCTACGACATTACGACCTATCTTCGCTGACCTGCGGTTTCGCCTGGCCGGCTTTAGTCGTACGACCAAAGTCCTCCGTGTCCTGACCTGGGAATGTCGTTACATCGTTTGGCCGTGCGGGCTGAGGCTCACCGGCGAGATAGCGGGCGGCCTTGGCTGTCGTCGTC
>DATKQH010000340.1:0-7388 GCA_035532775.1 Streptosporangiaceae bacterium
CTAGGATATTCTATTGAACTCTGGAATACTAGCGAAGCAGGCGGCCCCGTCCCGGGCTGCCACGCGAGAGGGAGACGCGATGCCAGCAGATCCCCGGCCGATAGCCATGGTCGATGAGGGCCTCGGCAACTCCTCCTATCTCCTTGACCTCGGCGACGGCCGGGCGCTGGCGATCGACCCCGAGCGCGACCCGGCACCCTACCTGGCCGCCGCCGGCCGCCGGGGCCTGGTGATCGCGTATGCGGCTGAGACGCACCTGCATGCCGACTTCGTGTCCGGCAGCCGCGAGCTTGCTGCGCGGGGCGCTCAGGTGATCGCCTCCGCGGCCGGCGGCCTGGAGTTCGGACACCGGGGGCTGGCCGACGGCGACGAGGTGGATCTGGGCGGGCTCACGCTGCGGGCCCTGGCGACACCCGGGCACACGCCTGAGCACCTGGCCTACCTGCTCCTGGACGGGACACGTCCGGCGGAGCTCTTCTCGGGCGGGTCGCTGCTCGTCGGCGCCGTGGCCCGCACCGACCTGATCTCCCCGGAGCAGACCGACGCGCTGGCCCGGGCCCTGTGGCGGTCCCTGCACGAGCGGGTCCTGACCCTGCCCGACGACCTCGCCGTCTACCCGACCCACGGTGCCGGATCCTTCTGCTCCGCCCCCGCCGGCGCTGAGCGGACCACCACGATCGGCCGGGAGAAGGCAGCCAACCCGCTGCTCGCCGCGCCGAGCGAGGACGCCTTCGTCACCGCGCTCCTAGCCGGCCTGGGCACTTACCCGCCGTACTTCGGCCGGCTGCGCGAGATCAACCGGCGCGGCCCCGCCGTCTACGGGCCCGAGCCGCCCCCCCTCGCCGCCCTCACCCCCGGCGAGGTGCGCCGCCAGGCGGCCGGCGGCGCGCGCCTCATCGACGCCCGGCCCGTCACCGCCTTCGCGGCCGGGCACATCCCGGGCGCGCTGTCGATCCCGCTGCGCGATGCGTTCGCCACCTGGCTCGGCTGGCTCGCCGACCCCAGCCAGCCCCTCGTGTTCGTGCTCGACGACAGCCAGGACCGCACCGACCTCGTCCGCCAGGCCATGAAGATCGGCTACGAGAACCTCGCCGGCGAGCTGGCCGGAGGAATGCCCGCGTGGACCGGCCCCACCGGGCACGTCGCCATGGTCCCTGCCGGGCAGATCACCGGCCCCGTCCTGGACATCCGCCAGGACACCGAGTATGGCGCCGGGCACATCCCCGGCGCATCCCACATCGAGCTCGGCGCCCTGGCAGGTGACGGCGCCCGCATCGCCTCCGGCCCGCTCACGCTGATCTGCGGGCACGGCGAGCGGGCCATGACCGCCGCCAGCCTCCTGGCCGCCGCCGGCCACCGCGACCTCACCGTCGCCGTGGGCGGGCCTGACGACTGGGCCGCGGCCACCGGACGCGTGCTGCGGACCGGGCCATGAGCGCACCGGCCCGTGGCCCGATCAGCCTTGGCCTGCGCGCCAACCTGGCCCAGTTCAGCCTGCTCGTCGCGGTCAACGCCCTGGTCGGCGGGATGCTCGGCCAGGAACGCACCGTCGTGCCGCTGCTGGCCACCCGGGTGTTCCACCTCCACGCCGTCACCGCCGCGCTCACCTTCATCCTGGCCTTCGGCGCAGTCAAGGCAGCCACCAACTTCTTCGCCGGCACCGCCTCAGACCGCTACGGCCGCAAGCCAGTCCTGGTAACCGGCTGGCTGATCGCCCTGCCCATCCCGCTGCTGCTGATCTGGGCGCCGAGCTGGGCATGGATCATCGGCGCCAACGTCCTGCTCGGCGCCAGCCAGGGACTGACCTGGTCCACCACCGTCATCATGAAGATCGACCTGGCCGGCCCCGAGCGACGCGGACTGGCGATGGGCCTGAACGAGGCCGCCGGCTACGGCGCCGTGGCGGTCACCGCGATGGCCACCGGCTTCATCGCCGCGCGCTGGGGGCTGCGGCCCGCGCCGTTCTTCCTCGGCATCGCCTACGCCGCCCTCGGCCTGGGCCTGTCCACCCTGCTCGTCCGCGAAACCCGCGGCCACGCCCGCCACGAAGCCCGCACCCACGCCCCAGCCAGCGCGGAGCTGCACGGCGGGCTGAGCACGGGCCAGGTCTTCACCCTCACCAGCTTCAAGGAAAAAGCCCTGTCCGCCGCCTGCCAGGCCGGCCTGGTCAACAACCTCAACGACGGCCTGGCCTGGGGCATCTTCCCCGTCTACTTCGCCCGCCACGGCCTATCGGTCTCGGCCATCGGCATCCTCGCCGGCCTGTACCCCGCCGTCTGGGGACTCGGCCAGCTCGCCACCGGCGCGCTGTCGGACCGGATCGGCCGCAAATGGCTCATCGCCGCCGGCATGGGCGTCCAGGCCGCCGCCATCGGCTGGATCGCCGCCGTGCACGGATTCGCTGCCTGGGTCATCGGCGCGCTCCTCCTCGGCGCGGGCACCGCCATGGTCTACCCCACCCTCCTCGCCGTCATCGGCGACGTCGCCCACCCCACCTGGCGGGCCTCCTCCGTCGGCACCTACCGGCTCTGGCGCGACAGCGGCTTCGCCGCCGGCGCCCTCCTCGCCGGCATCATCGCCGACTGGCTCGGCCTGGCCGCCGCGATCTGGGCCGTCGCCGCCCTCACCGCCGCCAGCGGCATCGTCGTCGCAGTGCGCATGTACGAAACCCACACCCCCAGGCTCGCCGTCGGCTCGTTCCCCGACGTCGGCGCGCCACGGTCACCGACGCCCGCGGATCCGGAACAAACATCTCCGCGGGCGGGATGACGGATCAGTAGCTGAATGTGGTGGCGGCCTCATCGCCGATCCAGGCCCACATCGGGGCCGTGCCCTGGAGTTCGGCACCGCTGATGAGCGAGTCCTGGCTGAGCTTCTTGGCGTTGAAGCAGATCGGGCAGACGAAATACCGCCCGCCGGCCGCCTCGTACCGCTTCACCAGCTCAGGGAGCGGGGGGCATCCCTCGCATGCGACGCCGATTGCGGTGCCGTCGGTGGCGAGCCGGACGGCTTCCTTGGCGAGGAACATGAGCGTCGGGCGGCCCGACTCCGCCGCGCCTACGGCGACGAGGAACGCGACCGTGACCTTCTCTGGGTCTTCTAGCCCGGTGGTCAGGCTGATAACGGCTTTGCTTGCCATTGGATCCATCTCCTTAGCGCAGGTCCTTGGGTGGCATGTGAGGACCACGGTAGGGATGGCCGCGTCCGGCGTCGTCGGGAGTTCTCCCTACAAATCGACGGGGTCAAAGCTCGATCCGGAACATACCGACGACAGCTAGCAGCTGGTCAGGACGCACGAGGCGGACCCGGCCAGCAGCCCTCCCCGACTTCCGGACTCCCGGCCAGCTGAGCCGACTTGCGGGCGCGCCGGACGGCCGAGATCCAGTCCGTCGAGGGGTGGCTCGTGAGTCGTCGATGTAGTACATCCGCTGGGGCATGCCCGGTGTACTGGCAGGCCGGGCCGTAGTAGCGGGGGCAGCCGGTGTCGAGCCGGGGGCCGTCGACGTAGATCGACCAGCGACCGCCCGGATCGCGATGCCACACGGTCCGGTAGGGACTGAAGTCGTTCTCCGGGAACACACACAGCGCCAGGACGTGACCGGTGTCGAAGGGCACCCGAAGACGCCCCAGCCCTTGACGTACTCGTGGCCGGGCCACGGCGCGCGGCCGCGGGCCGCCGGAAGATCCGAAAGCTGGGCGGACAGCTGGCGGACGGACTTGCTTGCCATGCGACCGAGGCCTCCTCCACGGCCCAGAGCCAGGCTGCGTTCTGCGCCCACGCTAGGGGCTGCGGCGTGCGGCGTCGTCGGGGATTCTCCCTACGGATCGGCGGAGTCAAGGCTGTCGAGCAGGCCCTGCTGCATGGCGAAGAGCGTGGCGGTCGACCGGGTCGATGCTCCGATCTTGGTGTAGATGCGCTCGATGTGGGTCCCGGCCGTCTTAGCCGTGATGCCGAGCGCGCGAGCTGCTTGCCGGGTGGAAGCACCGCGGGCGATGAGGGTCAGGACCTCGATCTCCCTGGGGGTGAGCCCGGACGGGCCGGTGCGCCGCTTGGGCCGGGGCTGCCCGGCGGCGGCGAGCACGGCGTCCACGGCATCGGCCGCCAGACGCCCGGACCTTACCTCCTTCCGCAACTCGGCAGCGACCGCCTTGAGCGACAGGGCCGGCCGGCGCGGCCGGGGCTCGGTCATCGCACGGCAGGCGTCAGCGGCGGCAAGGATCCGGCCGCTAGCGGGGATTGCTGCCCCCGACAGCCCCCGGTGGTAGCCGGACCCGTCAAGGCGCTCGTTGGCAAGTGACGCGATCGCGCCGATGCGGGCCAGCGCCGCCGGACGGGCCAGGACCCGTTCGGTCCAGTACGAGTGCAGGCGCATCCGCTCCCACTCCGCTCCGGTCAGCGGCCCGGGCTTGTCGAGGATCGATGCCGGCACTCCGTGCATGCCGATGTCGTGAACCAGGGCGGCGCGGCGCACGGTCACGATGTCCCGGTCACGCAGCCCGCACAGCCCGGCGGCCGTGGCAGCCAGGTGCGCCACCCCGCGCGAGTGACCTGCTCGCGACGGGGACCGCAGATCGGTGAAGTCGGCCATCGCCTCCAGTGCCGAGTCGAGCTCTCGCTCGCTCAGCTGCCGGCTCAGCCCCGGCTCCTTCTCGATCAGCGCTCCGAGTTCAGCCACGGCGTCGACGTCCGCGAGCACTTCGGGAGCCGCGGCGCAGAACAGGTCCACCACCTCGGGATCGAAATGCTTGCCCCGCCGGGTCCGGGCAACCTCGACTGCGGCGTCGACACCGCCCGCCCGGTGGAATACCTCGACGGTGTCGGCGAGATGGAACAGCCGCACCGGATGTGCGATCTCGCGGCCGCCGACGCCTTGCGGCACTCCCTTGGCGTCCCATCGGGTGAAGACCTGCTGGAGCGGGTCGCACACCGGCGAGGCGAGCCCGAGCCGCCCGGCCATCTGCGCCGTGGTGAGGCAATGTGACATCAGGCCACGCTCGACCGCACGGCCACCGGTCACGATCAAGCTGGCGGCCATCCGCAGCCGGTGCGGCAAGGGCGCCCCCGCGCCGGCATGAGTCAGCGCGAAGCCCATCATCGGCAACCCAGCGAGGTCCACGCGATAGCTATCGGCCCGGAACGCGATGTCATCGCCGAACCAGGTCGCGACCTCCGCGGTGTCGGCTACGCAGCCCACCCAGGCCAGCAAGATCACGTAATAGAGCGATGCCCGCGCTTCGGCCTCAAGGTCCAGGTGTTCCGCCAGCCGCACAGCGATCAGCCAGGACCGCAGCACGTGCTCCATCGGCTGGCCCATCCCCAGGTCCGTGGCCAGCGAGAAAGCGGCCACGAGCTCCGCCAGCCGCAGCCCCGAGTCCCGATCGCCCGGTTCCACACCGATCATGCTATGAGCAAGTGCCCGGCCCGGACCAGGGTGCCGGCGATCGTCAACACCCGCGGCGAACCCGGGACCTCGCCGCCACGGGCTCCGACGCCCACCGCATGCCTTGAACGTCCATGACCGCGGCGCTGCGCTCCGGTCGGCTCTGCCTCGGCGGCCGCTTTGACATTGCGGAGCGTCTGCCGGATGGTGAGCACGGTTCTGGACGGCGAGGATGCGAGCCGGTATCGCCAGGCAGTTTCGTCCCTGCCGGTCTTGTCGTGCACGACGGTGAAGGCGAACGACCGGCTTTCCTCGACGGCGGTGATGACGGCCGTGGTCGCCCACTGGTACCGGCCTAGCTTGTTGTAGCCGCGGAAACGGGCGCCGACGTACGCGCCTGTTGCTCCATCGAGCCAGACGCAGCGGTAGCACTCCGGGCTCCATTCGCCCATGCGGGTGACGTCGGTGAGTCCGAAGACACGTTCAGGCGGCGCGGCAATGTCGATTCGAGCGTGACCGCGTTTCGCGGTTGGCATTCTCAGCCGGCCCCCTGCCTGCTCCTTTAACGCGAGTTCATCCCGGCGACCGCGCTGCACGGCTCGCCGCGAGCCTCAAGCGTCTCGATGGCACACGGCGGCAACCTTCAGCTGCTGACTCGTGCCTGAAGCCCGGAGATCGTTCCCGCCCAGCTTCGAAGCGGGGCCTGCTGCCAGGATATGACTAGCAACCCAGAACCGAGCGAACGGTCACGGCCAGCCTTGAAGATGCCACTGTGACGCAGCAGACTGATCCGCCCCGGCCGCGGCGAGCCGACGTTGCTGACAGCTATAACCGGGGCGTCGATGCCTACGAGGCGCTCTGGAGCCCCGTGATCTTGCCGCCCGCCGCCAGTCTCGTCCGGCATCTCGAACTCAGCGGCGCTGGCCTGGTAGTCGACGTTGGCGCAGGTACCGGCGCGCTGCTCGGCGCAATCCGCGCAGCCGCCCCCGCGGCTCGGACGGTGGCCCTCGACGCGTCCGCCGAGATGCTCCAGGTCGCCAGGACGCGCCGGGAAGCGTCAGCAATTCTCGCGGACGCACTTGCCCTCCCGATTGCCAACGCCAGTGCCGACGCCGTCATCTTGGCCTATGTGCTCTTCCACCTCGCCGACCCAGTGCAAGCGCTCGCCGAAGCCGCACGCGTGCTGCGCCCAGGCGGGCGAGTCGGGATCATCACCTGGGCCTGGCAGCGGGCTCCGCGAGCCACCGCCGTGTGGGATCGGATCCTCGCCGAGGCTGGCGTCCCGCAGGGTCCGCTGCGCCAGGCCAACACCGGACTGGACCGCCCGGACGAGCTGACAGCAACTCTTCGATCAGCCGGGCTGCGGCCCCAGCGCATCTGGCCTGAGCGACTACGCCGTCAATGGGACCGGTCGTCGTTCCTGGATCTCGTCAGCGGGGGCGCCGCCAACCGAGTCCGGCTTAGCCTTGTCGATGCCGCCACCCGCCAGGACGTACTGGCGCGCCTGAGGCTCGGCCTCGAGCAGATGGCCCCGGACGACCTGCTGTGGGAGGGCGAAGTCATCTGCTCCGTAGCCAGCAGATGAGTCAGGTGCGTGATCTGCCGCTCAGCCAGGCAACCGCGCTGTTGATGCTGCTCATCGTGAGCGGCCCTTCCCACGCCCATCTCGTGCAGGGCCTTGACATCAGCCGTTCCGTTAGGTTTGACTAACCGTTAGTGAATCCTGACCGAGCAAGTGACGGCTGGAGCGCGCTGGCGGACGGCACCCGGCGCGCCATCGTCAGCCGCCTGGCAGAGGGGCCGCAGGCGGTGGGGCAACTGGCCGCGGAGCTGCCGGTCAGCCGGTCGGCGGTCTCCCAGCACCTAAAGGTCCTCAAGGACGCCGGCCTGGTCAGTGAACGCGCGGTCGGCACCAGACGTGTCTACCGGCTCAATCCGACGGCAGTGGCCGCGTTGCGCGATCAGCTCGACACCTTCTGGCAGAGGGCTCTGGCCAGCTACGTGGAT
>DATKQH010000341.1:0-12241 GCA_035532775.1 Streptosporangiaceae bacterium
ATGGTCTCCCTGGTCGGGCAGCGCTTCGACGTCATCTGCCGTCCACGGGCCGGTGTGCTCTACCAGCGCAACGCTCACGTACCTCACCTCCCAGGCAATACCCAGTCTGACATCCGCGCAGCCGCGCGCGGAAACGGCATAGCAACCCGTGCCAAGCCCTAATCAGGGCCATCGCGCTTCCGACCGGGCCGGGTCCTGTCGCCAGATTAATCATCTATCGATCCCGGGACCGAGATCTGCGATGGTGCTCTGCGCTGGCCGAAGCGACGCAAACTGCCCCAGGCTCTCCAGCGCCGGGGCGGAGTTGCAGAAGATCATGAAACCGCCGCAGCCGACATCTATGAACTCCTCGACCGTCTCTTCGATCGCCGCGGCGGACCCGTAGAGCGCGCCGCGGCTACGGATATAGGTATCAACCTCTGCCTCGCTCATCCCCCGCCGCTCGTCTTGCCGCCACCGCTTGAACTCGCGTTCACTGTCGAATAGCTGGAAGTTCGGCGCGTGCGTCCGGCGCAGCGAGCCAGGGTCCCGCCCGGCGGCCTCGCACAGATCCGCGAGCACCCGGCTCTTGTGGGCGAACTCCCTGATACCGACCTGCCAGTTGACGGCGTCCGCGTACGCGACCGCGGCGGGCAGGGTCCGCTTCTCCCCCTCACCGCCCACCAGCAACAGCGGCCCGTCGCCAGCTCCTGCCACTTCCCCGGCTGCATCAGCATGAGGGTTGGCACCTGGACCACGCCAACCGGCGCGGCAGGCACGCAGCACAGTGTCCAGGCGATCGGATCGCTCAGCCGCGGTACCGAATGGGAGGCTGAGCGACTCGAACTCCTCCCGGTCCCACCCCGCTCCCAGGCCCAGACAGAACCGTCCCCCGCTGAGGATGTGCAGATTCTCGGCCATCTTCACCGTGACGCTAGGAGGGCGATAAGCGGCACACGACACGAGCGTGCCGATCGCTATGCGCTCCGTCGCCTGCGACAACGCGGCCACGGTAGTCCATGCCTCCAGCACAGGGCTGTCGTCGCGGACCGGGTAGGGCTGGAAATGATCGAACACCCACACGCCATCGAAGCCCAGATGTTCGGCGCGCCTGGCCCAGTCACGAGCGACCAACCAGCTGTCCGAGCGCCCTGTCTCGGCTAACTCGCCCTTCCAGCCTCGCGCGAGCATGACGCCCCAGTGGGCAGGTCCGCCCTGCCTGAGTGTGTCGAAGGTCATTGTCAGCTCCAGAGGGCCGTGATCGACTAAACGAGTATCGGGATCGGCAATGCCAGCGCCGGGTCGAGCCGGTCACCGCCGTAGCGCTGGTGAGCGACATCCAGCCCGGCCAGGAAGGACGCGTAGCACTGGCGCTCGCGAGCAATGTGCCGGCTGAGCGCCTGGCGAAAGGCGGCGGCCCGCGCTCGACCGCCCGGCGGCGCGGTCAGTCGCCGGGCCAGGGACCTGCCCCAGCCGTTCAGCCGATACTGGATCTGCCCGTCGTAAGCGCCGGACCGGAACTTGCCCGCGATCGGGAACAGGTAGCCGAGCTCCAGGGCCGCCAGCTCGCGCAGCACGGCCTCCGCATCGATATCGGCACACCGGTCGTCCTGGCCCAGGTCCAGGACGACCGCGAGCGCTCCGACCCCGGCGAGGTAGATGTTGCCGGGCCACAGACCGGACTCGCGGAAGCATCGGTCGACGGCGTCCAGCGCGATCACTGCCGTGCTCAGATCTTCCAGGGCATCGCACTCGGCACTAGCTCGGATCTGATCGCTCAGACAGGATTCCAGCCCCTCAAACTCGCCGACCCCCTCTGCCACGATGACCGCGTCCCGGTCGGCGTAGCGGAGGTAGCGGGGTATGGCCGCCGACTGCGGCAGGCATCCCTCGGCCCGGATCACCAGGCCGCCAATCTCCACTGAACTGGCAGGATCCGCCAGGGCGCCAGCCGCGCCGAAACGGAAGTCCGGCGCGATCGCCGCCGCAGGCACCCTCAGTGTCATCGGGCGACCGCCAAGGCGCCGGCCAGGAGGCCGATGACTGGTGCCATGACGAGCGGGTCGCTCGTCTCGGATCTGGCCAGGTGAGTGGTGACGCGCGCAAAGGACTCGCGGATGACCAGGCCATTCAGGGCGGCGCTGGCGCCGGTTTCGACGACCTCGATGCAGGCATCGGCGATGTCCGGCACCAGCGCCTCGGTACTGCCGCTGACCGGCACGATCTGCGTGTCCGGCGCAGTCCCGCCCAGCAGGTTCTGGGCCAGCCTGGGATACGGCGTGACGACGGAGCGGATGCGCCGCAGCGGACGATGGTCATCTTTGGCCAAGAGCAAACAGACGGACGCTTCGTATGATCGCGCCTCGAAGCACCGGCGATCGGAAGACACTCCAGTCTCCATTAGCCACTCGTCGCCCGCCAGGCCGAGGTCGAGCACATTGCTGCGAAGCAGGCGGGCCACGTCTGGCATCTTCAGGAGAAAGACGGTAATACCAAGACTTCCGACGGTCGTCTGATAGCTCAGCACGCCGGGCTTGATCTCGACGCCAAGGGCAGCACAGAATCTTTCCGAGTCGGACGCGGTCCGGCCTTTCGGCAGGCCGATCTTAATCACTGACATGCCGATCCGCCTGGTAGGGAACGAGCTTGCCGTGCTTGGCCAGCTGCCGGTCGATCTCTTCCCGGATGGCCGATTTCACGGCGGCGGCCAGGTCGACATTGAGGATGTTGGCCAGGCACAGCATCCACGCCGTAAGCTGCCCGAGTTCCTCTTCCAAACGAGCGCGGCCCTCGTTGCGCCGGACCGCCTGCGCCAGCTCGCCGAGTTCCTCGACGGTCCAGACCAGTGCCCGGTCGGGCTCCAGCCGTCCGTAGATTCCTAACGCAGAGCGCTGCAAGCTGCTCAATGACGGAAGCGCGGCCTCGATGGCTGGCCACATCTCCCGCTCAGCCGCGGCACCAGGCCTGGCCGGGCAGCCTAACGGGCTCAGCGGGCTACCTGAGCTGGAAGTCATCATCGCGGTACTCAATGACAAGCGACGGGATGGTCAGCGCCCGCTCCCCCGGGGCTACGTCGCCGGCGATGAGCGCGTTGTGGCCCGTCTTGCGGGCAACCCGCAGCGTCTCGTCTGCGTCTTCCGGACTGACGATGACGACATACCCGGCGCCCATGTTAAGGGTGCTATATGCCTCTGACGGCGATATCTCCAGCCGGTCGACGAGGTACTGCAAGACCTCGGGCACCGGCGGGACGGCGGTGATCTCGTAACGCGCGGCGACCTCGGCGCGCATGATCTTGAGGAAGCCGTGGCCCGTGATGCCGTTCAGGAACTTCGGGACGACCGAGGACGCCAGCAGTTCGCGCACGAACGAGGCGTAGATAAGGGTGGGGTCGAGCAGGGCATCGCCCAGGTGCCGGCCGCTGGGCAGCTCGGTCAGCAGGCCCGCCGGGAGCTGGGACGCGACGCGCCGGGCGAGCGAAGCCCCATTGGCGTGCAGGCCGCTGCTGGGCAGGATGACGATCTTGTCGCCGACGGCGATGCCGGTGCCGAATACGGGCTTGCGGTCCGACGGGACGACGCCGAGGGCGCTTCCGGCCAGCTCTATGGCTTCCGGGGTAACGATGCCAGGCAGCGCCGGCGACTCTCCCCCGCCCCAGGTGGCACCTGCCTCCTCGCAGGCCGCACGCCAGCCGTTCAGCAAATCAAGGGAGCGCTCGCGGTTGCCGTACCAGGACGCATCACCGGTGGCGAAGTAGGCGGTAACGACGAGCGGGTTAGCACCGACGGATATGACGTCGTTGACGATCGCGGCGACGGCGTCGCGGGCGATGTCGGCGAACCTGCTGACGCCCGTCGCGTCCAGATACTCGGATGCGATGATCGACTTTGTGCCGAGCCCTTCGACGACCAGGGCGAGAGTGCTCCCGTCCAGCTCGAATACGTAGGCGGATGATCCGCGGGATTTACTGACTTCGGCTGCCCCTGATGCCGCGAGAAGAGGGGCGGTAGCGGATGCGAGTGCTATTGCCTCGCGCTTGACCTCGTCGAGGACTTCATAGTCAACTCCCGACCGGCGATACTCGTCGTGGCGAGTCATTTACTAACCCCTCCGTTGAGTCCCGAGTTGGCGGGCGCGCTCACCGCGCCGGAGCACCGCGTCACGAGCGTAACAGTATTGACCCTATTCGCCGCATGAGGTGTCGCCATTCAGGTGCAAAAGGTCAGCTCCGCGAAAGGCGGCGGAATTCACCGTAACGAAGCTGACGCGGGCATGGACTCGTAGCCACCCGCACGCTGGACGGCCGCCGCCGCGGCCGCCTGGCCAGCGTGGATGGCATCGGCCTCAGACGCGCCCGCGGCCAGCTGCGCCGCAAAGGTCGCGACGAACGCATCGCCGGCGCCGGTGGTGTCGACGGCGACGATTTGGTGAGCTGGATAGGGGCGGCTGACACCCGCGACGTGCGCGACACATCCGGACGCGCCGAGCGTGACGACGACTGTGGACACGCCCAGCGCGGCGGACAGTTCGGCTGCGAGAAGGTCCGCAGCCAGTCCCTCGCTCCGGTCCTGAGACAGCAGCGCTCGGGCCTCGGCTTCGTTGGGCACCAGCACGTCGACCTGCTCCCAGGGCAACGACGCGGCAGCGGCCGGGTCCGCGAGCGGCGGGGCAGGCTGCACGATGACCCGCGCGCCGCCGCGACTCGCGTAGCAGATGGCCTCGCGGATGGACTCGACCGGCGCTTCAAAGGTGATCAGCACCGCGCCTGCACGCTCCAGAGCCGATGCGGCATCGCGCACCGTCCCGGGCGTGACTGCGGCGGCGTCGTCGATGTGCCAGACGATGGAGTTCTCTCCGGTGTCACTGACCAGGCACAGGCAGACAGTAGTCGCCACGCTCTCCCGCAGCTGAACGCCGCTGGCATCGATGCCCTCACGGGCCAGCGCCGTGAGGACGTCGTGTCCAAGCCCGTCGTCTCCGACCACCCCGACCGCCGTCACCTGGGCACCCAGCCGCGCTAGAGCCACCGCCTGATTGAGTGCCTTTCCACCAGGCGAGGTACGGATGGACCGGGCTTCGTACTCCTCACCCCAGGCCGGCAGGCGGGGCGTCCTGACAATGCAGTCCGCGACGTAAGCACCCACCACCACGAACCGTAGGTCCTCGACGGAGCGCCGGGCGGCAGGCGGCCGTACCGGCACCCCCGGCTGCCCAGCCAGGTGGTCAGCCAATCCAGGGTCCGCCTCGTCCGTCCGCGACACCGGTCACCGGTAAGTCCATTTCTGCCCCGTGCCCTGGTACTTAGCCACCGGGATCGGCTCGACTCCCGGCCTCATCCGTGACCTGTAGAGCACTCCCGACAAGTGGTCGACCTCGTGATAGACGAGACGAGCCAGCCCCCGCTCGAAGGTCGTGATCCGGGTTGTGCCGTCCACGTCCTGGTGCTCGACCTCGATGGCCAGCGGCCGGGGCACCTTGCCGCGCACGTCGAAGAAACTCAGGCAGCCCTCGTATTGCTCGTCGGTCTCGGCCGACTCATCACTGACCTGCGGGTTGAGAAGCGTGATGGTCTCGCCCTCCGGGGTGCGGATCACCGCCGCCGCGCGGCCAATGCCGATCTGGGGCGCCGCCAGGCCCATGCCCTTGGTGAAGTTATGCACCTGACCGACCCGCTCCAGGCTGCTGACGAGCTGGGCCACCACGCGCCGCGCGTCCTCGGCTTCCGCAGGCAGGTCGAATCTCCGTGCGATCTCGGTCAGCACCCGATCGCCTTCCTGGGCAATATCCAGGGAGCGCATCCGCTCGGCAGGACTGATCGTCTCCACGTCGGTTTTCTCCTCGTCCTCGGGTGTCCGGAACTTCCACTCGATGCGGTACCGCGCGTGCAGCGGCGGTTCGTCGGTCGACCAGGTAAAAACCACCTCGTCCTCTTTCTCCTGTCGCGAAATAGGGGTGCGGAACGGCGATGCCTCCGCGGTCATTGAGGTCTCCATCCCCCACACGAATGGGCGCAGCCGGGCCGGGAAGATCAGGGTCATGCTGAGCCGCCGGGTCGGCAGCCGGATCGCGCGCTGCCACCATGGCCCCCACTTACGGGCTTTGACGGTGTACCCGTAACTGATCCAGGCGGTCTCCCCCGGATACAGCGGAAACCTTCCGTCGCCATTCTCGAAGAGCAGCCAGACCTCCTTGGAGGCGTCCCGGTCCTCCTTGACTCGCCAGGACATGGGCTCGTCGCCGCATGTTGCGGACAGCCCTATCTCCTCCCACGTCAGCGGATCCTCGCGGTAGAGCTGATTCGACCGCTCCGGGTCGCCCGGGTAGCTGTCCACCGCGATCCGGATGAGGTACTGCGTCACCGGCTGAGCGCCCGTGTTCCGCAATTGCCTGCGGACCCGGGTCTGGTACATGCCGTCTCGGAGGGTCAGCTCGGCATCCTCGTGCTCCACAACCAGGGCGGACCCAGCTGCCGACCGCAGATCGGCGGCCGACGGCTCGTCATGCCGCGTCTTGCCAGCCGACAGCTCGACGAGGGAATCGTGCATGTCCTTCCAGCGCCGGATGAGCGCACGGCCGGCCCGGAGATGCTCGTCCGCTAACTCAGCGAAGCTGCGACTGGCGAGCACCGTCCCGTGCTCGACCTTGCTGACGTAAGAGGGCGTGTACCCGACCAGGCTGGCTAACGCCTTCTGGGAGCAGCCGGCCGCCTCGCGCCAATGCCGCAGCTCAGCGACGAAGGCCGCTACGGCGGGATTGCGCTGCGCCTCTTCGGGCTCTAACTGCACCCGGCTCCTCCTGCCGCTGGTGGAACTGGAGTGAATGGTACGTGATCGCTGATCACCCTAACGTCCACTGCGGTCCGCAGCAGAACCTGCAGACGTGAGCAGGCACATGCAACGCCATCAGGGCTCACTTGCGCCCCAGCAGAAAACCGCATGTCTGAGAGCAACGGCCAAGCGACCGGTTTCGAAGTAGTGCAGATCGCTGGCGAGATCGAACCGGACGCGGATGGCGGCTACACCGTCCACATAGACGGAGAGACATTCCAAGCGGGAGATGTCGCGGAAGCGCTAGCCATGCTGGCCGAGGCGGCGGCCAGACACGAAATGAGCATGGAGCCCGAGGAGGAGCTAGAACTGTGACCTAAGTTCAGCAGCACGGAACGCAAAGCCCCGGCGCCAAAGGCATCCGGGGCTCTTGCGTTCTGAAAGCACTCCCAGGCGATGTGAATGGAGTGAATGGCACGTGAGCGCTATTCAACCTGTTGTCCATCCCCGTTCATGGCCGAGTCTGCCTGTGTGAGCACGGATCCACAGCAGCCGCCGCCAATTGGCGGCACGAGGGAGATGGAAAATGATCATCATCACGATCCTCGCCGTCACGTTTATTGCCGGCGTCATTGCAGGCATCATCGCGCTGCTCTGCGCCAGCATTTCCCGCGAGGAGTCCGGCAGGTCGATCCAGGACGAGCCCCCGACGCGTGCGGCAAAGGCGACCCGCCGCATCGTCGGGTGGCACGGTACGACGCCCAGGCTCGTCATCGGACCCGGCAACGTAGCCCGGTGGACCGACGCCTCGGCAAGTCGATGAGTCCGAGCAACGGCGGCAGCCGGCCGCGTCCCGGGTTCCCGGACTCGGCGCGCGGCCGACAGCCGCTGCCCGGCGAGCTACTCCACGGCTGGCACGGAAGCGCCGTCATCCGGGTACGGCTTGCCGAGCTGGGCGTACAAGTCCACCAAATGCCGACGGAGCAGCCCTGCGTCCAGGCGCAGCGCGGCGATCTCGGCCGCGGTCTCCTCGCGCCGCGCGGACTCGACCCGGCGCAGCTCGGCGCGGAACTCGTCCAGCTGCCTCGACAGATCCTCGATGGTGGCGGCCCGCTCGGCCGCGGCCTCGGGCGTGGCACGGACGAAGACCCCCTTGCCAGGCTGGCCGATCAGCAGCCCGTCCGCGCGCAGCTGGCCTACAGCGGCCCGGATCACCGTGCTGGAGACCCCGTACAACTCCGTCAGCCTGGCGGTCGACGGGATGGCCGAGCCGACCGGAAAGTCGGCAGAGGCGATCTTCCGCCTGAGGTCGTCGGCGACTTGCTGGTAAGCGGGCTGCCCGATGGATTCGGTCACCTGCCTGCCTTCCTGAGCATCGCCAGGACCTCTGCCTGGTATGGCCACGACAGGCTAGCCGAAAGGTTGATCAGACTCAACCATATGTACTATGTTGAACATAGTGTGCTAGCTTGCCCTGGACGCCTACACACAGCCATGGACGACAAGGCCAGACGAGCATCTAGTCGCCGCGCTTCCCAGGACCCGAGCTCCGGAAAGCGACTCGACGCAGGTTCACGACGACATCGCAAAGGACGCCGACGACGTCGCGCGTCACCCCGACCAGCCAAGAAGCAGGCCCGTTCGCGCCGCCCACGCCGTCAGCCGTGAGGCGTGAGGCCCACCGACAGCTACGACCACGAGCCACCCCATTGGAAGACGGCCCCGGCGAATAGCCGCCAAGCACACCCGCCGGAGCCGCACCCCCTACCAGGAGGCACCCCCATGATGGCTTTAGCCATCCCTGCCCCGCACCCCGACACCGGAACGGCCACCGACCCGGCCGCCAGCAGGAACCGGGCGCTCTACCGAGTCCCGGAGGCCATGCTGCTGCTCAGCCTGAGCCGCAGCATGGTCTACAACCAGATCCGCGCCGGCCGCCTGCGCAGCGTCAAGGAAGGCAACGCCCGCCTTATCCCCGCAGACGCCATCGCTGACTATGTCGCGCTGCTCAAGGCCGAAGCCGAGGCCGACCGGTGACGGCCAGCGAGTCGCAGCCAGGGCGCCGCCCGCGCGGCCGCGCCAACGGTGAGGGGTCGATCTACCCCTACAAGAACGGCTACGCCGCCTACGTCTGGGTCACCACGCCAAGCGGCAAGGCCGCCCGTAAGTACGCCTACGGCCAGACCCGCGACATCGTCCACGACAAGTGGGTCAAGCTCCAGGCCAAGGCAGCCGAGTCGCCGATCCCCACCAGCACCCCGACCCTCGCGCAGTACCTGACGACCTGGCTGGCCGAGGTCGTCCGGCCGAACCTCGAACCAGCCACGTACGCCTACTACGAGACGATGGCCCGGCGTTACATCATCCCCGCGCTGGGAAACAAGCGGCTCGACAAGCTGCAAACCCGCGACGTGCAGACCTGGCTCAACAAGCTGGCGAAGGTCTGCCAGTGCTGTGCCCAGGGCAAGGACGCCGCGCGGTCGGTGGCCAAGCAGCGATGCTGCGCGGTCGGCACCTGCTGCCAGAGCTACGCCGGCCGCCGCACGGTGCAGGCCGCTCGCAATACGCTTCGCGCCGCGCTCAACCACGCCAGGGTTGCCGACGAACTGGTGTCGCGGAACGTCGCCGCCTACGCCAAGGTGCCCGGCCCGCCCAGGCGCCGCCGCAAGGGCTCGGCCTGGAGCGTCGCGGAAGCGAGCAGGTTCCTGGCTTCGGCCCGCGACGACGACGACCCGTTCCACGCCGCCTACGTGCTGATCCTGATCAACGCGCTGCGGAAGGGCGAGGTGCTCGGGCTCGTCTGGCCCAGCGCCGATCTGGACGGCGCCGAGATCGACATCAGCTGGCAGCTGCAGCGCGTCGGCAAGCAGCTGATTCACAAGCAACGCGTCAAGACCGTGGACTCAGACGCCGACGACACGGTGCCGATGCCCGAGATCTGCTCCGCCGCGCTCAAGCTCCGCCGCGACGAGCAAGCCGCCGCCCGCGAGCAGGCCGGCGAGCGGTGGCAGGACAGCGACCTCGTGTTCACCACCCGGTGGGGAACGCCGATCGAGCCCCGCAACTTCAACCGCAGCTTCGACGCCCGCTGCCGGAAGGCCGGGGTGCCCCGCATCCGCGTGCACGATACCCGCCACACCTGCGCCTCGCTCCTCGCGGCCCTCGACGTGCACCCGCGGGTGGCGATGCGGATTCTCCGGCACGCCAAGATCGCGATGACGATGGAGGTCTACACCAAGGTCTCCGACGACCTCACCCGGGCCGCGCTGAAGAAACTCGGCGACAGCCTCGGCGGTCCCCCACCCGCCGAACCGCCGCCCGCCCCACAGGACCAGCCATGACGGCGCCCGCGAACGGCAGCGCGCGATCGCCCGCAACCGGACTGTCGCCAGCAGCGCGAATGCCACCCCCATTCATAACGGATAGCCGGGACAGCGGCCGTCCCCCAGGCGAAGCCAGTGCCCTGCCAGTGATCAGCCCCGCCCCGCCCACCCGTAACACCGGCGCCGGGCTGCTTATCGTGGCGTCGTTCCTGCTGTTGCTGCTCGCCGCGGCACAGGGCTACGTCAGCTTCCGGGCCCAGTACGTCTTCGTTGATCACGCCAAGCACGCCCGGCTGCCGTCGGTGCTGGAGGCACTCGGCCTGGACACCGGCGCGGTCATCTTCGCGCTGCTCGCGCTGTCGCTGGCTCGGCTCGGCGGCCGGGCGGCTGTCGAGCGGACGCTGAACGTCGCATGCGCGCTGGGTTCCCTGACCATGAACCTGCTCGCCGCCGACCTGACCTCACCGCGCTCAGTCACGGTCTGGGTGCTGCCCAGCGCCCTCTATGCCCTCGCTTCAGACCGGCTCATCGGCGTGGTCCGGCGCTGGGTCCTGGCCAGCGACACCAGCGCGGATCTCGCTCAGGACCGCTCGGCCTGGCGCGCGGTCGGCGGCCTGACCCTGTGGGTCCTGCGACTGATCCTGGACACGCGAGGAACCGCGGGCGGCTTCCGCCGGTGGGTACTGGCTGTGGCCCCGGTTGCTCCGGGCGTCCACGCCAGCGGCCTACTCGCAGCCATCGGGGCAACGCCGCTGGCTGTCAGCGAGAGGTCGTCTGGATCGCCCGCGCCGGACGGGCAGGCTGATAGCGCTTCGCTCCCCCCGTATGAGCTGTGGCCGGGTGAGAAGAAGCGCGAGGCGCTGATCCGCCTCTACGAGAGATGCGGAGAGACCGGGGATCCCCGGTACGCCGATCGCTCGAAGGCCGCGCAGCTCGCGGGCGAGATCGCCGGCCGGATCGGCTACCACCCCGGCACCGCTCGTCGCGAGCTGGTCAGGTACCTGGCCAGCCGCCCGCAGGCCAGCTCAGTCCCTCGATCCGACACCGGGTCCGACTCCGAGGCGGTGGCCTGATGCTGCACCACCCGACCGAACTGCTGATCGCGCTGGCCGCGTTACTCCTTTTTGTTCTGATCATCCGGCTCGTCGTCGGGAACCCCAATGCGGCCCGTCATCGGGTTCGGGTCCTGCGGTGGCGCATCCGGCTGTACCTGCGGCCGGGGCCCGGCTACGCGAACATCCTCGAGCTCGCCGTGCGGTGGTCGCGGCTGCGGGCCGTCCGCGTCGGCGGCCGGTCCGGGCCGTCCCTGCCGTGGTGGGCGCGGCTGATCCTGCCGGTGACCACCTATGCGGTCCGGCTGGGACGGGCCCACCTGGGGCGGCGCGTGATCGCCAGCATGGAAGACCAGATGCTGGTGCTGGCCGCGCCGCGCACCGGCAAGTCCGGGTGGCTGGCTGACCGGATCATCGACCACCCGGGCGCCGTGGTGAATACCACCACGCGGACAGACCTGTTCGAGAACACGGCGCTGCTGCGCGGTCGGCATGGCGTGATCCACGTGTTCAACCCCGAGGGCATCGGCGGCCTGCTGTCGACGTTCCGGTGGAATCCGCTGCAGGACTGCGAACTGCCGGCCGTCGCCCTGCAGCGGGCCGTGTCGCTGACTGCGGCGACGGAGGCCAAGGGCATGCACGATATGGCGTTCTGGATCGGGAAGGCCTCGACGGTGCTCGCGAGCCTGATGCACGCGGCGGCGCTGGACGGCCGCACGATGAGCGAGGTGTACCAGTGGGCGCACGGCATCGACGACTCGGTCCCCGAGCAGATCCTCTCCGCTCACCGCGGCGCGGCCGATGGCTGGCTCGGCCCTATCCGCGAGGTCCGCAGGCCGGGCCGGACGGCCGACTCGATCCGGATGACGGTGACCCGCGCGCTGGCCTGGCTGTCCGATCCGGCCGTCGCGGCGGCGACGTCGCCGGGGCCCGGCGAGGGATTCGACGTCACCGACTTCGTGTCCGGGCGGAACACCTTGTACATGATCGGGAGTGGCCGGGAGGAGGCGCCGATCGCGCCGTTGTTCCGGGCGTTCGCCGAGTACGTGCACGCTGGCGCGGCCTTCGCCGGGTCGGTGCAGCCGCACGGCAGGCTCGACCCGCCGATGCTGATGGCGCT
>DATKQH010000342.1:0-11658 GCA_035532775.1 Streptosporangiaceae bacterium
GCGGCGCTGTCGACCTGCAGCCGGGCGTCGACCAGGCGGCCGGCGGCGACGATCAGCAGCATGATCACGATCAGCAGGGGGGTGATGAGGACCAGCTCGGCGGCGGCCGACCCGCCGTCCGGGTGCCGGGCGCGCAGCCGCACGGGCAGGTGCACGGCGGCTATCCCTGCGCGGTGGCGGGCAAGAACCGCTCGACTGGCCCGGTGACGGTGATGTGCACGGGGAAGGTCAGTCCCGGCACCGGGAGCACTTCCTCGGCGGTGCCGGTGATCTGCACGGTGGCGGTGCCCGCAGTGCGGGTGACGGAGATGTGCGGGGCCCGCCGCCTCCAGCCGTCCCGCCAGCAGCAGCATCAGCTCGCCTTAGGCGATCCTGGCCACCGCGCCGATCTCCCCGGAGCCGGTCCGCGAGCAGGTCACCGCGCTGGCCGCCCGGATCCACCAGGGGCAGCGGCCGCCGTTTACCCCGCCGGGGGGTGAGTTGCCCCACCACTGCGGCGTTTCCCGTCCGGTGGTGCTGCGTACCCGGATCAAGCGCAGGGGCGACGGTTGATCCGCCGTCATCCTCGCGTTCGCCTGCGGTCCGGCAGCCGCCCGGCCGTGACTACTGGGGGTAGTGGTAAGAAAGACATCACCTCCAGGATTCCGTGATCACCCGCTCTTACCTGGTGTTATGCCCGTTCCGGTCGGCCTCGTGGAGGCCGTTTCGGGGCCATGTTTGCTCCACGTTTGCTCGTCAGTCCGGACCTAGTGTCCTGCGAGCTGATCCAGCCAAGCGCGGCTCCGATACTGGCCGCGAGCTTGGCATCACCCAGACCCAGGTCCCCGGCCTGATGACCGACAGGGCCAGGTAGAAGCCAGCGAGGGCGGCGGCACCGATGGCCGCGCGGCCGAAATGGCCAGGCTGGTGGCCGGTGAGCGCCCCAACAGCCAGCAGCGCGAGGGTGCCAGCGCAGGCGGCGGCGGTGAGCGGGTCCGGCAGCCGGCGGACCGCCACATCGATGAAGGCGAGGGGGACGGCGAGCACGGCCAGCCAGGCCAGGGCCGCCAGTTCCCACACCGAAAACGCACGGGCGGCCACGACCGCCAGGGCGAGCCCGGCCACCAGCTCCGCAAGCAGCGGATACGGCCCGATCCGGGTCCGGCAAGAGGGGCAGCGGCCGTGACGGGCAGCAGCGACCGCCACCGCCGGCGGCCCGGCAGGATCTCGTGGCCGCAGGCGGGGCAGGCGCGGCGGGGATCACCGAGTGGCAGGCCGGACTGCTGCCCGAGGACAAGACAACCGAAGTCGCCGCGCTGCGCGAGGCGCCCGCGGCGAGCCGGGCCCCGCGCTTGTCGACATCGCGGACTCCGCGGACGTCCTCCTGATTGTCGGCGCGGGACGGCGCGGCGCGCTGGCCCGGATGCGGCGCGGCAACGTCAGCCGGTACTGCCTCGCCCATGCTCGTTGCCCGGTGCTCGCCGTCCCACCGGTTAGCGCTAGTCGGCCGGGGTCGGTGTAGTTGCCACGGAGCCGCGGCCGGCCTCGTGGCCGCCTGCGGGGAGGCCCCCGATCTCGCCGCGCTCTGCCGCCAGCACTAGTTCGAGCCGGGAACGGCAGCCCACTTTCTGGTACAGGCGGCTCACGTAGACCTCGATGGTTTTCGCGCTGTAATGCAAGACCGACGAGATTTGCCGGTTCGTCAGCCCCTGCCGCAGCAGCTGAACGAGTTGCACTTCAGTGTCACTGAGTGTCGTGCGGCCTCCTGCCCTGCCCCGCTGGCGGCGGTTTGTGGTGACGTTCACGCCAGCAAGCTTTGCCTGCGCGAGGACACGAGGTATCCATAGCTGGGCGCCCATGGCCGTGAAAAGCTCAAGCGCGCGCCCGAGGTGCCGATCGGGCTCGACTCCTGAGGTGGCCAGGTACAGATGGGCCTGAGCGGCAAAGAACAGCCGGTCCTCCTTTTCGTACTCCGACAGAATCCGCTCGCCGTCCGCTATGTTGCCCACAGCTAGGTCAGCCAGATCAGCCGCAGCAACGGTCGCGGGAATCCTCGTTCGCACAGCAAGGTCGCGAAGCCGCCCCGCATATTCGGAGGCGGCCGTGTTCTCGCCGGTGCCGACACTGACGTCCACTAGTACTTCCAGGCATCTGCGGGTCGCCTCAGCCAGATCGGCCTGCTCGGCCACTGTCAGCTGGTCAAGCAGCATTTTAGTGGCCCCGGCGAAGTTCCCGAGGGCTGCCATGATCCGCGCAGCGCGGCATTCATGCAGCACCCGGTACAGGACGCAGTCGGCCGCAAGCAGCGGCGCATCCAGGATCTGGGCAGCCGCGTCGAGGTTCGCCTGGTCCGTCAGGATCTCAACCTCAAGCAGCCGGAGCCACGCCAGATTGTTACGGAGCCCCGCGAACTCAAGGCTGATCGCCCCGGAGCGGATCGTCTCGAGGGCGTCAGCCCACGACCCGGTCATGTGCTCGAGTTTCGCCTTGGTGTAGACATACTGGCCGCCAACGTCCTGCCAGCCAGTTTCCGGAAGCAGGTCGGTCACGGTTGCCAGCAGATCGCGGGCACTCCCGAGACAGCCCGTGACCGCGAGCAGATAGGCGGCCGACTCCAGGGCGCTGAGCCGGGCACCGTGCGCCAGCCCAGGTTCTGCGCCCTGGCCGATGGCTACCAGCCGGTCTATCGCCGCGCGCGCACGAGCGAAGTTACCGAGGCAATTGGACACATGGCCCACGTAACTGCAGATGACGACCTGATCCCCGGCTGAGGCCGTGCCGATCGTCGCCTCGGCCTGGTCGAGCTGGGCCGCCGCGCCTGCTCCCTGGCCAGTGTGCGCGAGCAACAGCGCGCGCTGCGCGAGGAACGGGGCCGGATTCTGCACGTCATGCACCTGCGCGCTGACGAGCTCGAGAGCGTCGTGGTAACGACCCATCGCATATGTAGCGTTGATGACGGTCGCCAGAGTTCTCGTCCGCAGGTCGCCGCTCCCCTGAGCGCGCAGTGCCCGATCGCCCACTTCAACCGCGGCTTCCGGCCGCGATCCCTTCCACAGTGCTATGGCCTGACGCGACAGCAGCTGGCCGCGATCACAGGACTCAGGTGGCAGCAAGTCAAGCGCGCGCTGGTACCACGTCGCCGCGGACAGCGGCGCCGTGTTACGAGTCAGACGCGCCGCCTCGAGAACTGCCGTTATCGCGGCCTGGTCTCCCGGAGTCGCGGCTTCGGCAACATGCGTTGTCCACTCCAGGACGTCAGCTTCCGCGGTGAGCGGGCTGGCGCCGAGCGATTCCGCAATGACCTTGTGCAGCCTGCGGCGCTCCAGCGGTCCGAGGTCGTTGTAGAGGACCTCGGCGATAAGCGGATGCGCGAACTCGTAGCATCCAGGCGCTACCCGGGCGATGATCGACGCTCTGATGAGCGCGTCAAAAGCCCGCTCGATAGATTCCCGGTCCATATCGGTGGCCGCCTCGAGCGCTCCGATCTGGTCGAGGCGTACCCGCCGGAATGCGGACATCACGCGCGCCAGTTCCCGGCCGGCCCGATCCTGCTGGAACACCCGGTGCAACAGAGCAGCGCTCCGGCTGAGCGCGCCTGCCGCAGGGTTTCCCACCAGGTAGCACCTTCCGTGCTCGGCTCTGATGGCGCCCAGTTCTCTCAGCGAGCGGAGCGCCTGGCGGGTAAACAGCGGGTTGCCGCGACTCTGGGAGTAGACATACGCCGTTAGCCGTTCATCGGGCCAGCCCGGCAGATCCGATGCGATGAGCGCTCTGGTGTCGTCCAGGTCGAGCGGATCGAGATCGACGATGGCACCATGCCCCGAGTCGATAATCCGGCCTATTGTCGCCGCGAACCGGCTGCCGGGCAGCCACTTGTCCGGGCGTGTGCTGACGACTAGGAACAGCGGCATTTCGGACAGGTGGCGAGCTGCGAACGAGAGTGCGACGAGCGTCTCGTCATCTGACAGGTGCGCGTCATCGAGAGCGACGATTGTCGGCCGGTGCAGGCATAGGCTTCTCAGCAGCTTCGTCATCAGCAAGTAGGCAGGCTGCGCGCGCACGGCGCGATCAGAGTTGCTGTTCTGGCCGAAAGCCGCTGCGTCAAGCGTGGTGAGCAAGGAGGCGAAGTCCGTCTGGCTCGCCTCGTCGAAGTCGTCATGGACAGCTGAGCCAAGCAGGTCTCGCAGACTCGCGTTCGCGATGCCATGATCGTATTCCTGGGCTTTACCGCTCAGTATGTGGCAGTCATAGGCTCGAGCGCGCTCCAGGAGTTCCTGCATCAGCCGCGTCTTGCCGACCCCGGCCTCTCCGGTGACGAGGCACGTGCGTCCCGTACCGGCCAGCGCGAGCTTGAAGATGTCGACCAGTGAAGCGAGCGGAAGCTCCCGGCCTATCGGCCGTCCTTCAGCAGCCTGGCCTCCTTCGTCGCGCCGGAGCCGCATGTGGTGGCCACTCGTCGTCGACTGCGCGGCATGCCGCTGCCGGGCAGCTCGGACCACCGGCGGCCGCTGGAATCGACTCGCGTCAGATGAAGATGGTGTTACCACGGCACCAAGCTATACGCGATCATGGTACAGGTGGAAGTGTCATTTGCCGTTCTCGTGATCGCACCCCAGGGATGGCCTGGCGGTCGCCGACGGCGTGTAGTGGCTTTCAGGCCAAGCCCCGCCGCCAGCGGGTTAAGGGCGTTGAGGTGCCGTGCGTGCGTCTGGGAGGCGGGTACTCTGACCGGCCTGCGGGCGCGGGGCGGGTTGCGGTTCATGCCGATTCGGCGGAAGTTACACCGTTGTAGTTCGACTCCTGGTATGGGAGCAGGTGTCTGCTGCACGCTGCTGACCACCCTCACCGGCGCCGGGCCCTCCCTCGGCCCGATGCTCCGCTCCAGGACCCCGCACCAGGTTGACCAGGAGATGTACGCCTGGCTGACCGCCTGCCAGGCCCTGCGCCCCACCCGGCCCCGGTCGCCCGCCCCGGTACGCACGCTCCGCGCACGCCGGATCACCGGCAGTTCCAGCCGTGCCGCCCGACCGTCACTCACAGTCACAATCAGCCAGGGAAAGTCCGGTTCCCCGGGGACAGCGAACCGGACGCGAAGCCCCATCCGGCCCCAAGGAACCGCACGGCACGCATAAGCGGCTAATGCCTAAACCCACTGGCGTTGGGCTAAGCCCGGGAACCGCTGTCGGATGTCGTAACTGCCCGGGAGGCCAACGCGCGAGGGAGTCCACTACAACACCGGCCGGGCTGGCGCTTCTAGAATGCCGGTGGTTGGCCTAGACGCAGAGCTGCCTAACTGCCCACCTCTGGGTAGCGAGCTTGAGTCCTGGCGGCGTTCGCGCGACACAGACAATAAGACAGGGCGATTGGTTAGTAAAGGTCTATGGTCGAGATAATCGTGCGCTTCGAGAGCGTCCCCGAGGTGGAACAGGCTCAGGGCGCTCCTGTGCGGGGCACAGTTACGCCGCTTGGCGGGCCCGACAAATCGCCAATCCGTTTCGACGGCTGGCTGCAGTTGCTCGGCCTGCTGGAAGGACTCAGTTCGAGGACCGGCCAGGCTGGCGACCTGCCGCGACCGTTGCCGAGCGCTGGCCCCCGTTAAAGCCGGTCCGCCGGTCACCCGCTAATGTGGCGGAGGTGCCGGAGGATCCGCCCGTCGGCGCGTAGCTAGCGAGGCGTGCGGCCCCTGCGGCGTCGCGGGCCTCGATCAGCACGGCGGCTATCCGGGATGCACCGGCCACCGGTGTGCAGGCAGGTCAGGTAGCGGGTGCAGGCCAGGTGCAGGTACCGGGTCCCGCCCGCGGCCCGGGCCGGGGTCTCGTCAGCGTGCACCGCCGGGGCGGACTTCCCGCGGATCCCGGCCATCCACCCGGCCAGGCCCGCGCCGCATCCCCGGCACGCCGCTGGCGGGCAGTCGATGGTCTCATCCGGGTCGTCCACGAGGCTCATCGTCGATCCGGGGTCGCCCGGCTGCTTACCCGGCCGCCGCTTCCCGCGCTCGCGCAGCGACCGGCGCTGCCCTTCTTCCTGTACGGGCTATCGGAGGAAGGCGGACGCGATGAGGTGGACGAGTCCTTGCGGGCCTGCCGCTCCAGCTGCCCCACCCGGGCCGGGAGCCGCCCAGCCTGCGGGGTCAGCTCAGCGATCAGCCGGTTCGCCTCAGCCAGCCGGACCGCCAGCTCAGCGGCCGGCAGAGCAGACAGCTCCTCAGCGGAGGGCACACCAGGCGCAGCGGGCACGTGAATAGCTACGCCGACGCAGCGAGGTGTAAGGACTACACTACTAGCCCGCGAGCCGCGGGCCTCCCTACGCTCCAGGTGACGTGGCTGACCTGGACTACGCGAGGGGCGTCGGCATCATGATCCGGTGGCTGTACCTGTTCCAGTATCCCGACGGAATCCCGAAGGAAGAAGGCGAGCGCTGGTACCTGGGCACGCACTGCCGGGAAGCCAGGCAGATGGCCGACCACGGCATGACCGGCTACCGCACGTGGAGCGGTCTGAAGTCGCCGTACGCGGATCCGTACCAGACCGTCGAGCGCCTCAACGAGTGGGATCGGGTCACCGAGCTGGTATTCCCGGATTTCGAGGCATTCCGTAAGGCCACGACCGACCATGCCGTCACGTACACGCCGCCGCCGTACGGCGGCCCCGGATTCCTGGCTCACACGATCTTTGTCAGTGACGAGCCGCAATACGACTTCCTCCGGGAACTCCCGGACGTGCGCTGAAGCGCCTGGCCTCACGTCATGACTAAGGTCACTGAAACGCGAACGCGCTCACCGCTGGAGCAGATTCTGCTCGACCGCGTGTCAGAACACCCCGGCCAGGTGTGGCTGAAGTGGCAGGAGACCACATACACCTGGGCAGAGTCCCTGGCCAATATGCGGCGGGCCGCGAACGGATTCCTCGAGCTCGGAGTCCAGCCTGGCGAACGAGTGGCCATCATGATGGGAAATCGTCCTGAGTTCCTGTGGGCGCATTTCGGATTGCTGCTCATCGGCGGCGTTTCTGTTCCCGTCAACATCTCGCAGCGCGGCCCGGTCCTGTCTCATATCCTCCAGGACTCGGGCGCGGTTGCCATGGTTCTGCAAGGCGATCTGCAGGACCCACTCGCCGCCGTCCGCGGCAATCTCCCGACGCTGCGCCGCGCGGTCGTCCTTGGCCGGCCGGCGCCGGGCACGCCGGACGTGGACTTTGACCGCCTGATGTCCGCCAGTGACGCTGACCCCGATGTCACGATCCCGTACGGGGTAACCGGCGGCGGCATGATGTACACGTCCGGGACGACCGGCCCGCCGAAGGGGGTCGTCACCACGCGCGGGGACTGGTCCCCGATCGCCACGCTGCTCGCCGCCTCAGGCATCCAGCCGGGCGGGACGATGTACACGGCGCTGCCGCTCTACCATGGGAACGCCCTCGGAGTGTCCACCGTCGGGTCGATCATGCTGGACGCCAAGCTCGCTATCGCCCCCAGGTTCAGCGCGTCTCGCTTCTGGGATGACTGCCGCCGGTACGAGGCTGTCGAGTTCAACACGCTGGGCGGCATGATCTCCATCCTGCTCAAGCAGGCCCCGCAGGCACGCGACCGGGATCACCGCGTCCGGACGGTGCTGTCGGCAGGCTGTCCTGCCGACCGGTGGGCCGAGTTCGAGGAGCGCTTCGGCGTCCGCATCATCGAGTGGTTCGGCATGGTGGACTCACCCGGGATCCTGCTGAACGACGCAGGCAGACGCGGCTCCATGGGACGGTCAGGAGTGGCCGGCGTGGAGTTCGCGGTCGTCGGCGAAGACGACCGGCCGCTCGGGGACGACGAGGTCGGCGAGCTCGTGTTCCGGCACCCCGGCGGCCGCATGACGCACTATCAGAACCTGCCAGCCGCAACCGAGGATGCCTACCGCGGTGGCTGGTTCCACTCCGGAGATCTGGCCAGCCGCGACGCGGACGGCTTCTTCTACTACCGGGGCCGGAAGAAGGAGTCCATGCGCAGGCTGGGCGAGAATATCTCGGCCTGGGAGATCGAGTCGGTACTCAACGCCCATCCGTCAGTGCAGGACAGCGCCGCCCACGCCGTTCCCTCCGACCTCGGCGAAGACGAGGTGAAGGCCTGCGTGGTCCGGCGGCCTGGCGCCTCACTCACGCCGGAGCAGCTGCTCGACTTCTGCCACGGCAGGCTGGCCTACTTCGCGATCCCCCGCTACGTCGAGTTCGTCGACGAGCTGCCGAAGACCGGAACCCAGCGCAACCAGTACGGCGTCCTGAAGGCGCGCGGCATCACGGCGGCGACGTGGGACAGCGCGGCGGCCGGATACGAAGTGAGAAGGACATGAGCATGTTCATGCGAGACGTATTCGTGGCCGGCGCGAGCATGACCCGCTTCGGCAAGTTTCCCGATACAACTGTCCGGGCTCTTGCCGAGGAAGCAACCCGCGGCGCGCTGGCCGATGCCGGGCTCGGACCCGCCAACGTCGGCATGGTCTTCTTCGCCAATGCCGTGCAGGGCGTGCTGACCAACCAGGAGATGATCCGGGGCCAGGTGGCGCTACGCCACACCGGCCTGCTCGGCGTGCCCATGGTGAACGTCGAGAACGCGTGCGCCTCGGCATCGAGCGCCTTTTACCTGGCGTGCATGGCTGTCGGCTCCGGATGCACGGAGGTTGCCATGGCGGTCGGGGCCGAGAAGCTGACTCACCCCGACAAGTCGCGCACCTTCGCGGCCATCGGGACCGCTGTCGATCAGCTGGAGGTGGGGCAGCTCCGCAAGCGGATGGCGGCCGGCCAGGACGGCGGCTCCGGCGCGAGCCGGTCGTTCTTCATGGATATCTACGCGGCCGGCAGCCGCGCCTACATGAGCGCTAGTGGCGCATCGGCGGCGGACTTCGCCGATGTCGCGGTGAAAAGCCACCGGCACGCCGCACTCAACCCGAAAGCGCAGTACCGGTCCGAGGTCACCCGGCAGGAAGTACTCGACAGCCGGCCGATCGCGTCGCCGCTGACCCTTCTAATGTGCTCCCCGATCGGGGACGGCGCCGCGGCCCTGGTGGTGTGCTCGCAGGAGATGGCCGCCCGGCTCGGCGCTGTGACCAGAGTCCGGGCAGCGGCGCTGGTGTCCGGCCGTGACCGCCAGCCCGGCGAGCCGACGGCGGATGAGCGCGCTGTCGCGCTCGCGTACGAGCAGGCCGGGCTCGGCCCGGAGGACCTGAGCGTGGTCGAGCTGCATGACGCGGCCGCGCCGGCCGAGCTGATGGCCTACGAGAAGCTCGGGCTGTGCAAGCCCGGCGGGGGCCCTGCGCTGCTCGCGTCCGGCACGACCGCGCTGGGTGGCAGCTGCCCGGTCAACACGAGCGGCGGCCTGCTGGCCAAGGGGCATCCGATCGGCGCGACGGGCTGTGCTCAGCTCGTCGAGCTCACTGATCAGCTGCGCGGGCGGTGCGGCGGCCGGCAAGTCGAGGGAGCGCAGGTAGCGCTGGCGCAAAACGGAGGCGGCTCACTCGGCTCGGATGCCGCCGCGATGACGGTCACGATCCTTTCGAGATGAACTGAGGCGAGAGTGGAATTTAAAGAGGTCATCGGAACCCGCCGGAGCATCCGCTGGTTCAAGCCGTGGAAGCCGGTCGAGCGGGAGAAGATACAGGTCATCCTGGAAGCGGCGAACCGGTCATCGCGCGCCGTGAACGCCGACTACCCGCGGGCTCTGGTCGTCCACCGCAGCGAGCTATCCGACGAGGTCTTCGCGTCGCTGCGCAACCCGACGACCACGGTCGACCTGGACCTCGCGCCTACCTACATCTTCTGGTTCTACGACAGCGAGTATCTCCAGGACGCCAGGGACAATCTCAAGGAACTGGTCAGGAACAAGGTCCTCACCGCGTCGCACGGCTGGTCAGAGGCGTACGTCGATGACGTGATGTGGGCCCAGGTCTTCGTCCCCATGCAGCGGAACAACGCGGCCGGCCTCACCTTCCAGGCGGCCGTCGAGACGGGCATCGCGATTGGCAATGCGCTCAACGCGGCGGTCGACGAGGGACTCGGAACCTGCCTGCACGCGATGTCGGGCGTCGACAAGATCCGCGAGGCGTTTAAGGTTCCGGACACCTGGGTGCCGGTGTGGCTCCAACTCGTCGGCTACCCGCTGGAGGAGCGCGAGGCCGGCGGCCAGCGTCCGCGGCGCCCGCTGGCCAAGTCCTTCTTCGAGGGCGACTGCACCAGGCCGTTCGAGGCTGACCCGGCCGTCACGGAGCGGCTGCGGGCGGCCCGGCTGCTGCAGGAACCCGGACCGCTGCCGTACCGCGACACCGAGGTTCGCATGATGTCGCGCATGTTCGGGCTCCCCGAGTAGCGGCGACGATGTCATCCTCAGGTGCCGACGACATCGGCCAGTGCCCCGAGGTGCGCCGCTGGCTCACCGGGTCAGGCTACGACGAGCGCCCGGCCGAGCGGGCCGGGGTGCTGGACAGCCTCCGCGGTTTCTGCGAATTCGCCGGCCAGACGCCGGGCGAACTCATCGCGGCGTGCCTGCGCTCGACATCCGAGGGCATGGCCATCAGCGGCAAGGGCCGCCGCTCCATGCAGGCCGCGATCGACGAGTACGTCGCGTCGCGAGGCCTCGCTGGCCGCGACGCGATCGTTGTCGGCAATCACGTGCGGGGCTTCCTGATCCACAACGGCGTGTTCATCCAGGGTCCGGTGTCGATCTCGTAAGGCTGCGGCCGGTTCCGAGAGCGGCCCGGACTGCGCTCGCGTCCCTGCTGCCCCACCATCTCGGCCGGGGAACAAACCGGCGCTGCTCGCGAATCCGCGCGGCAAAGCGGACCGTGGCCGGCTCCCCGTACAGGTCGGCAGTGCAGTCCAGCAGGTGCGCCTCCAGAATCCGCTGGCCGCCCTGGCGCCTGGTAGGGAGCTCCCCACTAGCTGGTCCGGCGGCCGGGCGGCTAGCTTCGCGTGAGATGCCAGCCGACCCGACGGAGCCCGCCTTGCCGGAACACGTGATGATCTGGCCAGAGGGGCAGCAGTGACCCCGCATATCGCGCAGGACGGCATCTATTTCGGCGAGGTCCTCCGGCGCACCCCGGACGGCAGCGTTGCCGTGCATGCGGACGTCAGCGAGTTCGGCTTCGGCTCGGAGACCGATCCTCCGGCTAACACGCCGGTTCCGACCAGCCTGACCCGCGTCGACCCGGACGGATCGGTCAGCCGCGCGGCATCAGGCCTGACGTGGCCCCGGACGGGACGCATTCGCGTCCCCGGAGCCGGCCTGCCATGACCTTCCTCGCCTCGCGAGCGCGGGCCGGCTCACCTGCGAGCCGGCCCGGGAGGCGGCCGGCCCTCGACCGCGCCGTGGGACCGCTCAAGAATCCGGTCATTGAGTTCCGGGTGCGTCAGAATCCAGAACTGATCACCGACGATGGCGTCCCGGACGGCCTCCGCGACCATCGCCGGGTCCAGGCCCGACTCGAGCGCCTCGCGCAGTGCCTGCCGGCCCGCCGCCGCACCAGGCCGGCCCGCCGGCGCGGCCCCGTGACTGGGCGGCCAGTTGCGGTCGGCCTCGTAGAGCCTGGTACTGACGAAGCCGGGGCACAGCACCGAGACTCCTACCGGCGATCCGTTCGCGGCGAGGTCGTGATACAGGGCCTCGGACATCGCGACCGCCGCGTGCTTAGTTGCGCTGTACGCACTCGTGCCC
>DATKQH010000343.1:0-2210 GCA_035532775.1 Streptosporangiaceae bacterium
CCGGCCGGTTCACCCACCGCACGGGCACGCTGACGCTCGATGCGGTCGGTGACTCCTGGGTGGCGACGCTCGCCCCGCTCGGCCCGGTGGAGGTCCATGTGCTGGAGGACTTCCAGATCTGCGTCGGTCACGATGTCCGCATCGTTCCGGGCTCCGCGCCGTCACCGCATCAAAAAGGTCTGTAGTCACGGAAGCCACCAGAGACCGATTGATCCCGCGCCGTCGCTGCCGCAGCACCTCCGCACCGGCGACGAATCATCAGCCAGGCCGAGCGTCCATGAACCTGTCGAACCAGCCAATGCAGCGACTGCTGGCACGCCTCGGGTGGCGCTCGGTCGGCATCGTCTACGGACTCGACGAAGGCGACCCGGAGCTGCTCTTCCTCGCCCCGACCGGCGAACCCGCTGAGGACTAGCGCAGCTCGTGCTCGCCGGCCTTCAGCGCTGCGGTGAACGCCCGCCACTCGTCGGGGGCGAACGCCAGCACCGGCCCCTCGCGGTCCTTCGAGTCGCGCACGGCGACAACCTCGGACAGATTGCAGGCGACCTCGACGCAGGCACCGTTCTGGCCGCTGTGGCTACTGATGCTCCAGCCCGGGAGAGCAGCCACCTCGACGCAGTTGCCAGCTTGCCCGCTGTAGGTGCTCTTGCGCCATGCAGCGTGGGACAGGTTGTTGCGAGTCACCCTGTCCCTCCTTCCGCGGCTACTTCAAGTCATCGGCCGCTGCACGAAGCATAGCCCGGGTATCGCCCGGGCTCAGGGCTACCGCACGCAGGTGATCGAACGCAGTAGCGAATAGTCGCACCTCCTGAGGCTTGTCCACGTACAAGTTCCCGCCCACAGTCTCCAAATACACGATCTCGGGCTCTGACACCTCCGCGAAGCCGAAGATGACGAATGGGCCTGCCAGTCCAGGGTGAGGGCCTGAGCCGTACTGGACGACCTGGATCGTTGTCTTACCCTGCTGAGCCACGGCTATCAGGTGTTCAAGCTGTGCATGCATCACCGCCGGGCCACCGATAACCCGGCGGATCACCGATTCGTCCAGGATGACCCAGAGTTGAGGCCTGTCCTCCTTGGCCAGCACTCCTTGACGCGTCATCCGGACCTGGACCAACCGTTCCACATCATCCGCCCCGAGTTCCAGAGGGCCGCTGTTGATCACCGCCCGGGCGTAGTCGTCGGTCTGCAAAAGCCCGGGCATCATCGCCAGCTCGAAGTCACGGATCGAAGCCGCTTCGGACTCCAGGCCGATGAAGAAGTCGTACCGGTTCAGCAGGACGTCGCGGTAGGAGTACCACCAGCCGCGCTGGCGGGCGTCGCGGGCGAGCTTGACCAGGGCCGACACCTGGTCCTGGTCGGCTATCCCGTAGACCTCCAGCATCAGCCGCACGTCGTTGGGGTGAGGCGACGTCCGTCCGGTCTCGATCCGCATGATCTTGGTGGGGTGCCAGTCCAGACGGTCGGCGACGGCCTCCTGGCTGAGCCCGGCGGTGTCGCGCAACCGCTTCATCTCGGCCATGAGCTGCCGCCTGCGGACGGTCGGCCCGGAGCTTGCGACCACGGTCCCTCCATCGATTCTCGAATGCAGGCAACTATCACACCTCATGTGTGATACAGCTATGCATGTAGAGTGATGCAGCAGACGTTCTGACACGAAGCATGCCAGTCCCATGGTGGGCGGGCGGGCCAAACACGACGAATGGCCGGTGGTTCACATGCTTTCGGGTACTGACGAGGTTCTGTGCCGCTGCGCGGAGCGTGGCGCGGCCGTCTCCCGGACGTTCCCCGGCCATTCCGACCGGGTCGCCGCCGCCCGCCAGTTCGTCCGGGAGTCGCTGGGCGGCCAGCCCTGTACCGCCGACGCCGTCCTGCTGACCAGCGAGCTCGCCACCAACGCGGTCCTGCACACCGCGTCAGGGGACGGCGGCAGCTTCGTGGTCGCCGTCCATCGGGTGCCCGCCTTCGTCCGCGTCGAGGTGACGGACGGCGGGTCGCCTGGGGTGCCCACGGTCGCGGGCGCCCCAGGCGCGCGGCTGGCGCCGTCCGGGCGGGGCCTGTTACTGGTCGAACGGGTCGCCGCCCGCTGGGGCTACCGGGGAGGACCCGATAGCCGCGTCGTGTGGTGCGAGCTGGACCGCTCATGACCAGGGGCTCGGCTACCCGCCAGGCACGCGGGTACCCCTTCCCGGACCGGCGCGCCGGTGGCT
>DATKQH010000344.1:0-59069 GCA_035532775.1 Streptosporangiaceae bacterium
GCCATGCCGGTGCTGGACTCCTCACGAGCTCTGATGCTCTGCCGCGCTCTGCTGCCTGAAAATCTACAGTCGGAGTGCAGCTCGCGGCCAGGCTGTAGCACGACAGGTCAGCACTGCCCGGGCAGCACTGCCCGGGCAGCACTGCCCGGGCAGCACCGGCGGGCCGCGCCGGAGTCCGGGCACCGGCCCGGACGGACGGCCTAGAATGTGGTTGCGGTGTCGATGGCGCTCCCGGCTAGGCAGGCACGACTACGCTGCCACCGAACTGCCGCACGTATCTCACTTCCTTCTGCGAGGCAAGGCACTGACATGCGCTGGTCACAGCTGCACATCCCCACGCTCCGTGACGATCCAGCCGACGCGGACGCGGCCAGCCACCGGCTGCTGCTGCGGGGCGGCTTTATCCGCCAGCTGATGGCCGGCCACTACAGCCTGCTCCCGCTCGGCGTCCGGGTGCGCGCGAAGGTCATGCAGATCATCCGCGAGGAGATGAACGGGATCGGGGGCCAGGAGTTCCTGCTGCCGTCCATGCAGCCGGCCTGGATCTGGGAGAAGTCCGGTCGCCTGGAGGTCATGGGCGACGAGATGTTCCGGCTCAGGGACCGCAAGGACGCCGAGGTGGTGCTCGGGATGACGCACGAGGAGATCTTCGCCTACCTCGCGACCGAGTTCGCCTCCTACCGGGAGCTGCCGCAGTTCTGGTATCAGTTCCAGACCAAGTTCAGGGACGAGCCGAGGCCCAAGAGCGGGCTGCTGCGGGTCCGCGAGTTCACCATGAAGGACTCCTACAGCTTCGACGTGGACGAGGCCGGGCTCGATGCCTCCTTCGAGACGCACCGCGGCGCGTACGAGCGGATCTTCGCCAGGCTGGGGATCCCGGCCATCGCCGTCGAGGCCTCGAGCGGCAACATGGGCGGCAGCGACTCGGTCGAGTTCATGTGCCCGTCGTCGGCCGGCGAGGACCTGGTGGCGACCTGCCCGAACTGCGGCTACGCGGCGAACCTGGAGAAGGCGACCGCCGCGCTGCCGCCGATCGAGGATCCGACCGCGGACCCGGCGTCGGCGCCGGCCAGGCTGGACACGCCTGGTGTGCGGACGATCGAGGATCTGGCCACCGACTACGGCCTGGCGGCCGACCGGCAGATCAAGACGCTGGTGCAGGTCGTGGACGGCAAGCTGACGCTCGTGCTGCTCCGCGGCGACCACCCGCTGTCGGAGCAGAAGCTGATCGACGCGACGTCCGCCGTTGCCGTCCGGCCGGCCCAGCCGGAGGAGATCCAGGCGGCGCTCGGCGCGCTGCCCGGCAGCCTGGGCGCGGTCGGCGTCACCCAGCTCCCCGTCCTCGCTGACCTGGCGCTGCGCGGCCGGCGCGGGATGTCCACCGGCGCCAGCATCGACGACGTGCACCTGACCGGCGTCGACGTGGACCGCGATATCACCGTCACGCAGTGGGCCGATCTGCGCGAGGTCACCGAGGGCGAGCCGTGCCCGCGGTGCGGCACGGCGCTGGAGTTCGTCGGGGCGATCGAGGTCGGCCACATCTTCAAGCTCGGCCGCAAGTACACCACGGCGCTCGGCGTCGCGGTGAGCATGCACGATGGCAGCACGGTCATCCCGATCATGGGCAGCTACGGCATCGGCGTCGAGCGCGCGATGGCGGCGATCGCCGAGGTGCACCACGACGACGCCGGCCTGGCGTGGCCGGTTCAGGTCGCTCCGGCCGAGGTCAGCGTGCTGCTGCTGAGCGTGCGGGACCCGGAGGCGCGGGTCGCCGCCGACGTGCTGTACTCCAGCCTGCTCGAGGCCGGGGTGGACACGCTGATCGACGACCGCGACGTCCGGCCGGGGGTCAAGTACGCCGACGCGGAGCTGACCGGGATCCCGTACCGGATCAGCGTCGGCACCCGCGACCTCGCCGATGGCGTCGTGGAGATCACCAAGCGGGCCAACGGCGAGAAGGAGCGGGTCCCCGTCGGCGACGCGGTCTCCTGGGTGCGTCAGGCGATCGCCGGCGCGATCGCCTGACCGCGCGGGCGCGGCTAGCCGCGGGTCACCGAGACAGGCGACTGGCCGCCCAGCCTCCCCTGGCAGGTGACGAGACCGCCCCGCCGGCTCAGCGCGGGGCCGAGCGCCACGACGGCGAGCGCGGACAGGACCCCGATCCTTTTTGCCATATTAATGTCTTTCTAACCGCACGGGAGTAATTACGGCTCATGAGACGCTGTACGGCTGCCGTTGGTTGCCGCGAACTCTCGCGGCCGGCCCGGATGCCTGGTCAGCTCGCGGCGGGCAGGATCCGGTCCAGGTCGGGGCGATCGCGCCGGAGCTCGGCGAGCAGCGGATGGGAGGCTTCAACGAGGCGTTCGTGCTGCTTGTCCAGGGCGGCCCACCGCTGGCTGCCTTCCGTACCTGCCGTGCCTGACGTGCTCATACCTGACATGGTGCCTCCCGCAAACGACCGACCGCGCCAGGGCCCGGCCCGGCACCCGCGGTGCCGTTTCTGCGCCCTCTACTAATACAGACGCCGCAGAGGTGCCCCGCGGCCTTAAAGCGCGTGTAACGAGATGGCAACTCTTCGCGATGAGTCCGGACAGACGAGCCCTTTAGGTCCTCCCAGGTCCCCGGCGGACACCTCCGGCAGCGGCTCTCAGCTTCCGTAGCGGAGGATAACGGCCGTCGTCGTCTTCGCGCTGAACGACTTGCGCGTGTAGCCGACGGCGACCGCCGCGGTGGTGTGCTTGCCGATCGCCGCCGCGACCAGCAGCAGGTGCGGGGGCGAGAACGGCAGCCTGACGCTGCTGAGGGCGCCATGCGAGTAGTGCTCCATGCTGCCGTCGCCGGGAAAGGCAGTTCGGACGGGGATCCACACGCCGCCGCTGCCATCAGGGATGACCGCCGTCGGGTCGCCCAGGCTCGTGTTCTCGGCCACCCGGCTCCAGGCATGGCCGTTGTAGTGCAGCAGCACCAGCGGGCCGCCCTCGTCCTGGCGGCCGCCCGAGCCGATGGCGTAGACGTTGCTGGCCGAGGCGGCGTAGATGCCGCCCACGAACGAGTGGCTGAGCTGCGTGTTCTTAGGCAGCAGGCTGGCGACCGAGGTCTTGGTCCAGGTGCTGCCGTTCCAGTGCGCCACGCTGGTGCCGCCGTACGCCCAGATGCTGCTCGCCGACAGCGCGCTCCCGCCGTTCAGCCCGCTGCCCGAGGTCGAGTGCGTCCAGCTGTGGCCGTTGTAGTGCCAGGTGCCGGGGCCCGGTGATCCGAACACCCACACGTCGGTGCTGCTGACGACGACGCCGGAATTGATCACCTTGCTGAACTTCTTCACCGCGGCCCAGCTGCTGCCGTTGAAGCGCAGCACCTGACCCGTGAACGTGAAGGCCCACACGTTACTGGCCGACGAGGACGCGGCGGCCTGGACGGAGTCTCCCGCCTTGGCCGGGAACGAGTGCGACTTCCAGCTTGATCCGCTGAGCTGATAGGCGACCGGCGCCTTGCTGCCGACGGCCGCGAATGCCCACGCGCTGCTCCCGCTCGTGGCCGTGACGGCCGTGAACTCGGGGAAGCTGGACCCGGGCACCTGGAGTGATACATGCCATGCCGCCGGCGCGTGCGCCAGCGAGGCGCTCGCGGCTGGCATCGCGGCCGCGAGCACGACGGAGCCGGCCGCGGCCGTCGTGGTCAGCAGGAACCTTGCCGGGCTGATCATGCGCATGGAGTCCTCCCGCCCCGGGACGCGACGGCACGCGTCGCGCTCTCTTCCAGCGCACTATCGCACGGCCATCTCATGATCGTGGCGGGTTTCCGTGGCATAGCAAGGAATACCCGCCACGATCATGAGGCACGGGAACTGTTTACAGGCGCGACCAGGCCTCAGTGAGCACGCCGCGCAGGATCTGCTCGATCTCGTCGAAGTGCTCCTGGGTGCAGGTAAGCGGCGGCGAGAGCTGGATCACCGGATCGCCGCGGTCGTCGGCGCGGCAGATCAGCCCGGCGTCGAACAGCGCGTGCGACAGGAAGCCGCGGAGCAGCCGCTCGGACTCGTCATCGTCGAACGTCTCGCGGCTGGCCTTGTCCTTGACCATCTCGATGCCATAGAAGTAGCCGTCGCCGCGGACATCTCCGACGATGGGAAGGTCGTTCAGCTTCTCCAGGGTCGCGCGGAACGCGCCCTGATTGGCCCTGACATTGCCGAGCAGATCTTCCTTCTCGAACACATCGAGATTGGCCAGTGCGACCGCGCACGAGACCGGGTGCCCGGCGAAGGTGACGCCGTGCAGGAACGTGTGCTCGTCCTTCAGGTACGGTTCCATCAGGCGGTCGCTGACCATCATGCCGCCCAACGGGGAGTACCCGGACGTGACGCCCTTGGCGAAGGTGATGATGTCCGGCGTATAGCCGTACCGCTCGCTGCCGAAGATGTAGCCGAGCCGGCCGAACGCGCAGATCACCTCGTCGGAGACCATCAGCACGCCGTACTTGTCGCAGATCTCCCGCACGCGCTGGAAGTAGCCGGGCGGCGGCGGGAAGCAGCCGCCCGAGTTCTGCACGGGCTCGAGGTAGACCGCGGCGACCGACTGAGGGCCCTCGCGCACGATGGCCCGCTCGATCTCGTCCGCGGCCCAGACGCCGAACGCGGTCAGGTCGTCGGCGACGAACGCCGGGGCGCGGTAGAAGTTCGTGTTCGGCACCCGGACACCGCCAGGCGTCAGCGGCTCGAACGGCATCTTGATGTCGGGCAGGCCGGTGATGGCGAGGGCGCCGTGGGTGGTGCCGTGGTAGGCGATGTACCGGCTCAGCACCTTGTACCTGGTCGGCTGGCCGGTCAGCCTGAAGTACTGCTTGGCGAGCTTCCAGGCGGACTCGACCGCCTCGGAGCCGCTCGTGGTGAAGAAGACGCGGTTCAGGTCTCCTGGCGCGTAGCCGGCCAGCCGCTCGGCCAGCTCGATCGCCCGCGGGTGGGCATAGGACCAGAGCGGGAAGTACGCGAGCTGGCCGGCCTGGCGGGCACCGGCCTCGGCGACATCGGTACGGCCGTGCCCGATCTGGCTGACAAACAGGCCGGACAGCCCGTCCAGGTAGCGCTTGCCGTGCTGGTCGAAGACGTACTGGCCCTCGCCGCGCACGATCATCGGGATGTCGGCATCGGCGAACCCCGAGTGCCTGGTGAAGTGCAGCCACAGGTTCCGCTTCGCTGCCTCCTGCAGGGCGGCGTGGTCGAGTGCCGGTGTGCCGGTCATCTGGTCCCCCAGTGATAGGTCTGCTTACGCAGTTTCAGGTACACGAATGTCTCCGTTGTCGTCACACCCGGCAGCGAGCGCACCTGACCGAGTGTCTCCAGCAGGTGGTCGTCGTCCTCGCACACGACCTCGATCAGCAGGTCAAACGAGCCGGCCGTTATGACCACATAGTCGATGGCTTCCATACCCGCCAGCAGGTCAGCTACCCGCTGCAGGTCGCCGTTGCAGCGGATCCCGATCATCGTCTGCCTGCGGAAGCCCAGCGACATCGGATCGGTCACCGCGACGATCTGCATCGCGCCGAGATCGATCAGCCGCTGGACGCGCTGGCGGACCGCTGCCTCGCTCAGCCCGACGGCCTTGCCGATCGCCGCGTACGAGCGCCGCCCGTCCTGCTGCAACTGCTCGATGATGTGCCGGGAGACCGCGTCGAGGACGATCGGAGCCTGGTGCCGGTCCCGCCCGCTCGTGCGCTCGGCAGCCGGTTCGGCAGCAGGCCCTGCGGCCTGCAGATGTGCCATCTGATGTGCCTCCTTGCACCATCCATGCTGCCACGCAGGCGCTGCATGTCAACTGATTTCGTTGTGATCAGGCTCAATGAGTGCTGAATCGCTTGTCTACTGACACAATACGTGTCAAAGTCGTAGCCCGTGACCTGAGGAGGCCCACCATGACTGCCCTGCGGAACTTCGTCAACGGCCAGTTCGCCGACGCCTCCAGCGGTGCCGTCAGCGAAGTAGTGGACCCGAGTACGGGCGAGGCGTACGCCACGGCACCGCTGTCCGGCGCCGCCGACGTCGACGCGGCGCTGCAGGCGGCCGCGACGGCCTTCGAGACCTGGCGCGACAGCACTCCGGCCGAGCGGAGCCTGGCGCTGCTGAAGTTCGCCGACGCCATCGAGGCCAGGGCCGACGACCTGGTCGCCGCCGAGAGCCGGAACACCGGCAAGCCGGTCGCCATGACGCAGGCCGACGAGGTGCCGCCGCTCGCTGACGAGCTCCGCTTCTTCGCCGGTGCCGCCCGCGTGCTCGAGGGCCGGTCGGCCGGCGAGTACCTGGCCGACCACACCTCGATGATCCGGCGCGAGCCGGTCGGCGTCTGCGCCCAGGTGACGCCGTGGAACTACCCGATGATGATGGCGGTCTGGAAGTTCGCGCCGGCCCTGGCGGCGGGCAACACCGTCGTCCTGAAGCCGTCGGACACCACGCCCGTCTCCACGCTGCTGCTGGCCGAGATCGCCGCTGACTTCTTCCCGCCCGGCGTCTTCAACGTGATCTGCGGCGACCGGGACACCGGCCGGGCGCTGGTGTCGCACGACATACCGCAGATGGTCTCGATCACCGGGTCGGTGCGGGCCGGGATCGAGGTCGCGCAGGCCGCGGCGGCGAAGCTCAAGCGGGTGCACCTGGAGCTCGGCGGGAAGGCGCCGGTCGTGGTGTTCGACGACGCGGACGTCGAACGGGCGGCCCAGCAGATCATCGAGGCCGGCTACTACAACGCGGGCCAGGACTGCACCGCCGCGACCAGGGTCCTCGCCGGGCCGGGCATCGCGGCCGATCTCACCGACGCCGTCGCCGCCCTGGCCGCGACGGTGAAGACCGCCGGACCACACGAGACTGACGCGTATTACGGCCCGCTGAACAACCCGGCCCAGCTCGCCAGGGTAGCCGGGTTCGTGGAGCGGGCACCTGATCACGCCGAGGTCAGGGCGGGCGGCCAGCGGGTCGGTGACTCCGGCTTCTTCTATGCCCCCACGGTCGTGGCCGGCCTGCGCCAGGACGACGAGATGATCCAGGAGGAGATCTTCGGCCCCGTCGTCACCGTGCAGCGGTTCAGCTCGGAGGACGAGGCGGTCCGCTGGGCCAACGGGGTGAAGTACGGCCTCGCCGCCAGCGTGTGGACCCGTGACCACGGCCGGGCGATGCGCACGGCCCGCCAGCTGGACTTCGGAGCCGTCTGGATCAACACCCACATCCCGTTCGTGTCCGAGATGCCGCACGGCGGCTTCAAGCACTCGGGGTACGGCAAGGACCTGTCGATGTACGGCTTCGAGGATTACACGCGGATCAAGCACGTCATGAGCTACATCGGCGCATAAGCGCCGGACAGCGGTAAGGCACGCGACCCCTGGGGTAGCGGGCAGCGCGGCGCGCTGTGACCGGACCGCTGGAACCCGCGCCTTCCGCCGCCCTGCCCATGCGGAATCAGTCGCTTCGTGCTCAGATTGTTACTGAATCAGTGGATCTAGATATACTTCCATGCAAACATCGCATGAATATCTGCTCGTCAGCTGCGAGCTCATCGCCGAGCGGGACGCAGCGCTCGCGGAACGCCGAGAACAGGGGACACGTCAGGAGATGACCGACACGCACGCGCAGGGTCTTGCCGCCGCCGACCAGCGCGCGTACCCGGCCGAGAATGAGACGCTCCCGGCCATCGAGCTAGCGGGCGTGTCCAAGGAGTTCCGTACCGGGGGCGACATCGTCGCCGCCGTCCGCTCCATCGACCTGCAGATCGTCGAAGGCGAGTTCTTCTCGCTGCTCGGACCGTCCGGCTGTGGCAAGACCACCACCATGCGGATGATCGCGGGGTTCGAGGAGCCGACCGGCGGCACGATCTGGCTGCACGGCAGGGACGTCATCGGCACCCCGCCGAACAAGCGCGACGTGAACATGGTCTTCCAGTCCTACGCCCTCTTCCCGCACATGAATGTCTTCGAGAACGTCGCGTTCGGGCTGCGGCGCAGGAACGTGGCGAAGGCCGAGATAACCCGGCAGGTCGACGAGATGCTCGAGATCGTCAACCTCGGCGGCCGCGGTCACCGCCGGCCAAGGGAACTGTCCGGCGGTCAGCAGCAGCGGGTCGCGCTGGCCAGGGCTCTGGTCAACCACCCTCGCGCCCTGCTGCTCGACGAGCCGCTTGGTGCCCTGGATCTCAAGCTCAGGCAGGCCATGCAGGTCGAGCTGAAGCGGATCCAGCGCGAGGTCGGCATCACCTTCGTCTACGTGACGCACGACCAGAACGAAGCGCTCACCATGTCCGACCGGATCGCGGTCATGAACGATGGCCTGATCGAGCAGCTCGCCTCGCCCAGGGAAATCTACGAGCACCCGGCCACCAGGTTTGTGGCCGGCTTCATCGGCACGTCCAACCTGCTGACCGGGACGGCGAGCCAGATCACCGGTACCGAGGCGGTCATGTCGGTGAGCCAGGACGAGCGGATCGTCGTCCCGGTGCGCGACCTTCGCGTCAGCGAGGGTGACCAGCTTGAGCTCACCGTCCGGCCGGAGAAGATCGAGCTCACCGTCGAGCCGCCGGCCGGCAGTCGCTGCGCCCTGCGCGGCACCGTGACCGAGGTCGTCTACCTCGGCACCTCCACCAACTTCGCGGTCTCCACCACGACGGGCGCCGACATCGTCGTGTTCCAGCAGAACTCGGCATCGGCCGGCGATGTGGCCGGCCGCGGTGACAGCGTCTGGCTGTCGTGGCAGCCAGAGCACTCCTATCTCATCGGCTAGCGTGCTCAACCCCCCGGAGGATACACATGAACGAGCAGCACAGCTCAGACCCCCGCGAGTCGGCGATCGACCCGTCGGTGTGGCGAGGCATGACCCAGTCCAGGATGTCCCGCAGGCAGCTGCTCAGCTCAGCGGGCACCGGCGCCGGAATGCTCGGCCTCGGCGCCATCCTCGCGGCGTGCGGAGTAAAGGGCACGCCCACCGGCGGGAGCAGCACGGCGCCCGGCGGGATCGGAACCGCGGCATGGTGGGCGAAGCAGAAGTCCAACAAGACGGTCAACTTCGCGAACTGGCCGTACTACATCGACGTCCTCAAGGGCAAGCACCTGTCGCTCGAGCACTTCACGGCTACGACCGGCATCGCGGTCAACTACACCGAGCCGATCAGCGACAACCTGCCGTTCTACGCCAAGATCCGGCCGTCGCTGGCCGCGAAGCAGTCCACCGGCTTCGACATCATCGTGATGACCAACAACAGCCCGCCGCTTGGCTACCTGATCGACTTCGGCTGGCTGATCCCGCTCGACCGGAGCGCGATGACCAATTTCAACAAGTACGCGGGGCCGCTGATCAAGAGCCCGTCCTGGGATCCCGGCAACAAGTACACGATGGCCTGGCAGTCCGGCTGGACAGCGATCGGCTACAACTCATCGATCGTCAAGAACCCTGGTAACAGCGTCGACATCCTGTTCGACAAGAAGTATGCCGGCAAGGTCGGCATGATGAACGACCCGCAGGAACTCGGCAGCCTCGGCCTGCTCGCGATCGGCGTCGACCCGGCGACGTCCACCGAGTCCGACTGGGCGAAGGCGGCCCAGAAGCTGAACCAGCAGAAGAGCGACGGCATCGTCCGCTCCTACTACGACCAGAGCTACATCGATCGCCTGAAGAACGGCGACATCGTGGTGACCCAGGCCTGGTCGGGCGACATCTTCCAGGCCGACCTGAACAGCAAGTACCGGGACCTGAAGCTGCTCATCCCCAACGAGGGCGGCATGTTCTGGACCGACAACATGTGCATCCCGATGTACGCGCAGAACCCGCGGGACGCCATGACGCTGATGGACTACTTCTACCAGCCGGACGTGGAGGCGGTAGTCGAGTACTACAACGACTACGTGTGCCCCGTGCCCGCCGCGAAGCAGTTCCTGCTCAACCCGACGGGCTGGGGCGCGCAGGCGCTGAAGCAGATGGCGCCGGAGATCGGCCTGCCGACCAAGGTGACAGCGGACGCGCCCACGGTGTTCCCGAACCAGGCGTACATCAAGGACTCGCGGAACTACTACCAGTACAAGAGCCAGGAAGAGCTGACCGCGTGGAACAACCTGTTCTTGCCGATCACCCAGGGCGCGTAAGCACCCGCCCGCCGCGGGTCAGGCTCGGGAAGGCGCTCGCGCCCTACCTGCTGAGCCTTCCCGCCGGGCTATGGCTGCTTATCCTGTTCCTGATCCCGCTCGTGATCATGCTGTCGCTGTCGTTGCAGAGCTGCAACAACGCGACCGGCGCCTGCGTGATGACGTGGCACTGGGCCGAGTTCGGCCAGCAGATCAGCCTGTATCACGGGCAGTTCCTCAACAGCCTGTATTTCGCGGGCGCGGCAACAGTGATCGATGTCATCGTGTCCTTCCCGATCGCGTACTGGATCGCCTTCTACGGGGGCAGGAAGAAGAACTTCTTCCTGCTCATGCTGCTGGTGCCGTTCTTCGTCTCCTTCGTGATCCGCACGGTGGTCTGGGAGTTCATCCTGTCCGACCAGGGCGCCATCCTGGGCGGCCTCAAGAACGCCCATCTGCTGCCGCAGAGCTTCCACGTGCTTGCCACGGGGTACGCGGTGATCGCCGGGCTGGCCTACAACTACCTGCCCTTCACGGCGCTGCCGCTGTACGTGGCGATCGAGCGGATCGACAAGCGCGTGCTCGACGCGGCCTACGACCTGTACGCCACGAAGCGGGAAGCGTTCACCCGCGTCATCCTCCCGCTCACCGTCCCCGGGCTGTTCGCCGCCTTCCTGCTGACGTTCATTCCCGCGCTCGGCGACTATGTCAACCAGCAGGTGCTCGGGGGAACCAGCAACACGATGATCGGGACTGTCATTCAGAACGCGTTCCTGACGAACCTGGACTACGCAGGCGGGTCCGCGCTGTCGGCGGTCCTGCTGGCCGTTGCGCTCATCGGCATCTTCGCCTACGCACGGCTGCTCGGCTCGCGCACGATCGAGGAGTACTTGTGAGCGCGCTCGCCACAGCGGCGGTTGGCCGGGAGACCGGGGAGCGCAGCCCGGTCCGGCGGCGACGACGCCAGTGGACCAGGTTCATCCTGCCCGGCTACTCCTGGCTGATCATCGCCTATCTGGTCTTCCCGATCGCGGTCATGGTCGCCTACAGCTTCAACAAGGTCACGACGGGCCTGCCGCAGGTCAGCTTCGCCTGGAACGGCTTCACGCTGCAGTGGTACAAGCAGTGGAGCGGCGTGCCCCAGCTCACGTCGTCGTTCTGGCTGTCGCTGCGGCTCGCGATCGCGGCTACCTTGCTGGCCACCATCGTAGGCACCCTGCTCGCGCTGGCTCTTGTCCGGTACCGGCCGCCCCGGTTCCGCGGCAAGTCCGCGATCGAGCAGGTGCTGTTCCTGAATATCGCGGCGCCCGAGATCGTGCTCGGCGCGTCCCTGCTCGGGTTGTTCGTGACGATCAACATTGCCCGCGGGTTCGTGACGCTGCTGATGGCGCATGTCGCGTTCTGCATCGCCTACGTCGCCGTCACGGTGCGGGCGCGCATGGCGGGGTTCGACCGGTCGCTGGAGGAAGCGGCTCAGGATCTCTACGCGAACCCCTGGGTCACTTTCCGCAAGATCACGCTGCCGCTGATCATGCCGGGAGTCCTCGCCGGAGCCCTGATGGCCTTCGCGCTGTCGATCGATGACTTCGTAACGTCGAACTTCGTGAGCGGATCTGCGGTGCCGTTCCCCGTCTGGGTGTACGGGGTGACCCGGATAGGCATCCCGCCGCAGGTCTTCGTCTTCGGCAGCGCGATCTTCGGAATAGGCATCCTCTGCGCGATCGCGAGCATCGTGCTGTCCAGAAGGCAGACCTGACCCCGCAGCCGCGGGCACTGGCCGGGGCCAGCGCGGTCCCTTTCTGGCTGGATCATCCGGACGCGCCCGAGCTACTGCCGCCGCTCACCGGTACCGAGCAGGCGGACCTTGCCGTGATCGGCGGCGGCTTCAGCGGGCTGTGGACCGCGCTGCTGGCCAAGGAGCGGGATCCGCGCCGGAACGTCGTCCTGGTTGAGGGACGCAGGATCGCCTGGGGCGGCACGGGCCGCAACGGCGGCTTCTGCTCGGCCAGCATCACGCACGGGCTCGGCAACGGCCTGGATCGTTTTCCCGACGAGATGCAGACCCTCGACCGGCTCGGCCGGGAGAACCTGGACGAGATCGAGCAGGCCATCGCCCGCTACGGGATCGACTGTGACTTCGTGCGGACCGGCGAGCTGGCCGTGGCCACGCAGCAGTGGCAGCTTGACGGGCTGGCCGAGGCCACGCAGGCGGCTGGCCGCCTCGGCATCGGGGCCCGGCTGCTCGACGCGAGCCAGGTCCGCGCCGAGGTGAACTCGCCCACGTACCTGGGCGGGCTCTGGGACCCCGACGGCTGCGCGACCGTCGACCCGGCCAGGCTTGCCTGGGGCCTGCGGCGGGCCTGCCTGGCCGCCGGGGTCAGGATCTACGAGCACACGCCGGTCACGGCGATCGGCGATGAGCCTCGCCGGGCCCAGGGCCGGCTAGCCCAGGGCCGGCTAGCACTGAGTACCCCGCAGGGAGTTGTGCTCGCCGAGCGGGTAGCCCTGGCCGCCGGCGCGTTCGCGCCGCTGCTGCGCCGGCTCAGGTACTACCTGGTGCCCGTCTACGACTACGTCCTGATGACCAGGCCGCTGAACGCTGCCCAGCGCGCCAGCATCGGCTGGCGGAACCGGCAGGGCATCGGCGATGCCGGCAACCAGTTTCACTACTACCGGCTCACCGCGGACAACCGGATCCTGTGGGGCGGCTACGACGCCGTCTACTACTACGGCAGCAAGATCGCGGCCAGCCTGGACCAGCGCCCGGCCACGTTCGCCACGCTCGCCGAGCACTTCAACGCGACGTTCCCGCAGCTGGACGGGATCGAGTTCACGCACTGCTGGGGCGGCGTGATCGACACCTGCTCCCGGTTCTGCGCGTTCTACGGCACCGCGCGAGCCGGTCGCCTGGCCTACGTCGCCGGCTATACCGGCCTGGGCGTCGGCGCGTCACGGTTCGGCGCGAACGTGGTTCTCGACCTGCTGGCCGGCGAGCCGACCGAGCGGACCGACCTGCAGATGGTGCGCACCAGGCCGCTGCCGTTCCCGCCGGAGCCGGTCCGCGCCGCGGGCATCGGCCTGACCCGCTGGTCACTGGCCCGGGCTGACCGCAACGACGGCCGCAGGAACGCCTGGCTCCGGGCCCTGGACAGCATCGGACTGGGCTTCGACTCCTGACTGACGGCGCAGCCTGCCGCGGCCGGGCGGTCCGCCGGGCCGGGCTCGGCCAGCGATTGTTCAGATTGCCTTTCGCGATGTCGGTACAGCCGTTGCCATCGCCGGCGCGATGGCCCTGGTCGCCTTCGGCGCCGCGGGTGCTGGCACGGCGGTGGCTGCCAGTGGCAGCCACGTGGCTGCTGCTGTGCACGGTGATCAGACCGCCACGGCGACGCCGATCAAGCACCTCGTGGTGATCTTCGACGAGAACGTGTCGTTCGACCACTACTTCGGCACCTACCCGTTCGCCGCTCTCGAATCCGCCGCGGATCCCGCCCGGTGATCCGATGACCTGCGACCAGGACCACGGCTACACCGACGAGCAGAGCGCCGCCGATCATGGTGCCGAGGACGCCTACCCGGCGAGCGTCGGGCACAACCTCACCCTCGCGCAGTGCCTGTCCGGCTTCAACTTCAACGGCTCGCCCGAGACTGTCCCATCCGGCGGCGCGTCGAACCCGGCCGTCCTCGACTACTACGACGGCAACACGGTCACCGCGTGCCCTTCTCGGCCACCATCAACGACTCGCCGTGCGCCGGCCAGCACCATCACGATGGGCGGTAACAACATCGGCGAGGAACTGACCACCGCGGGGAGCACGTGGGGCTGGTTCCAGGGCGGCTTCGACGACGGCTACGTCCCCGGCCAGGGAACCCCGCCGACGGCGGCTCAGATCTGCTCGCAGAACCGCCAGAACGTGGGCGGCAGCACGGTCACCGACTACAACCGCACCACGAGCCATTCCAGTACTACGCGTCCACCGCCAACCCCATGCACCTGCCGCCGACCTCGGTGCGCATGATCGGCCGGACCGACCAGGCCAACCACCAGTACGACATCGCGGACTTCTGGGCCGCCGCGGACAACGGCAACCTGCCGGGTGTCTCCTACCTGAAGGCACCGGACTACCAGGACGGCCACGCCGGCTGCTCCGACCCGACCGACGAGCAGAACTGGCTGGTCAGCACCATCAACCACCTGCAGTCGCTGCGGACGTGGAAATCCACGGCGGCCGTGATCACCTACGACGACTCGGACGGCTGGTACGACCACGTGCTCGCGCCGGTCCTCACCGAGTCCCAGACCTCGCTCGATGCCCTGACCGGATCGGGGCCAGCGCCCGCTGTTCCTCAGTCCGGCGAACGGCAAGGTGCGAAGGCGGTAGGTCCAGCCAGCCTGAAGTCAAGAGAGCACCCGGTGCCGTGAGCAGTTCACGGCACCGGGTGCGGGCTTGCCCGGCCAGCGTCACCCGCGCAGGTGAGGTCTGCGATGCTGATGGCAGTATCGTCGGCCAGAATGGGTGCCGAATCGGCAGCGACCCGCGCAATTGGCCGAATGGAGACATGATGACTCAGGAACAGCAGGTTCCCCCCGGCGTAGACCCCGCCCAGCCGAGTGCCGCCCGCGTCTATGACTACCTGCTGGGCGGCGAGAGCAATTTCGCCGCCGACCGTGCCGCGGGCGACCTGATGAAGTCGATGGCGCCGGAACTGGTGGACGCCGCCTTCGCCAACCGGGGCTTTCATCAGCGGGCGGCGAAATGGATCGCCGAGCAGGGGATCCGGCAGTTCATCGACCTCGGGTCGGGGCTGCCGACGGTCGGGAACACCCATCAAGTGGTCAGGAAGGTACGACCAGACGCGCGGGTCGTGTACGTCGACGTTGATCCGATGGTTCTGCAGTACGGCTTGTACCTGCTCGAAGGCGACGAGGCCGCGGCGGTGGTCCTGGCGGACCTGCGTGATCCAGATGCCGTGCTTGAGAGCGAGGCTGTGGCCAGGCTGATTGACTTCCGCGAGCCCGTGGCGGTCCTGATGACAGCGGTGCTGCATTTCGTCTCCGATGATGACGACCCGGCCGGCCTGGTCGCCCGCTATGCCGCGCCGCTGGCCGCAGGGAGCTTCGTCGCGCTGTCGCACATGACCGCCGACCAGAAGCCGCCTGCGGCGGTCGCCGCCATTCAGGAGGCGGGCCGGCGATCGGCGGGCGGCGGCTACCTGCGATCCCGGGATGACCTGCGCCGGATCGTCGGCCCGCTCGAGGTGGTTGAGCCCTATCAGGGCGCCCCGCCCGACGTCACCTGGGTCGGACTGTGGAACTGCGAGGACCCGGACGCCGCGGACTCTGAAGGCTCCCGCTGGCTGTACTGCGCGGTAGCCAGGAAGACCGGCTGACGGCGGTACGACCGGGCGCTCACTGCGATCACCGCGCCATGGCGCCGCGCAGAGCAGGTCCGTGAAACTGACGCGTTCCCGCCTACCGGACGACAATGGTGACGCGGAAATGCCGCTGGTCTGCCGCACAGCGCAGCGCTTCGCCGCACGTGGTGCGGCTCGCGGTGATCACGGCGGTTCCCGGGGCGAGAGCCAGGAACGAAGTGCGCACCGGGGTGCAGCCCAGGCCGGGGATCTTCGGGCAGCTGCTCGGCCGGGGCAGGGGCGTAGCCGCCCCGTCCTGCCGCAGCACCGCTGGTGCGGAGCTGCGGCGCACCTGCCAGTAGGTGCTCGACAGGATCAGGTTGAGGCGTTCGCCCACCTTGACATGGAGCGTACGGCCATTGGCATGGTCGCTCGAGACGGTCACCGCGCCCGGCGTCGTGGTGCCGCCTGACGGTGGGTGCGGACTGCCAGCGGAGGGCACGCCGCTGCCGCAGCCGGCCATCAGCAGCGCGACGACGGCGCCGGCCAGCGGCCGGAGAAACGCCGGCCCTTCCCTGCGCATACCGCCCCGAGGGCGGGCAGATTCTGGGGTCATCGATCCTCCAAGGGCATGCCTCACGTCCCCTTGGACGGCCGCGACGGCGGCCGGGTTCCCGCCTAGTGGTTTTCCAGACAATGGCCGGTGACATCGCCGGGCTCATCGGGCACCGCCACTACGAGGACTGACGGCGGAGGCGGTCGAGCGCCTGGCGCGCCCGCCGCAGCGCGCTGTCGGCCTGACGGGTCTCGATCCTGGCATGGGAGAGAAGCCGGCGCTCGTCGGTCAATTGCTGCTCGATCGCCTGCACGGATTCGGCGCGCTCCTGTTCCGCCGCCGTGGCCGCGTCCGCGGCATGGCTAGCCTGCGCTACGGCCTCCTCGGCCGCGGCAATGGCCTGCTGGCGCTGGTTCTCCCGCTCGGCCGGCCCGCGGGCCTCATCCGGCGCGGGCGCCCCGGTCTTGCTGCCCGCCTTCTTCGGTCGTGGCGGGGCGGGGCCCGACGGTGCCGCGGTACCGATCGCCGGGCCGAAGCCAGCCCAGTGCACGGCGCGGATCAGCGTGCCGGCAGCGACCTGCCCGGCGATATCGGGGTCGGCGAGCGCCGCGCTGAACGTGTCGGTGACCTCGTCGCGCAGCACCGCGGACGCAGACTGCTGACCGGATTCCGCCAGAGCCTGCCTGACCAGGCCGTCGAGCAGGTCACGGCGGGCCCTGGAGAGCTCGCGGATGCTCGCGCCGTCCAGAGCCGCCTCGCCGGCCCGGAGCCTGTCGCCCAGCTCGGCCAGCCTGGCCGGCACGCTCGGGTCCGCGCGGACCAGCTTGTTGACGACCCATGCCGACCGGGTCGGCTTGCCGAGGGCCGCGATCGTCTTCGCTGCCGCCCGGTCGCGAGCCGCGCGCGCCCGGGCGGCAAGCTCACGGCGGCGCTCGGTGAAGACGTCGGGGTCCGCTGAGTACAGCTCGCCGACCGCCGACCTCACCCGGTCACTGTCGTTCACACCACCATCGTGCCCTGTCCCGCGGCGGCCGGCATCAGCGCACGCCCAGACGCCGGTCACGGACCCACGGGGATCCATGCCAGGGCCTAGGCTCTGCAAGGTGAGCAAGCAGTTCCGCAGCGCCAGGTATCAGGCAGATGCTCGGGCACGCGGCTGGCAGGCGGCCGGGCTCGTGGGGTGATCAACCTCGATCTGAACTGGCAGCAGGCCGCGGCGGGCGCAGGAGTCCTGGCCGTTGCGGCAGCCGCGATGCTGCGCCAGAGCCGCGTGCTTGGCCCCGCCCGGCAGCCGTCGGAGACCGAGCCGCTGGCCTGCTCGCCGGGCCAGGATGGCGCCATCGCCGGTCGCGCGGTCGCCGCCCGGCGGCTCGCCGCGGCAGGCGGCTTCGTCCGGGAGCCGCGCTGGTCGTCGGCCTCTTCGCACTGTGGCAATTCGCCGGATCGTTCTCCGTGCTCGGCCCGGCCGGCGCCGTCGGCCGGGCTCGCTGGCTCTGGCTGGCAGAACGCGCGCTGCACCTGCCGAACGAGGCCAGCCTGCAGCGGCTGGTTCTGCCCCATCCGGCGGACGTGCAGGTCTTCGACCTCTACTACGACGTGCTCCATTTCCCCGTGCTGATCGGCTGCATGATCTGGCTGTTCATCCGGCATCGCGACCGGTACGGACAGTTCAGGACGACGCTGGTCGCGTTCACCGGGCTCTGCCTGCTCATCCAGCTCATTCCGGTCGCGCCGCCGCGGCTGCTGCCCGGGATCGGGATGGTGGACACGGCCGCCGTCTACGGGCAGTCGGTTTACTCGACCACCGGCGGGTTCGAGGCCGACCAGCTTTCCGCGATGCCGTCCGTGCACGTCGGCTGGGCCATCCTGCTGGCTGTCGCGATCATTTCGGTCACGCGGTCACGCTGGCGCTGGCTTGCCGTGGCCTATCCGGTGCTCACGACCCTCGCGGTGGTCGTGACGGCCAACCACTTCTGGCTGGACGGGATCGTGGCAGCGGTGATGCTGGGTCTGGTGCTCGCTGCTCAGGCAACCGGGCGGCGGCTGCTGGCGGCGCGCGCCGGGCCCGTCACCGAGCTCGCTCCAGATCGCGGAACCCTCGCGGCCCGCGGGACGCGGCTATGCCCGCGGCCGTGGTGAGCCGCCGCTCAGCCGCCGGCTCAGCAGCGCGGCATGCAGCGCGAGCCGGGATTCGGCGGACTCGATTCTGACGCCGAGCACCTGCTCGATCTGGCGCAGGCGCTCGTAGAGAGTCGGCCGGGCGAGGCCGGCCCGCTGCGCGGCCTCGGCCTTGTTGCCGCCGGCCGCCAGGTAGCTGGCGAGGACAGCGGCCAGGTCCGTCCCCGCTTGCTCGTCGTGCAGGAGCAGCCGCCCGAGTTCCCGCTCGGCGAAGGCCAGCACCCTGGGATCATCACGCAGCTGGTAGAGCAGCCCGGCCAGGCGGAGGTCGGCCAGGCGGGCGAACGGCTGACCTTGCCCACGCTGGCCGGGGCCGCGCGGGCTCGCGCCGACCTGCGCGGCGGCCCCGGCCGCCTCGCCCGCGTCGTTCAGCGCGCTGCGCGCCGCGCCGAGGCTGGCGGCGGCCGGCCCGACGCCGATCGCGTCAGCGGGGCAGAGAACTGCGGCCCGCACCCGGTCCGCCAGCCGGGTCAGCGTCTCGTCGTGGTCGGTCCCCGACGGCAGTGCGAGCAGCGCACCGGCCTGGCGGCCGCCGAGCGGGCCGCAGATCGCGGGCACCCCGAGGTCGTGGCACGCGCCGGAGAGGGCATCGGCGACGCCGTCGGCCCGGCCCTGACCGGACAGCAGCACCACGACGGGCAGCAGCCGACGCCCGGCCAGCGGCACTCCGAGGGCGGTGATCCTGGCCGCCAGGTCGTCCGGATCGGCGTAGCCGGGACCGGCCAGGCTGGTGAGCAGCGAGCGGTGCGCGGCCCGCTCCGGGCTCTCCTGCCGCAGCCGGCCGCTGACCCCGCTGACCCCGCTGACCCCGCTGACCGGGCTAGCACTGGCCTGGCTGGCACCGATCACGCTGGCACGGACCAGGCGGGCCAGCGCGAGCGTGATCACCGCCCGCTCGGCGACGACGGATGTGCCGGCGTCCGGGGGGCCGGGCAGGACGAAGATCAGCCGTCCCCAGTCCACGCCCCTGCTGCCCACGGTCGCCACCAGCCAGCCGGAGGCCGGGTCGTAGCCGATCCGGCCAGGCACGACCGCCGCCCTCGAGCGCCCGGCGAAGCCGGCCAGCAGCGCCGCCACCTCCTGGCCGGCCGGAGCGCAGGCCAGCACCCGGTGCGCCAGGTCGGCCAGGATGACCGGCGCCCCGGTGAGCGCGCTCGCCTGGCTGACGATCTCGTCCTGATCCGCCCCGGCCGCCGCCAGGTCGCTGAAGACCCGGTGCAGCCGCTGCGCCGCCCGCAGCTCGGCGACCTGGGCGTCGAGAATCTGGGCGTGCACCGCCTCGGTGATCGCGATGAACTGGGTCTCCCGCTCCAGCACGATCAGCGGCAGCTTGTGCACCACGGCCGCGCTGACCAGGGCGCGCGGCAGCTCCCTGACGTACCGGGAGCCAAGCTCCACCGCCAGCGCGCTGACCCCGGCCGCGGCCAGCCCGGCCACGTACCTGGCCAGGCCGTCGGCGTCGGGCGGCAGCGCGATCCCGGTCGACAGGACGAGCTCGCCGCCGCGGAGCAGGTGACCCGCCTCGGCCAGCTCGATCACGTGCACCCAGCGGACCGGCGCATCGAGCAGCTCGGCTCCGGTGATCACGCGGGGCGCGCCGCGCGTGACGGGGTCGAGCGCGAGAACGTCCGCTACGGTCGGCAGCACGGCGGGAACCCCCGGAAGACGGTACTGAGAGACAGTGCTGACAACATGTCAGCAGCATCCAGACAATCATACGTTCTGTAACTTGGCCGCGGCCCTGGGCCGGAGCAGACTGGCCTGGGGACTGGCGGCGCGGGAGGACGAGCGATGACGCAGGCATCAGGCAGCAAGCACACGAGCGGCGCGCTAGGCGCGGAGAAGCGAGCCAGCAAGCACTGCACGCACTGGATCGGCGGCAAGCCGTGGACCGGCGCCGAACCGTCCCGCCGGGGTGACATCTACAACCCGGCGACCGGCCAGGTCACCGGAACCGTGGACTTCGCGACCGCCGCCGAGGTGGACGCCGCGGTCAAGGCGGCCGCCGCCGCCTTTCCCGCCTGGCGGGAGACCTCGCTGGTCAAGCGAGCCTCGGTCATGTTCGCGTTCCGCGAGCTTGTCCGCCAGCATCAGGGCGAGCTAGCCGCGCTGATCAGCGCCGAGCACGGCAAGGTCGCCTCCGACGCGGCGGGCGAGGTCGCCCGCGGCCTCGAGGTCGTCGAGTTCGCCTGCGGCATCCCGCACCTGGTCAAGGGCGCTTTCTCGGAGAACGTCTCCACCGCCGTGGACGCCTACTCGATCCGGCAGCCGCTCGGCGTGGTCGCCGGGATCACCCCGTTCAACTTCCCGGCCATGGTGCCGATGTGGATGTTCCCGATCGCCATCGCGGCCGGAAACACCTTCGTCCTGAAGCCGTCGGAGAAGGACCCGTCGGCCTCGCTGCGGATCGCCGAGCTGCTGGCCGAGGCGGGCCTCCCGGATGGCGTGTTCAACGTCGTGCACGGCGGCAAGGAGGCGGTCGACGCCCTGCTGATCCACCCCGAGGTCCGAGCCGTCAGCTTCGTCGGATCGACCCCGGTGGCCCGTTATGTATCGGAAGTGGGGACAGCCGCCGGCAAGAGAGTCCAGGCTCTCGGCGGGGCGAAGAACCACATGGTCGTTCTCCCCGACGCCGACCTCGACCTGGCCGCCGACGCTGCCGTCTCGGCCGGGTTCGGCTCGGCGGGCGAGCGCTGCATGGCGATCTCGGTCCTGGTCGCCGTCGACCCGATCGGCGACGAGCTGGTCGCCAAGATCGGCGAGCGGGTGGCGAAGCTGAAGGTCGGCCCCGGGGACCAGCCGGAGTCCGAGATGGGGCCGCTGGTCACCAGGGCCCACCGGGACAAGGTTGCCTCCTACCTGGACGCCAGCGTGGCGGACGGCGCGACCCTGGCCGTCGACGGGCGCGGCCACGCGGTCACCGGCGGGGCGGCCGACGGCTTCTGGCTCGGCCCCAGCGTCCTTGATCAGGTCACGCCGACGATGAGCTGCTACCTGGACGAGATCTTCGGCCCGGTGCTGTCCGTGGTGCGGGCCGGGTCGTATGAGGAGGCGCTCGGCGTCGTCAACGCCAACCCGTACGGCAACGGCACCGCGATCTTCACTAACGACGGGGGAGCGGCGCGGAAGTTCACCCACGAGGTGCAGGTCGGCATGGTCGGCATCAACGTGCCGATCCCGGTTCCGATGGCGTTCTACAGCTTCGGCGGCTGGAAGGCCTCCCTGTTCGGCGATACCCACGTGCACGGCACCGAGGGCGTGCACTTCTACACCATGGGGAAGGCGATCACCTCGCGCTGGCTCGATCCCAGCCACGGCGGCGTGAACCTCGGCTTCCCCGTCAACCAGTAAGCCCGGCCCTGCCCGGCCCCGCGACTCGCCGAAGGAGAGACCATCATGACTGAGCTCGCGCCCGACCCCGCCCGTGGCGCCGCCGTCTACGCCGCCGACCGGGCGCATGTCTTCCACTCCTGGTCGGCGCAGAAGGCACTCAAGCCGCTCGTCATAGCGGGCGGCCAGGGCTCTTACGTCTGGGACTTCGACGGCCACCGCTACCTGGACTTCTCCAGCCAGCTGGTGAACACCAACATCGGCCACCAGCATCCCCGCGTCGTGCAGGCGATCGCCGAGCAGGCAGCGAAGCTGACCACGATCGCGCCGCAGTACGCCAACGAGGCCCGCGGGCAGGCGGCCGAGCGGCTCACCGACCTGGCGCCCGACGGCTTCAGCAAGGTGTTCTTCACCAATGGCGGCGCCGACGCGAACGAGAACGCGATCCGGATGGCCAGGCTGCACACCGGCCGCGACAAGGTGCTCAGCTTCTACCGTTCCTACCACGGCAACACCGGCGCGGCGATCACCTCGACCGGGGACCCGCGGCGGTGGCCGAACGAGTACGCGACCGGCCACGTGCACTTCTTCGGCCCGTACCTGTACCGGTCGTCGTTCTGGGCGAGCACGGAAGCCGAGGAGTGCCAGCGGGCGCTCGAGCATCTCGAGCAGGTCATCCAGTTCGAGGGCCCGTCCACGATCGCCGCGATCCTGATCGAGAGCATCGTCGGCACCGCGGGGGTGCTCGTACCGCCGCCCGGCTACCTGGCCGGCGTCCGTGCCGTCGCCGACAAGTACGGGATCATCTGGATCGCCGACGAGGTGATGTGCGGCTTCGGCCGGGCCGGCGACTGGTTCGCGTTCAGCCGGCACGGCGCCGTGCCGGACCTGATCACCTTCGCTAAGGGCTCCAACTCGGGCTACGTGCCGATCGGCGGCGTGATCATCTCCGATCCGATCGCGGCGACCTTCGACGAGCGGGTGTTCCCCGGCGGGCTCACCTACTCCGGGCATCCGCTGGCCAGCGCCTCGATCGTGGCGACCATCGACGCGATGCGCGACGAGGGCATCGTCGAGAACGCCGCCCGGATAGGAACGCAGACCCTCGGGCCCGGCCTGGCCGAGCTGGCCAGCCGGCATCCGGTGATCGGCGAGGTACGCGGGCTCGGCGTGTTCTGGGCGCTCGACCTGGTATCGAACCGCGAGACCAGGGCCATGCTCGCGCCGTACGGCGGCGCGTCGGAGGCGATGACCACCCTTGCGGCCCAGGCCAGGGCGAAGGGCCTGCTCACCTTCACGAACTACAACCGGCTGCACGTGGTGCCGCCCTGCACGATCTCCGACGCCGAGGCCAAGGAGGGCCTGGCCATCCTGGATGACGTGCTCACGAGCGTGGACGCCTCTTACCAGGGGTAGCCAGGCCGTGCCGGCGGGGATGCCGCGGTCACCTGCCGCGCGGGCAGGGGAGGAACACCTTCCCGTCCAGGTTGACGTCGAACTTGACCGCGGCGAAGCCATTGGGACCGGCGTACTCCACGCGGCAGAACGTGGCGAACGACCGCCGGTGCCCGCACCTCTGGCCCGGGTTGCAGACGTAGTGATCGGAGCCGTACTCCGCCTCGCCGACCCACTTGCCGGTCGGCTGCGCCTTCGTCTGGTCGGCGGTGAACACGTGCCAGCTGCCGCACTCGTGGTAGACATAGCACTCTTCAACCACAGCGCCGTCGGCGTACCTGACACCCCACCTGGCCAGGGTCGGGTTGTTCTTCCACATGGCCGTCATCCCGTGGGCGTGGATCAGGTTGAACGCGTAGGCAAGGTAGTTCCTGGCGTCGCCGGGCGTCAGGTAGAAGCCGGTCGTGGACGGCGGGGAGAAGCTGTCGATGTCGTCAAGCTCGACCGCGTCGAAGCCCTTGCGCGCACACATCGAGATCCGCTCGTTCAGCATCGGCTTGAGCGCGGCAAGCTGGCGGAAATCGACCCAGCGCTCCTGCGGGTAGCCGTAGTAGATCTTGCCCAGCGCCGCGGCCGGGAAGAGCCCGCGCGGCGCCGGGCTGCCGTCCGGACGGTAATCCTCCCAGGCCAGGTCCAGGTAGCAGACCGTCCGCGGATGGGCGAGCGTGCTCGCCTGCCACGCGGTGCGGATCCGGTGCACCTGCGACCTTGTGGTCAGGAAGCCGTCGATGTCGTAGATGTCGACCGCGCGCTGGCCCGTGCGCTGCAGCGGGAAGGTGCGGCCGATCTGCCAGTCCCACCGCATCGGGTGGCCGGCCTTGTTCAGGTGCGGCGGATACCAGCAGGTGCCGCGGCACGACAGCGGCGCGGGCAGCCTGACCACCCGCCACCCGAAGCTGAGCCTGGTCCGCCCGGCCGCGTCGGCGGTCAGCACGGTGACCCGGTGCCGACCGGGGCGCAGCGTCCCGGTGTAGAACACCCGCCGCTGCGGCAGGGCCCGCCAGGCTCCGTGGTCGATCCTGAATTTCTCGATAACAGGGCCGTCCGCGGAACTGTAGTGCGCGGGGGCAACCTGGAAGTACTCCTGGTCCGACCCCGTCCGCGCCTCGGGCAGCCCGTTCACGAACTCGCTCACCGGGCGGCGGCCGCGCGGGTAGGCGCCGGCCGCGGCGGCGGTCGTGACGGTCCTGGCCCCGTGGATCACCGTGAACGTGAACGCGGCCGCGCGGGTCTGCACCACCTCGGTCGCGGTCTCGGTGACCCGGAGTCGTCGGCCGGCGTCGGCGTGGCCGACCACGTAGCGCCGCGCGGCGAAGGGCGTGGCCGTCGAGTCCGCCCCGGCCGGGCAGCGCCCGCCGCGGCAGGCCTGCCAGGCATATCCGATCTCGAAGCTGAGCAGCCGGTCGCCGGCCGGCAGCGGTCCTGGCCGCCAGGTCAGCCCGCTGGCCGTGACCGTGCCACCGTCGCGCAGATCTCCGGCGATCCGCAGCCGGCCGGCCGGCACCGGTGGCCGGATGCCGCCGAGGTGATGTGCTGAACTGCTGACCGTGGTCGCGGCGTTGCTGACCACGGGGCTGGCCGTACTGACAACCAGCGGGCTGCCTGCTCCGATCACCAGCGCCACCGCTGCCGCCACGCCGGTCGCCTGCCTCGCCATGACGCGCTCCTTCGGTTGGCCTGGCGGGAATGATAGACCTAAGCGGGACACCGCCGGGAGACTCCAGGCGGCGAGACGGGTTCCCGGTTCACGGCAGGTGGCTGATGCGCGGGCTACGCGACAAGGCAGTGCTGGTCAGCGGCGGCACGAGCGGGATCGGCCTGGCCGCGGCCGAGCGTTTCCTCGAGGAGGGCTCGCGGGTGTTCGTGGCGGGCCTGCGACCGGGGGAGGTCAACGCCGCCGTGGCCGTGCTCGCCCAGCGCGGTGACGTCGCCGGGCTCGCCTGCGATGTGAGCTCCCCGGCCGAGGTCAGCGGGCTGGTCGATGCCGCCGAGGAGGCGCTGGGCGGCATCGACGTGCTGATCAACAACGTTGGCACGGCACGCCGTGACCGGTTTCTCGACATCGCGGTGGCCGACTGGGACCGGATCATGGCCGTCAACCTGCGCGGCATGTTCCTGGTGGCGCAGGCGGTGAGCAGGCGGATGGCCGCGCGTGGGCGCGGCGTCATCGTGAACATGTCCTCGACCAACGGGCTGGCGGGCGAGGAGGACTACGCGCACTACAACGCGTCCAAGGCCGGTGTGCTCCAGCTCACCAGGACCATGGCGGTCGAGCTCGGCCCGCGTGGCATCCGGGTCAACGCGCTGTGCCCGGGCTTCATCCGCACGCCGCTCAACGACGCGATATCGGCGCAGCTCGGCGCCGAGGAGTTCGAGGCCGCCTACGCGGCCGACCGGATACCGCTGCGCCGGGTCGGCCGGGCGGACGAGGTCGCCGCCGCCTATGCGTTCCTCGCCTCGGACGACGCGTCGTTCATCCACGGCGCCGCCCTGGTCATCGACGGCGGGAAGCTGGCCGTGATGTGACCGGGCCAGGCGGGCCGCGGGCCCGTCACAGCCCGGCGAAGGCCTCTTCCAGCACGGACAGCCCCTCGTTGAGCAGTTCCTCGCCGATCACCAGCGGCGGCAGGAAGCGCAGCACGTTGCCGAAGGTGCCGCAGGTCAGCACGATCAGGCCGGCGGCGTGGCAGGCCTTGGCTACCCGCGCGGTCGCCGCCGCGTCCGGCTCGATAGTGCCCGGCCTGACCAGCTCGATGGCGATCATGGCACCCCGGCCGCGGACGTCGCCGATGACGGGATACTGCTGGGCGAGCTTGCGAAGCCGCGGCAGCATGATGTCGCCGATCCGCCGCGCCGCGCCAGGCAGGTCCTCCTTGCTCATCGTCTCGATCGCGCCGAGCGCGGCCGCGCAGGCGACGGGGTTACCGCCGTAGGTACCGCCAAGGCCGCCGGCGTGCACCGCGTCCATGATCTCGGCCCGGCCGGTGACACCGGCGAGCGGCAGCCCGCCCGCGATGCCCTTCGCCGTGGTGACCAGGTCCGGCACGACGCCCTCGTGGTCGCAGGCGAACCAGTCGCCGGTGCGGCAGAATCCGGACTGGATCTCGTCCGCGATGAAGACGATGCCGTGCTCCCGGCAGTACTCGGCCAGCCCGGGCAGGAAGCCGTCGGGCGGCACGATGAACCCGCCCTCGCCCTGCACCGGCTCGATGACGACGGCCGCGACCCGGTTCTCGCCGACCTGGGTGTGGATCAGGCTGGTGATCACGTCGAGCGCCTCGGCCGCGCACGCGGCCGGACCGCCCGGCCAGCGGAACGGATAGGCCATCGGCGCCCGGTAGACCTCGCCGGCGAACGGGCCGAACCCGTCCTTGTACGGCATGTTCTTGGCCGTCATCGCCATCGTCAGGTTGGTCCGCCCGTGGTAGGCGTGGTCGAACACGACCACCGCCTGGCGCCCGGTGGCATGCCTGGCGATCTTGACCGCGTTCTCGACCGCCTCGGCGCCCGAGTTGAACAGGGCAGAGCGCTTGTCGTGCGTGCCCGGCGTCACCCGGTTCAGTTCCTCGCATACCTCCACGTAGCCCTCATAAGGGACCACCATGAAGCACGTATGGGTGAAGTGAGCGACCTGCTCGGTCACCCGGGTGACGACGAGCTCGGCGCTGTTGCCCACCGAGGTGACCGCGATGCCTGATCCGAAGTCGATCAGGGAGTTGCCGTCGGCGTCGATGAGCACGCCGCCCCCGGCCGCCGTGACGAAGATCGGCAGCACGTGGCTGAGGCCGCGCGCGACACTGCGCTGCCTGCGCTCGAGCAGTTCACGGGAGACAGGACCGGGTATCTCAGTGACCAGGTGCCGCTGCTGGACGAGGCCTGGGCCGCCGACGGTGGAGTGCAGGTTCATAGGCCGAGGATAGACCGGGCGAGGCCGCTGATGCAGGGCCGGCCGGGTGATACCGCACGCGCTCGTTCCAGGTCGGCCCGCGGCCGCCCAACCACGCCGCCATTCATGGTCTCACCTGCACTAATCGACTACTTGCCAGAGGAATTTGCATAATGATGCCCGGTGGCGCTGGAGTCTGTAGTATCTGGATGACCGAATCGAACGGGCACTTCGGATTTGCGTAACATCAGTGACAGAGCGGCTAGGTCGGACACTAAATCGTATAGACCTAAGACCGCGTAGTGTACAGACCTTTTATTATGATCCACGACGTTTAAGGTACCGGCAGAACGGTACGTGGTGTCGGAATGGCCCGCCCCGATCTCGAGGAGAGCCTTATGCGAACAACTGATTGGTTTCAATCCAACAGTTTCAATTACCGTGAGTTCGGCAATGCTCGCCAGCTTGGCCGTGCCAAGCGCGAGCGAAGGCTGACGGTCTCACTTATCCTGCCCACTCGCAACGTAGCAGAGACGATCGGCTCGGTACTCGACGAGGTCGACTGCCTGCGCCGGCCCGACATAAGGCTCATCGACCAGGTCGTCGTCGTGGACGCCGACTCGCCCGACGGTACCGCGGACATCGCGAGGTACCACGACGTGGAGGTCTACTCGGAGAACGCGCTGATGCCGGAGTACGGCAGGGCGCACGGCAAGGGCGACGCCATGTGGCGCGGCCTGTCGGTGGCGACGGGTGACATCATCGCGTTCGCCGACACCGATACCGGCGACTTCTGCCGCCAGCTGGTCACTGGCGTGGTCGGCTGCCTGATCACCAAACCGGAAATTCAATTCGTCAAGGCCGCATATCGCCGGCCGTACACACAGGAGACCGTGTCGGTACCCGACGGTGGCGGCCGGGTGACCGAGCTGACCGCGAAACCCGCTCTCAACCTGCTCTTTCCCGAACTGGCCGGGTTCGTTCAGCCACTCGCCGGCGAGTTCGCGGCAACCAGGGACCTGTTCTACTCGGTGCCGTTCCTCAGCGGTTACGCCGTCGAGGTCGGCATGCTCATCGACGTCCTGGCGGCCTGCGGACTGCAGGCGATGGCCCAGGTCGACGCCGGCATGCGGAAGAACCGGCACCAGGATCTGTCCAACCTGAGCCGGATGGGCTACTCGGTGCTCCGTGCCGTCCTGACCCGCGCGATGCAGGACAGGTCGCAGATGACCGCGGGCAGGCCAGGGTCGTCGGAGTGGAGCGACAGCGAGGTCGGCTCGTACCTGCACGCCGTCGCGGCCGCGAGGGGCGTGCAGCTCGACGAGTACTCGGAGATCATGATCGAGCGTCCGCCGATGCGGGCGGCGCTGATGGCCGGCAGGGCCGTGAACGGCAAGGCCGTTCACGGCAGGGCAGTGAACGGCAAGGGTCTGGGCGGCAAGGAACTGACCGGCGCCTCGGCAGGAGACCGCTAGCGCCGGGCTGGCTCAGCACAGCAGGCCGCGGGCGGCCGTCTCGATCATCTGCTGCGAGAGCAGCACGGTGCTCGCGGCGTCCCCCAGCGGGATGAAACTGTCCTCGCTCGTCACCCGAGCCACAGGGCCGGTGAATCCGGCGTCGGTCAGGGCGGCGATGACTCCCTCGGAGACGCCGCCCGAGCGCCTGGTCTCGTCGGCGACGAGCACCGCGCTGGTGGCGGCGGCCTGGCGCAGCAGGTCGTCGGCCGGAAGCGGCGCGAGCCAGCGAAGGTCGAGCACCCGGCACGTGATGCCGTCCCTGGCCAGCCTGGCCGCTGCCCGCAGGCTGAGCCGCAGGCCGTTACCGAACGTCACGATCGTCAGGTCCGTGCCGTGGCCGTAGACCCTGGCCCGCCCGGCCGGCACGTGTCCTGGCGTCCACAGCCGGGGCGGATCGTAGGGCGCCAGCCAGCCGCCGTCACCCGGCTGGTGCAGGTCACGCTGGTGGTACAGCGCGATCGGCTCGAGGAAAACGCAGACGTTCCCGTCCTCGCGCGCGCTGGCCAGGCAGGTCCGCAGCATCGGCGCCGCGTCATCCGGCCGCGCCGGGCAAGCGATGATGAGCCCGGGAATGTCACGCAGCGCGGCCACCGCGTTGTCGTTGTGGAAGTGGCCGCCGAATCCTTGCTGGTAGGCAAGGCCGGCGATGCGCACCACCATCGGATTGCGGTACCCGCCCTGGGAGAAGAACGACAAGGTGGCGGCCTCGCCGCGAATCTGGTCGGCGGCGTTATGCAGGTAGGCGAGGTACTGGATCTCAGGGACCGGCAGCAGCCCGGCCAGGCCGGCGCCGAGCGCGAGGCCGAGAATCGACTGCTCGTCCAGGAGCGAATCGAAGACCCGGCCGGCGCCGAAGGCGCCGAGCAGCCCCCTGGTGACGCCGTAGACGCCGCCCTTGCGGGCCACGTCCTCGCCGAAGACGAGCAGCTGCGGCCAGGCCGCGAGCTCGTCGGCGAGCGCCCGGTTGATCGCCTGAGCGAGCGTCAGCGGGCCTTCGTCCTCGGGCAGCCGCCCGGCGAAAGCGCGGCTCCTCGCCAGCCCGCTCGCCGACCTGATAGCGGCGGCCACGGCCGCCGGCCTGCGCGGTGCGAGCGGGGCCATGACCTGCGCGGCGGAGGTCAGTTTCGGTGCGCTGTCGACCCGCGCCGCGAGATCGAGCACCTGCTCGCGGGACCGCTCGTATCGCTCGATCACCTGCGCGGCGGTGAGCAGGCCAGCCCGGACGAGCATCCTGGCGGTCCCGAGCAGCGGATCGCGGCGCCGGTCGGCCGCGATCTCCGCCGCGGACCGGTAGGCGGATTCCACATCCGAGCCCGCGTGGCCGCCGAGCCGCACCGTGCTCAGATGCAGGATCGCCGGGGATCGCCGCTGCCGCGCGTGCGCGGCGAGGCCGAGTGCGGTGTCATAGACCGCCGCCGGATCGGTGCCGTCCGCGTGCGCGTACCTGATGCCCGGCCGGCTGCCGAGGACGGCGGCGGTCCATCCCGGCGGGGTGCGCACGCTGATCCCGATCCCGTTGTCCTCGCAGACGATCAGCAGCGGCAACGGGAGTCCCTGGTATGCGCAGTACGCCGCGGTGTTGAGCGCGCCTGCCGCCGTGGAGTGGTTGACCGACGCGTCACCGATGCTGGCGACCACGACGGAGTCGGCTGGCCATGGCGCCGGCTGGCCGAGGTGTGCCGCCCGGGGGAGCGCCAGGGCCAGGCCGACCGCCCTCGGCAGGTGCGAGGCGATGGTGGATGTCTGCGGGATGACGTTCAGCTGTGGGTGCCCGAAGACCTTGTGCCGGCCTCCGGCGATCGGCTCGGCCGCCGCCGCCACCATGCCGAGCAGGACGTCGCTGATGCCCTCGGTGGCCCGGCCGGCCTGATCGGCCCTGACCAGGTAGAACGCACCCGACCTGTAGTGCAGCAGCGCCGGGTCGGTGAGCCGGAGGGCCGCGGCGACCGCGGCGTTGCTCTCGTGACCGGCCGAGCCGATGGTGTAGTAGCCCGTCCCGCGCGCACGGAGCCAGTGTGCGGCCTCGTCGAGGTGCCGGGAGGCGAGCTGGGCGTCGAGCAGGTTGAGGGCGCGCCCGGCCAGCAGGCGGCTTCCCGGCCGGACCGGCTGCCCGGCGGCATCCGCTCCGGCATCCGGCTGGAATCCAGCACCGGGCGGCACCCCGGCGGCCGACGGCGACCCCGCGGCCGGCCCGTCCTCGGACCCGAGCGCGCGGATCGCCGCGAGCAACTCCCCGTCCGCCCGCTCGGCGTGCTGGCCCGCCCATGTCATGCAGGCAACGGTAGCCGGGCCGCTACACGCCGAACCAGTCCCCGGCCAGCGGAATCATCCGCGTCGGGCCGAACCGGATGATGGCGTCGGCGTCGCCCTTGGCTGCCCGGTCACGCAGGTAGAACTTCCCGGCCCACGGGTTGTAGTACCCGACGCCGTCATGGCGGTGCACGCCGCTCCAGTTCCCGACGATCGGGATCATGTGCGGCGGGCCGAAATGGAAGGACACCGCATAGTGACCGTGCGAGAGGGTGTTGCGGAGGTTGAAGATCCCGGTCTTGGGGTTGTAGTAGCCGATCCCGTCCTTGCCATCGCCGTTCCAGTCCCCGGCCAGGGGGATCATGTGCGGCGGCCCGAACGTGAACTTCTCGTCGGCGGGCCCGTACTTCTGCGACTGCCGCAGGTAGAAGGTGCCCGTCGCGGGATCGTAGAGCCCGATGCCGTCCCGGCCTGTGCCCTTCCAGTCCCCGACCAGCGGGATCATGTGCTTCGGGCCGAACCTGGCCCTGATCGTGCTGCCTCCTGCGCCCGCCCCGAGCAGGTGGAACGTCGCGTACCTGGGGTCGTAATAGCCCATTGCGTCCGTGCCGCCGCCGCGCCAGTCGCCGATCAGCGGCACGACGCCCGTGAACCCCAGGTGGCCGGTCCGTCCGGCCGGGCCGGACGTGAGCGAGTCGCGCAGGCCGAAGGTGTCCGATCGCGGGTTGAAGTAGCCGACGTCGGCTCGCCGCGGGATGCGGAAGTGAATGAAATGGCTGGGCCACTCCTGCCATGCGTCCGCTGGCTGGTGGGCCTTGATCAGCGTCCAGTTGTAGCCGTCCACGCCGCCCATGTGCTGCTGGCTGATCACGATGTACTTGTCGTGCGGCCCGACCGCCTCGACGACGCCGACGTGGCCCATCGGGCCGATGCCGAAGGTGCCGCCGTCCCACTCGGCCACCGCGCCGACCGACGGCGTGTGGTTGACCGGCACGCCGTGTGCCGCCGCCGTGTCGGCCCACTGGCCGCCGTTGCCCAGCAGGTACGACGGCGTCGCGACGTGGTAGACGGTCGACTCGACGTAGGCGGCATAGTTGGTGCACTCGTCGCCAGGTGACATCCGCCAGTAAGCGTGCCAGCCACGAGCCGAGTAGCCGTAGCTGTCGTAGCCTCGCGTGTCGCACCGCTGCCAGCCGGCGCACAGGATGCGCGACGGCGGGCTGTAGGACGGCTGGGCCGAGGTGCCGTCGGTCAGGATGGGGACGATTCCCCCCACCGCCATCATGGCGGGCAGCCCGGTGACGGTCAGCCGCCGCAGCCCGCGGCGCGGCGCGAACCTGGCCCTGATCCGGCCTGGCAGGCTGATGTTCCCCGCGCGAGCTTCCGGCATGTCGATCTCCTGGGGGATGTCCGGCGGAACAGGGCACACTATGCCGGTAAATGGCCGGGCTGTCAGGCATTTCGGCCGGCGCGTCCCGCCACATACCCGGGTGCCCTTAATGTTCCGCCGACCCGGCGGAGCGCGCCGGCCGGACGCGTAGGGTGGCAGAGATGCCGAGCTGCCCTTGGGGGATATTCATGCTGCCGTGGTCGGGAGAGCTGGCCGGCCGGATCGAGGACCGGGTCATCACCAGTGAGCTGCTCCGCGGCAACCCGCTCGGGGATCCCTATGAGCGCCCCGTGCTCGTCTACTTGCCGCCTGGCTACGACGAGGACCCGGACCGGCGGTACCCCTGCGTCTACCTGCTGATGGGCTACGGCGGTCACGTCGCCATGTGGCGCAATCGCATGCCGTTCAGGCAGCCGTTCACCGAGACCGCCGACCAGGTGTTCGCCGGCGGATCAGCGCCGCCCGCGATCTGCGTCTACGTCGACGCCTGGACCAGCTACGGCGGCAGCCAGTTCGTCGACTCGGCTGGTACCGGCCGGTACCACTCCTACCTGTGCGACGAGGTGGTGCCCTGGGTCGACCGCGGCTACCGGACGCTAGCCGATCCGGCGCACCGGGCGATCGCCGGCAAGTCGAGCGGCGGCTTCGGCGCGATGATCACCCCGATGCTGCGTCCCGATCTGTTCGGCGCCTTCGCCACGCACGCTGGCGACGCGCTGTACGAGCTGTGCTACGTTCCGGAGTTCGGTGACTGCGCCAGGCAGCTCAGGGAGTACGACGGCGACATCTGGCGCTGGTGGGACGACTTCTGCTCGCGTACCGCCTTCACCAAGCGGGCCGATCAGATGCTGCTCGGCATGCTGGGCGTGGCGGCCTGCTTCTCCCCGGACGCCGACGGCACTGCCGAGCTTCCGTTCGACCCGCGGACCGGCGTCATCCGCGAGGCGGTCTGGCAGCGCTGGCTCGACTGGGATCCGGTCCGGATGGTGCCGAAGTACGCGGACGCCCTCCAGTCGCTGCGCGGAATGTGGATCGACGCGGGCAACTCCGATGAGTTCTACCTCGACGTCGGTGCCGAGGCCTTCCGTGCCGCGCTGGCTCGGGCGGGCGTACCTGACGACGTGATCAGGTTCGAGCTGTTCGACGGCACCCATTCGGGCATCGACTACCGGTACCCGCTCGCGCTGGGCTGGCTCTGCGAGCGCATCGCCGAGTAGCACAAGGTCGCGCGGAAGCTGCGGCCGCGGCGCCGGACTAAGGCCAGGTGCCCGCCGCCGGGTCGGTGGCATTGAGGTGGTCGGACACCCGGGCGAGGTGGTTCCGCATCGCCTGCACCGCGGCAGCGGCGTCGCGGGCCTTGAGCGCCGCGACGATCTCGTGGTGATCAGCCTGATACTGGTTCCTGCGCTCGGCTGAGGCACTGCGGCGCTTGAGGTCACCCCAGATGTGGCCGTGCCTGGCCGTCTCGATCGATGAGTAGAGCGTCATGAGCAGCGGGCTGTGCGTGGCCGCGACCATGCTCCTGTGCAGGGCCAGGTCCCAGGTCTCGAACTCCTCGTAGCTGGCCGCCCGGTCGCCGCGCGCCAGGCAGCGGTCCATCTCGGCGAAGTCGGCCGCGGTCGCCCAGGCCACGGCCAGCGGCATAGCGGGCGGCTCGAGCAGGCGCCTGACCAGCATCACGTCAGCCGGGGCGAAGGCCGCGCGCGCATCCGCTTTCTGGGCGGCCGCGGTCGCTCCAGCCGGGCTGTCCATGCCGTCACGGCCGGCCTGACCCGCCGGCGAGCGCAGGTAGGTGCCGCGGCCGACCTCGCGGGAGACCTGGCCCTGGGCCTCCAGGATGCCGAGCGCGTACCTGATCGACGACCTGGTCACGCCGAGGTCCCTGGCGAGCTGCCGCTCGGTCGGAAGCCGCCCGTCAGCTCCCAGTCCGATCCGCAGCGAGTGCGCCACGATCAGCTGAGCGAGGTCAAGTCCCCGTTCGGCTGGCTGCCCTGCCATGTCTGCCAGGCCCTTCTTCCCGATTTGGTCGGCGCTTCAACCAATCCTACCAATCCTCCGGCCAGCTTGTAGGACGCCAGGGCACGAAGGTTCATCATTAAGTCTTAAGTCCGGACTCTTGACCCGGTTTTGGACCTGGTCCTATGCTCAACCCGATCAGCCATTGCAACCAAATTGGCTGGATTTCGATCCTGCCACATCCTCCGGAGGCAGCGCATGCGGCTGGCGACCATCCGTACATCCCGCGGGCTCCGCCTGCACGTGGCGGGCGCCAGCGGTTACGTGGATGTGGCGGATGCCACCGGTGATCCGCAGCTCGCCGGGCTGGCCCACGTGCTTGCGGCCGGCCAGCCCGCGCTCGACGCGATCCGGCAGGTGGCGAGCCGCGACGGCACCGCCGTCCGGCCAGCCGACTTCGGCCCGGCCGTCCCCGAGCCGCCGCGCATCCTGTGCCTCGGCGTGAACTACAGCGAGCACGCGATCGAGGGCGGGCGCTCGGTTCCGGCCTGGCCCGAAGCGTTCGTACGCGGGTCAGGCAGTGCCATCGGCCCCTACGAGGACCTGGTCAAGCCTGCCCTGACCAGCCGGTTCGACTACGAGGGCGAGCTTGGCATCGTGATCGGCGCGGGCGGGCGCTACCTGAAGGCCGCCGACGCGATGTCCGCGGTGGCCGGGTTCGTCGTCCTGAACGATGCCACGGCCCGCGAATGGCAGCGGGCGGCCACGCAGTGGACCGCGGGCAAGAACTTCGAGGGCAGCATGCCACTAGGGCCGGAACTGGTGACCGCCGACGAGGTCGACATTTCCGATGTGGCCCTGACAACGACGCTGAACGGCCAGGTCATGCAGTCGGCGCGAACCTCCCAGATGATCGTCGACGTCCCGAGCGCGATCGAGTTCTTCTCCTCATTCACAAGGCTCAGGCCCGGCGATGTCATCGCGACTGGCACGCCGGGCGGGGTCGGCTTCGCCAGGAAGCCACCTGTCTGGCTAGAGCCGGGCGACCTGATCGAGGTGACCGTCGAGAGTGTCGGCACGATCCGCAACCGCGTGGTCGCGGAGGAAGCCGACCTTACCGACTGGCGGTGGCGGCCAGCCGATCAGACGCCAGCCGGGTTCTGATCTATCCCGCATGACGCAGGTATCGAGGTGACTGTGATGTTTGAATCCGCTCACGCGGCGGCGCCCGCCGCTGCCCGCCTACCCGGTGCCGCTCGTGCTGTCCGGCGGTCCGGCCCTCGTCGCCCGTGGCTGCGGACCGCCTGCGTGGCGGGCGCGGTCACGCTCGCCGCGGCCCTGTCCGCGTGCGGCAGCGGCGGCTCGTCGTCCGGCTCGACCGCGACGCTCACCTTCGCCGATGTCGCGCCGTTCAGCGGCCCCGACGCGGCTCTCGGCCCGATCTACCTGGTGTCCTGCGACGGCACGACGAGCGCCATCAACGAGGCGGGCGGAATACTGGGCCACAAGGTCGCCTGCACCACGGCCGACACCAGGGGCGAGCCCGCCGACGCCGTGCCGGCCGTCGGCAACCTGCTCTCGACCGCGAAGAACCTGGAACTGGTGATCGGCTGCACGTCCGACGAGGCCGCCTCGGTCGTCCCGGTGATCAACAAGGCCAAGACCGTGATGTTCTGCATGACTGGCCAGTCCGAGTTCGACCATGTCAAGTACCCCTACTTCTACCGGCTGGTCCCGCCCGACCTCGCCGAGTCGTACGCGATGACCGTGATCGCGCAGAATCTGGGCTACCAGAAGATCGCGCTGGCGTTCGGCAACGACATCGGCTCGCAGACGTTCGTCCAGCCGGCCGTCGCCGCCATCGCCAAGGCGGGCCTGCAGCTGGTAGCGAACGAGACGCTCGACCTGCACGCCACCACGTTCAGGACCGAGGCCGCGAAGATCGTGGCCGCGCACCCTGACGCGATCATGACCGAGGCGCTCGGCAACGCGGATCCGACCCTGTTCGCCGAGATCAAGCAGCTCAACGGCGGCAAGATGATCCCGATCATCGGTACCTCAGCGGCGATCTCGCCGGTGTTCTACTCGGCCTGCGCCAAGGCGGTCGGCGCCAGCGACTTGGCGGCGAACTTCCACGCCGACAATCTGGTCACGGCGACAAGCGGACCGGCTTATGACGCGTTCACCAAGGCACTGCTCGCGGTCAAGGGCAAGGTCAGCGGCGCCCAGACCGGTGACTTCACCACGTACTTCACCGCGCCCGGCGCGGTGCACCTGTACGACGGCATGAACCTGGCCGCGCTCGCGATGGTGGCGGCGGGCAGCACCGACGTCGCCAAGTGGAAGCCGTGGATCGCCAAGATCGGCAACGGCGTTCCCGGCGCGGTGGTCGTGAACTCGTTCGCGCAAGGCGTCGCCGACCTGAAGGCCGGCAAGCAGATCCGCTACGTCGGACCGGGCGGACCGACCAGCTTCGATGCCTACCACGACTCGCCCGGCATCTTCCAGATCGATACCTACAGCACCTCGGGCGCGGTGATGGTGTCCGGCAACATCTCGGCCGCCCAGCTCCGCGCGGTTACTCCGTGAGCCTGCTGCTCGCATCGGTCGGCTTCGGCCTGATCACGTCGGCCGTTCTGGCGGTCGCCGCCGTCGGCTTCACGCTCCAGTTCGCCGTGACCGACGTGCTCAACCTGGCCTTCGCGGCCGTGATGACCGCCGGCGCCTTCACGGCCTACCTGGTGAACGAGCAGGGCTACTCGGTGTGGGTCGCGCTGGTGGCGGCGATGGCGGCGAGCTCGCTGCTGTCGGTCGCGCTGAACTACTTCGTCTACTCGCCGTTCCAGCGCCGCGGCGCGGCGCCGATCACCCTGGTCATCGTCTCGCTCGGGATGGCGCTGATCATCGAGTTCGGCATCGCGGCGTTCGCCGGCGGCGTCGGGGTGTCGTACCAGATGAGCCAGGGACGCACCATCACGCTCGGCGGCCTGGTGCTGACAACCGTCCAGCTGACGATCATCGGGATCAGCGTGGTGGTGATGGCGGGCGTGCACGCGCTGCTCCGCTATACCAGGCTCGGCAAGGCAATGCGGGCCACAGCCGCCAACCGGATGCTGGCCCGCAGCAGCGGGATCAGGGCCGGCCGGGTGATCGCCACCACGTGGGCCGTGACCGGCGCGCTGTGCGGGCTGGCCGGAACCGTCTTCGCCATCGACATCGGCACCTTCGACTCCTCGAGCACCGACATCTTCCTGATCCTGATCCTGGCTGCCGTCTTCCTCGGCGGCCCGGGCAACGCCTACGCCGCGATGCTCGGCGCGCTGGTCATCGGCCTGATCACCGAGGTCAGCGCGGTGTACATCCAGGCCGATTACAAGTACGCGGTCGCCTTCGTGGTCCTGCTCGCCATGCTGGCCGTCCGGCCGTCAGGCCTGCTCGGCGTCAAGACCTGAGCAGGGGGCGCCTCGCCGGTGTACTACCTGATCATCCTGCTGGTGTACGCGGCCGTCGATGTGATCGCCTGCCTGGGGCTCAGCCAGCAGTTCGGCGTGGCGGGCGTGACGAACTTCGGCTTCATCATCTTCCAGGCCGCCGGGGCCTACGTCGCCGCGGTCCTCGCGCTGCCACCCGACACGGCGAACGGGGGCTTCCAGACCTACATCGGCGGCTGGCACCTGCCGTTCCCGCTGCCCTGGATCGGCGCGGCCGCGGCGGGCGGACTGCTCGCGCTGCCGTTCACGTTCCTGGTCGGCAGGCGGCTGCGCGGTGACTTCGCCGCGGTCGGCCTGCTGGTGACCGCGGTCCTGCTGAACCTGCTGGTGATGAACTACCGCCCGCTCTTCAACGGGGACGCCGGGGTAGCCGTCGTCCCCGCGCCGCTGACCGGGGGCATGTTCGTCGGGACGTCGAGCAGCTATCAGTGGATCTTCGCGGCCGGCGGGCTCATCGTCGCCGGAGCCGTCTTCTGGTTCGTCCGGCGGATCACCGAGTCACCGTACGGTCGCACGCTCCGCGCGATGCGCGACAACGACAAGATCGCCGACTCGGTTGGCAAGAATCTGCTCGTCCTGCGCACCGGAGCCCTGGTGACCGGCGGCGCGATTGCCGGCCTGTCGGGCGCCATCCTGGTCAGTTTCATCGGCGTCTGGTCACCTGGCGAGTGGAGCTACGCCGAGACCATCGTCCTGTTCACCGCGGTGATCATCGGCGGGGCCGGGAATCACGTCGGCGCCGTGCTCGGCGCGGTGCTGGTGCCCGTCGGCTTCGAGGAGATCACCAGGTTCATCTCGAACAACAACCCGAACCTGCCGCCGAACCTGCTGCCGTCGCTGCAGTGGGTCGCGATCGGCGTGCTGATCGCCGTGTTCCTCTGGCTGCGCCCCCAGGGCATCCTGCCGGAGCGCAGGCGCGTGATCGCCCTGCCGGACATCGGACCCGCGAGGCCGGCGGGCGCCGAGATGACGCATGCCAGGTCCGACGCAGCGCGGCGGCGCTCGTCGGGCACGCAGATTCTCCAGGCGACCGACGTCAGCAAGCAGTTCGGCGGCGTGCACGCGGTGGCCGGGGTCTCGCTGTCGGTCGACCGGGGAACGCTGACCGGCCTGATCGGGCCGAACGGGGCTGGCAAGTCGACCCTGCTCTCGCTGCTGGCCGGCACCGAGCGAGTCTCTGGCGGGCAGATCCGCTATCAGGGCGCGGACGTCACCGCGCTGCCGGCCTACCGCCGGGCCAGGGCCGGCCTGGTCAGGACCTTCCAGCTGGCGAGCGAGTTCAAGCGGCTCACCGTGCTGGAGAACCTGCTGTCGGCCGCGCCGGGCAACCGCGGTGACTCCTTCGCGGGCGCGGTGGCGGGAAAGCGGTACTGGCGCGGCGACGAGGCACGGGCAATCGCGAGGGCCCAGGCGCTGATCGAGGACTTCGGCCTGACCAGGCACGCGAACGACTACGCGGGTGAGCTGTCCGGGGGCCAGCGGCGGCTGGTCGAGATCATGCGGGCGCTGATGACCGAGCCCGACATGCTGCTGCTCGACGAGCCGATGGCCGGGGTCCATCCCGAGCTTGCTCGCCGGATCGGCCACGCGCTGCGCCGGCTGTGCGAGGGCGGGATGACGATCCTGATGGTGGAGCATGAGCTGGCCATCATGGACGAGTTCTGCGACCCGGTGATTGTCATGGCCGAAGGCTCGATCCTGGCCCAGGGCACGATGGGCGAGCTGCGGAACCGCAGCGACGTCGTGGAGGCCTACCTTGTCGGCTGAGGCTCAGGCTGACGTCCAGGCCGCGCTGCAGGCCGACGGCATCACGGCCGGATATGGCGGGGATCCCGTGATCAGGGATGTCAGCGTGCGGGCGGAGCCCGGCACCGTGGTCTCGGTCGTCGGGCCGAACGGCTCGGGCAAGAGCACCCTGCTGAAGGCGCTGACCGGCGTGCTGTCGGTCTCCGCCGGCCGGGTCCAGGTCCAGGGCCGCGACGTGACGCGCCTTGCTCCCGAGGAGATGGCCAGGGCCGGGGTCGGCTACGTCCCGCAGGTCGACGATGTCTTCGCACCGCTCACGGTCAGAGAGAACCTGGAGATAGGCGGGTACCTCCTGCACCGCCGCGAGCTTGCGCCCAGGATCGAGCACGTGCTGGCCGTCTTCCCCCGGCTGGGGACCATGCTGAGCCGGCCGGCCGGGAAGCTCAGCGGTGGCGAGCGCAAGATGCTGGCCATGGGCCGGGTGCTGATGCTCCAGCCGGCTGTGTTCCTGCTCGACGAGCCCACCGCGAACCTCGCGCCGGCCATCGCGGCGACTCTCCTCAACGACCACGTGCGGCAGCTAGCCGCCCGCGGCGCCGCCGTGCTGATCGTCGAGCAGCGCGCCAGGGCGGTGCTCGCGATCTCCGATCTCACCTATGTCATGGGCGGCGGAGAGCTGCGGATGGAAGGCACCCCGGCCGAGTTGTCCGCCAGCCCGGATTTCGTGGCCTCTTTCCTCGGCGGCCACCGGTCCGCCGGCTAGGTCGCCACGACTAGCCAGCAGGGACGAGCACGCTCAGCGCGCCCGGCAGCGCGCGGATCCGCAGCGGTGTCCCGGCGGCGAGCGGCGTGGCGCAGGACAGCGGCTCGCCGTCGGCGGCAGCTGGCAGGTCCCGGCTCATCGTGATCGTGACCTCGGCGCCGCGCTCCAGCGAGATCTGCGGCAGCGTCACGTGCGAGCCATCCTTGATCTTCATCAGCGCGCGGACGAAGGTCAGTTTCGGCGCGTGCCGCATCAGCACCACGTCGAGCACGCCGTCGTCGATGACCGCGGGCGGCGCCACCTGCATGCCGGCCCCGAAGTACGCGCAGTTGGCCACGACCACGGCGTAGCCGTCGAACTCGTCCGGCTCGCCGGCGCCGGCGATCTCGACGGTGAAAGTGGCAGGCCGCCAGCGGGCGAGCGCCCGGAGCGCGGCGACCTGGTAGACCAGAGAGCCGCCCAGCCACCGGGTCGCGTTGGCGATCTCGCCGGCGATCGCCGGGATCCCCGCGTAGACACTGCCCGCCACGATGACCTCGGGCTGGCCGGGCGTCCCGGCCGCGATCAGGTCGATCTGCCGGAGCTGGCCGGCCGCGAGCACCCGGGCGGCGGCCGCCGGATCGGACGGGATGCCGAGCACGCCGGCCAGGTCGTTGCCCCGGCCCACCGGGATGAGCCCGTAGCTCGCGCCACCCGCTGACGCGACGCCCGCCAGCGCGCCCGCCAGGCCATCGCCGCCGACCGCGACCACCACCTCGCCGCGGCTCGCCGCGTCGGCGGCCAGTTCCCTCGCGTGCCCCAGGCTGGACGACTCGATCACGCGGTGCTCGGCACCCGCCGCGGTGAGCGCCGACCTGGCCGGAGGCAGGAACTCATGAGCCCGGCCATTGCCCGCTGCCGGGTTCACAATCAGACACAGCGGACGCTCCACCCAATCCTCCTCGTTGCCAGGAATGCAAAGGTTACCGCCGTGGCGGCGTACCATCTGGTGGTATGGCGGCCCAGCGCGAAGAAGCCGGTGACGAGGCGCGATTCCTGCACGTGCAGACGACAACCGATTCCCGGGCCGAGGCGATGGAACTCGCCCACGACGCCGTGCAGGCCAGGCTCGCGGCGTGCGCTCAGGTCGCCGGGCCCGTTGCCAGCACCTTCTGGTGGGAAGACGGCATCGAGCGGGCCGAAGAGTGGATGGTGATGCTCAAGCTGCCTGCCGACAGGTACGCCGAGCTTGCTGACTTCCTGCTCGAGCGGCACAGCTACGACGAGCCCGAGATCATCGCCACGCCGATCATCGCCGGCTCGGCCGGGTACCTAGACTGGATCAGCGAGGAGACCAGGCCGCGCTAGCAGCGCCCGAGCAGCCGCAGGAGGCAGCATTGACCTCGACCACCCCTCCCGCCGACGGCCTGTTCGGCCCCGAGTCGGTCACCTGGCGGATCCTGGGTGAGCCCGTCATGTGGGTGGGCGGCCTGCGGGCGATGTACCTGCAGGCGCTGCATCCGCGCACGATGCGCGCGACCTGGCAGAACACCGCCTTTGCCCGGCCGGGCGAGGCATGGGGCCGGTTCGGCAGGACAGTGGAATACGTCAGGGTCAGGACGTACGGAACGGCCGCCGAGGCGGAACGGGCCGGACGCCGGGTGCGGAAGGTGCACGCCTCGCTCACCGGTACCGACGCCGACGGCTCCGTCATCCGGCTGGACGAGCCTGACCTGCTGCTGTGGGTGCACTGCGGCGAGATCGCCTCCTATGCCGACATCGCCAGGCGCTCGGGGATCCCGCTGGCCGCGGGCGACCTCGATCGGTTCGTCGCTGAGCAGCGGCGCAGCGCCGCCGTGGTCGGGCTGGATCCGGCCGGGGTTCCGGGCAGCATGGCCGAGCTTGACGCCTACTACGAGCGGATGCGCCCGCTACTCTACGCGTGCGACGAAGCACGGCAGGCGCTCGTCCGGTCGTTCCGCCCCGATATCCCGTGGCCGTTCACCGGCCTCAAGCTCGTGGTCCCGCCCGCCAACACGCTGGCCTTCGCCAGCCTGCCGCGCTGGGCCCGCCGGATGTACGGCGCTCCCGGCAGCCCCGTCACCGACCTGAGCACGACGATCGCGCTGCGGGCGCTGCGCCAGGCCACGACGCGCATCCCGCGGCAGTTGCTCGGCAGGCCGCCCGCCGCCGCCCTTGCGGCCTGACGAGCACCGCCGCCCTTGCCGCCTGACGGGCACTCGGGAACCTCGGCGCCACCAGGAGAGTTGATCCGGTCAGGCCGGGCAAGCCGATCATCGGCGTGGCGTTCCGGCGGCTCGAACTCCGCTATTGGGACGTGATCATTGATGCGCATTGCTGGTGAGACGGTCGGACCCCGCGGGATCACGGTCCTGGCGCTGTCGGCGGTAGCCGGCCTCCTGCTCGGCGTGCACGGCTGGTCGGGCCGGCACAACGGGCTGCCGTCGACGCTGGCCGGCCTGGGTCCGTCGCCGTCCGCGCCCGCCCGCCCCGGGCCGTCCTCAGCGTCACCGACACAGAGCCGGCCGGCACAGAGCCGGCCGGCACAGAGCCGGTCGGCACAGGGTCCGCCAACGCAGGGCCCATCCGCCACTGCCTCGCCGACACCCGGTGGGCCGGGTCCGAAGCTGAGCTCGCAGTCCTACGCTTCCTACGCCTTCCAGGAGTGGCCAGGCCCGGTGAGCAGTGCTGCCAAGGCGGCCGCGACCGGCCTGGTCATCACCGTGCGCAAGCATGGCTCGGGGATCATGGTGACCGCCGGGGTGGCCGGGCAGCCGACGCCGGCCGCGAAGTTGTACCCGGCCGGCGCAAAGGTCTACGTCATCGAAGCGTCCATGGGCGACGAATCGGGTAACAGCGACTACAACCTCGGCGACGACGGGCTCGTGGTGACGGACTCCCAGGGAAGGATCCTGCAGTGAGCAAGAGTGGTCGGACCACCGCAGTACGCGGCAGCCGTGGCGATCAGGGCGACCAGTGCGACTCCGCTGAGCCCGGCGGCCGCGGTGACGTCATCAGCCAGGCTCAGCGCTTTGCCGCCGACTGGGCGCCGGCCGCGGCCAGAGTGCTGCTCGGCCTGGTGCTGGCCTGGTTCGGCTACCACGAGCTCATGACACCGCAGCTGTGGACCGGGTATGTTCCCGGCATCGCGGCGACCTCCCAGGTCGCGATCGCGCTCGTGCTCGTGCATGGCTGGGTGCTGCTGGTGCTCGCCGTGGCGATTACCGCCGGGGTGGCGCTGCGCCTCGCGGCCGCGGCAGCGGCGCTGCTCTTGCTGCAGATCGTCATTTCCCTCACCATCAGCGGCGGGCTCACCGACCTCACCCTGCGTGACGTCGGCGTCCTCGGCCTGGCGATCTGCCTGACTGGCGGCACAAGGCAGCGGGCCGTGCTGACCCGATAGCCCGCCGATCCCGGGTGGAACCCGCCAGGCCATGGCGCCGTCCAATCGCCATGATGAACCTGCGCTGGTTGCCGCGCTGACCGCGATCGCCGTCCCGGCTACCGCGGCAGCGGGATGCGGCGCCCCGGCACGCCCCCGCCACGCGCCCGCGGTCGTACTCACTGCGAGCCAGGTGGCCGCGCTGCGCAGCTACGGCACGAGCGATACCGCCTTCGGCCTGAACCTGCTCTCGTCGCTGTGCGCCAGCCGGCCCGCTGCCAACGCCGTGATCTCGCCGGTCAGCCTGGCAACGGGCCTGGCGATGACGTATCTCGGCGGCCGGGGGGGCGACGACGGCCGCGGTCGCGCGGGTCCTGCACTGGCCGGCCGCGAGCGGGAGCCAGGTCGCCGGCCTGTGCACGAGGTCGGCCCTGCTGCGCTCGCTCGACGCCCCGGGAGTGACCTTCACCGCGAGCAACCGGATCTGGGCCGACCCGTCACCCGCGGGCATATTCCGACGCTGCTCCCGGCCGGCTCGCTGTCGCAGTCGGCGGTCGGACTGGGTGCTGACCGACGCGCTGTACCTCAACGCGCGCTGGAAGCATCCGTTCAGCCACGCGCTGACCCAGCCAGGGTCGTTCGCCACGCCCACCGGGCCGGTGACCGCCAGCTACCTGATGCTCGCTCGCTGCACGCCCTGACGTCGGGCCTGGCCACGAGCAAGGGCGTCACGGCCATTGCCCTGCCGAAGGTGAGGCTGGCAGCCAGCGAGTCGCTGAGGCAAGTGCTCACCTCGCTGGGGATGGGCATCGCGTTCAGCGACCGGGCCGATGTCACCGGGCTATCCCCGCAGGCGTGCCGCATCGGGTTCGTCCAGCACGCCGCCACCCTCGCCGTGGCCGAGAAGGGCACCGTCGCCAGCGCCGCGACCGGCGTGGGCATGCGGCTCAGCGCGGGCCGCATCACCCTCACCTTCGACCGGCCCTATCTGCTGATGCTGCGGGACTCGCTGACGGGTGAGCCGCTGATGCTCGGCTGGGTCGCCGACCCTGCGGCCAGCTAGCGGGGCGGCACGTTCCAGGCGGCGATCACCGGCTCACCGTGCTCGGTACCCAGCGTCGACAGGGTCCCGGTATCCAGCGCGAATAGCCGCCCGCAGTCCGGCTCCAGGCCGAGCCATCGGGCGGTGAGTATGCGCAGCAGGTGGCCATGGGCGACGAGCGCCACGTCACCGTCGGCGAGCAGCGGCCGCACCCGGAAGAGCAGGGCGTCGGCCCGCGCGGCGACCTGGTCGATCGTCTCGCCAGGGTGCTCGCCGTCACCGGGGATCACGCCGTCGCGCCACAGGTACCAGCCCGGCCGGTCCTGCCGGATCTGCTCGGCGGTCAGGCCCTCGCAGCCGCCGTAGTCCCACTCGGCCAGATCCGGATCGGTCTTGACCCCGGTCAGCCCGGCCAGCTCGGCGGTCCGCACCGCGCGCTGCGCCGGGCTGGCGAACGCGGCGGCGATCGGCCTGGCGGCCAGCTCGCCGGCCAGGGCGCGAGCCGCCGCCTCGCCCGCCCGCGTGAGCGGGACGTCGGTGCGGCCGGTGTGCTTGTGCTCGCGGCTCCACACCGTCTCGCCGTGCCTGACCAGGATCAGTTCGCCCATCCTGGCGTCTCCCTTCGCAGTCGGGTCAGGTGATTTTGGTCACAGGCCGACCGGCCCGTCCGGCAGGATGGCCGTATCCGGCGACCTAATTTCCCAAGGTAAGAACGGTATCGCGGTTAGGTCATGGTTGTTTCTTTGCGGCCGGGGAAGCCGGAAGGCGCGGGTATTGTCCAGGGAACTTTGCGGGGCGCTGCTTCGCTGATTGGGGTACATCCAGTTCCCGGAAGGTTTCCTGATGCAGTTGAGCACTCCGCCCGCCGTCGTGATCGTAGCGGCGGAAGGCTCAGCCGACCAGGAGCCGTCCGGGTCCCCGTCCAGACCGAAGCAGCCTAGACCGCGTCAGCGGGGGCCTCGCAGGCACCGGCCGGTCACCGAGCGGATCGCCTGCTGGAGTGCCAGGCACGCCGTGCTCGCCCTGCTCGCCTGGAGCCTGATGGTCGGCGGCGCCCTCCTGGCCGGTCATCTGTACGGCACGCAGAGCCAGCCGCAGTACGACCCGGGTCCGTCGGGCGTCGCCGAGCGGATGCTTGACCACCTGCACGTTGTCACTCCTCCTTCGGAGAGCGTGCTGATCCAGTCCAGGACGCCAGGGCCGCGCCACACCTATGCCACCGACCCGAGCATGCGGCTGGCGGCCCGCGACGTGATCACGGCCCTGCGGGCCCTTCCCGCGACGGCCGCCGACATCCGCTCGCCCTTCGGACGCAGCGGCAGGGACATGATCGCCCGGGGCGGCAAGGGCGTGCTGATTACCTTCAATGTCGCCGGGCCGCACGGCAGTGCCGACGCGACGGTGGTACGCGCCCTGCACGCCATCGGCACGATCCAGGCCAGGTACCCCGATCTGGTCGTCGCCGAGGCAGGCGACGCGAGCGTCGACCGGGCGGCCACGGCGATGATCGGCCAGGACTTCCGCAAGGCCGAGCTGACGTCGATCCCGATCACGCTGCTGCTGCTCCTGATCGTCTTCGGCGCGCTGATCGCGGCGGGCATCCCGGTGCTGCTGGCCGGCAGCGCCGTGATGACCACCGTGTCGCTGCTCGCGATCCCGAGCCGCTGGCTGCCGATCGGGCAGGGCACCTCCGAGGTGGTGCTGATCATCGGGATGGCGGTCGGGGTCGACTACACGCTGTTCTACCTGCGCCGCGAACGGGAGGAACGGGCCGCGGGGGCCTCGTTCCACGACGCCCTGCGCACTGCGGCCGCCACCTCGGGCCGGGCCATCGTGGTCTCCGGGATCACTGTGATGATCTCGCTGGCGGGGCTGCTCTTTACCGGCATCGACATGTTCACCGGCTTCGCCATCGGCACGATCTGCGTGGTCGGCGTGGCCGTCGCCGGCTCGCTGACCGCGCTGCCCGCCATGCTTTCCCTGCTCGGGCCGTGGGCTGACCGGGCCAGAATCCCGTTCCTCGGCAAGGCGCGGACCAGGGCCGGGCACTCGCGACTGTGGGCGGTCCTGGTCGGCCGGGTGGTGCGCAGGCCGCTGGTCTGGGGCGGTGTCGCCGTCGCCGCGCTTGGTGCGCTGGCCCTCCCGGCACTGGGCATGCGGATCGGCAGCCCGGCGATCAACCTGCCGTCGAGCCTGCCCGTCGTCAGGACTCTCTCGATGATCTCCCGCGACTTTCCCGGCGGCCCAGCCCCGGCTCAGGTCGTCGTCTCCGGGCCCGGCGTGCGGAGCCCGGCGATGGGGCGCGCCCTGGCCGAGCTCCGGTCGGTCGCCGAGCGTCCGGCCGGGCCGATCCACGGACCGGTGAGCGCCCTTCCGGTCGGTGCCGGGCACGGCCTGCTCGTCACGGTGCCGCTGGCCGGGGCCGGCACGGACGCCCGGTCGTTCAGCGCGGTGCAGACGCTGCGCGGGCAGATACTCCCCGCCACGCTCGGCAAGGTCGCCGGCGTGAGGTACGCCGTCACCGGGGACACGGCGAATAGCTACGACTACCGGTCGGCGCTCCGGTCGGCCGCGCCGCTGGTATTCGGCATCGTCGCCGCGCTCGCCTTCGTGCTGCTGCTCATCGCGTTCAGGTCGCTCGCGATCCCGCTGGTGTCGATCGGGCTCAACCTGCTCTCGGTCGGTGCGTCCTACGGCCTGATCACGATCATCTTCCAGCAAGGGCACCTGGAAGGACTGCTCGGATTCACCTCGTTCGGCGGGGTCATGGACTGGGTCCCGCTGTTCATGTTCGTGTTCTTGTTCGGGCTGAGCATGGACTACCACGTCTTCATCCTGAGCCGGATCAAGGAACTGCGGTCGGCCGGCGCGACCACGCATGACGCGGTAGTCGGCGGGATCTCCCGCGGGGCGGGCGTGGTCACAAGCGCGGCAGTGATCATGGTGGCGGTCTTCTCGATCTTCGCCTCGCTGTCCACCATCGACCTGAAGATGATCGGCGTCGGCCTGGCGTTCGCGGTCCTGATCGATGCCACCGTGGTGCGGGGGATCTGCGTGCCGGCCGCGCTCGCCCTGCTCGGGGAGCGGAGCTGGTACCTGCCGCGCTGGCTGCGCTGGATGCCCGGCATCGGGCTGGGCGACTAGCGCGGGCTCGGCGGCTAGAGGCTCGGCGGCTAGAGGCTCGGCGGCTGGAGGCTGGGCGGCTAGGGGCTCGGCGGATACTAGGCGGGCGGGCGCGACGCCGCCGCGAGATCGTGCAGGGCCCTGGCCGTCGCCAGGGACGTCTCGGTGGCCAGCAGCCGCGGTGGCTCGGCCCCGGTGACGGCGGCGCTGACGTGCCGGAGCGCGGCGGTAAAGGCGGGCTCGCTGACCGGGGCGGTCCAGCTGACCGGCTCGCCGCCGGGCTGATGCAGCGTGACGTGGTCACCGGGTCCCGGATGGAACAGGTTGCTGACCTCAATCTGCCCCGCCGTGCCGAGCAGCCGGGAGAACGTGTCGTACTCCCGGCGCATCCCGCACGACAGCAGCAGCCTGCGGCCGTCGCTATAGCCCAGGGATCCCCAGGTCTCGACGTCGACGCCGTGGCCGCCAAGCTCGCGAGCCGCCCAGGCGCTGTGATGCTGGCCGAAGAATTCCTGCGCCAGCCGGACGGGGTAGCAGCCGACATCACGCAGCGCGCCGCCCTGGAGCTCGGCGGACATCCTGATGTTGTCAGGACGGCTGACCCGGAAGTGAAAGTCGGACTGGATCTCGCGCAGCTCGCCGATCGCGCCGTCGGCGATCAGCGACCTGATCCGCTGCATGTACTCGTTAAAGGGAAAGACAAAGGCCTCCCACAGCAGGGTCCCGGTCTGCCGCGCGACGGACAGCACGCGCTCGGTGTCGGCGAGCGTGCCGCAGAGCGGTTTCTCGCACAGCACCGGCTTGCCCGCATTCAGTGCCTGGATCGTCCACTCCGCGTGCAGCGCGTTGGGCAGGGCGATGTACAGGATGTCCACGTCCGGATCGTCGATCAGGCTCTGGTAACCCTGCATCGCACGCCCGACGCCGTGCGCCCGGGCGTACTCCTGCGCTCTGGCCAGGTCTCGCCCGGCCACCGCGGCGGGGATTCCGCCCGCGGCGCGCAGCGCCGGCAAGAAGGCCGCCCTGGCGATATTCGCCGTGCCGATGATGCCCCAGCGAACCTGCTTCGACGTGGGCATCAGGGCGTCACTTCCAGCGGCAGGCTGACCCAGCGCCGCTCGTGATGGGAGATCTCCACGGCGTTCACGACCTCCTGCACCCACAGCCCGTCGCCGAAGTTTCCCTCGTTGCCGGCGATCTCGCCGAGCACCTCGCTGGCGAAGTTCGCGGTCAGGTTCGCGTAGTACAGGGTGCGCCACGACTCACGCGGGCTGCCGCCCGGCGGGTAGTAGCTCTGCGGCACCTCCACCTCCTGGAACTCGACGTCATCGGGCCTGGCGACCTTCAGCGTCTCGCAGATGCCGAACTCCTCGACCAGCCGGGCGATGGCGGCGCCCTCCGACCCGTAGACCCGCACCTCGATGCCCGGGTAGTTGCCGACGGTCACGAAGCTGCTCTGCACTGAGCAGATGGCCCCGCTGGCGAACTCGCCGATGAAGATATCGCCGTCGTCGATGTTCACCCTGGCCATTGTGCCGGTCTCGGCGATCATGCGCTCAGGCACGAAGTTTCGCAGCACGCCGACGACCGCGGTGAGATCGGAGCCCATGAACCAGTGCCCGAGGTCGATGACCGGCGCGCCATATCCCTCCAGCGACGCGACCTGGAGCGGCCGGTCGCCCGCGCGCTCGCCGCTGCGCAGCGGCGTCGCGGGGTTCAGCCACTGCGAATTCTGCTCGTAGGCGTTGTAGATGAACGGAGTCCCGAGGCTGCCGCTGTCGATCAGGTGCTTGAGGTAGCGGACCGCCGGGCTGTACCTGAACGTGAAGCCGACCTTGGTCTTCAGCCCCTTCGCCACCGCGAGGTCGGCTACCCGCCGCACGTCGCGGAAGTCGTGAGCGACCGGCTTCTCGCTCAGCACGTGCTTGCCGACCTCGATGGCGGCCACATTGACCTCGAAATGCTCGGAGTCCCTGGTGACGACGTCGATAATGTCGATGTCATCGCGTGCGAGCAGGTCGCGGTAGTCGGCGGTGACGACCGGCGCACCGAACTTCTCCGCCGCCGCCCTGGCCCGGTCGATCTCCCGGTCGCAGACCGCCACGAGGTCGCACCGGCTGTCGCGCACCCAGCCGGGCAGGTGCGCCCAGTTCGCCCACCGCCCCGCTCCGATGACGCCTACGCCGAGTCGCTTGCCTGCCATGCCGTGGTCCTCCCGACCTCGTGATGCCGCCAGCAGCGGGCCCGGTGGCCGGGTCCGCCGGTCTCAACTAGCTCGGTGGTCCAGCCGGTGCACTCGTGCATCGCGAGCGGGCATCGTGGCACGAAGCGGCAGCCGGCCGGGGTGTCGATCAGGCTGGGCGGAGCGCCGGGAATGCTGCGCAGCGGGCCGCGATGGCCGCCCTGCGGCAGGGCCTCGAGCAGCGCCTTGGTGTAAGGATGCGAGGGCGCGGTGATGATCGTCGCGGTATCGCCCTCCTCCACGACCTGACCGCCGTACATGACGATGACCCGGTCGCATACCTCGGTGATCACGGCCAGGTCGTGGCTGACCAGGATCATGCTCATCCCCGTGTCCCGCTGCAGCTCGAGCAGCAGGCTGAGGATCTGGTCCTGGATGATCACGTCGAGCGACGTGGTCGGCTCGTCCGCGAGCAGCAGCCGCGGCGAGGAGGCCAGGGCGATGGCGATCAGCGCCCGCTGCAGCATGCCGCCGCTGAACTGGAACGGGTAGTCGCGCATCCGCCGGTCAGCGGCCGGGATGCCGACCGTGGTCAGCAGGTCGATCGCGCGGTCGCGGGCCTGCGCCCGCGGCAGCCTGGCATGCGCGGTGACCGCCTCGATCAGCTGGTCGCCGATGCTGCGGACCGGGTTCAGCGCCGTCATCGGGTCCTGGAAGATCATCGCCAGGTGGGTGCCGCGCAGCTTCTGCAGCTCGCGCTGGGACAGATCCAGGATGTTGCCGTCGCCCCAGGGGTGGTAGATCACCTGGCCGCTGCTGTAGGCGATCCGGCGCGGCGTCAGGCCCATGATCGTGCGGCAGGTGACCGTCTTCCCGCAGCCGCTCTCACCGACGATGCCGAGCACCTCGGCCTGGCCCAGGGTGAACGAGACCCCGTCGACGGCCCGCACCACCCCCTGACCGGTAGCCAGGTAGGTATGCAGATCCTCGACGGTGAGCAGCGGCTCGGCGGCTACGCTCATAGCGGTCACCGCTCGCCCGGGCGCAGGACGTCAGCGAGGCCGTCGCCGATCAGGCTGAACGCGACGCCGACGAAGACGATCGCCAGGCCCGGCAGGGTGGCGAGCCACCAGGACGACAAGATGTAATTCTGGCCATCGGAGATCATCGTTCCCCACTCCGGCGTTGGCGGCTGGGCGCCCAGGCCCAGGAAGCCGAGCGAGGCGGCGAGGATGATGTTGCCGACCGCGTCGACCATCGAGAAGATGATCACGGCCGAAGCGGTGTTGGGCAGGATGTGCCGCAGCATCACGCGGACCCGGCCGTAGCCGAGGGTCCGGGCGGCGAGCACGTACTGCTGTTTCTTCGCGACCACGGTCTGGGCGCGCATGATCCGCGCGTAGCTGACCCAGCTGGTGATCCAGATCGCCACGAACATGTTGAAGATGCTCGGGCCCAGCATCGCGATGATCGCGATGATCAGGACGAGGAAAGGAAACGCGAAGAACAGGTCGACGATCCGCATCAGCAGGTTGTCGACCCACCCGCCGAAGTACCCGGCGACGAGCCCGACGATGGTGCCGGACACCAGGGTGACGCTGGTCGCGCCGAACGCGATCGCGAGGTCGATCCGGCCGCCGTACAGGATCCTGGCGAGGATGTCACGGCCGTACTGATCGGTGCCGAGCAGGTGGCCGGGGGTCAGCGGGGGAGCGAGCGGGTGCAGGACGTCGAGCGCGGTCGGGGACTTTCCGGCCAGCAGCGGCGCGGCCAGGATCGCGGCGATCGCGATGCCCAGCATCACCAGGCCGCTGATCAGCACCAGCCGGCGGCGGCCCGTGCTCCGGCTGCGCTTCGCGCCGCGCTCGGCGACGCGCAGCAGCGCCTGCGATGGGTGCGTCGTCCAGGTCTGGCTCATTCGCCGATCTCCTGTCCCACGCGCGGGTCAAGCGCCGACTGGGTCACGTCCGTCAGCAGGTTGATCGCCACGATGAGCAGGGCGAACAGCAGGGTCACGCCCTGCACCACGGGGTAGTCCCGGTTCGATACCGAGTTGACCAGCAGCGAGCCGAGTCCGGGCAGCGAGAACACGTTCTCGACCAGCACCGTCCCGCTGATCAGGTAGGCCAGGTTCACACCGAACACGGCGACCACGGCGAGCACGGCGTTGCGGAACACGTGCCGTCGCAGCACCTTCGCCCGGGAGATGCCCTTCATTCGGGCGGTGTCGACGAACTCGGCCTGCAAGGTCGCGATCGTGGCCGCGCGCAGGCTCCGGATCAGGACCGTGGAGAAACCGACGGCGATCGTCAGCGCCGGCAGGAACAGGTAGTACAGGTGCCCGGCGAACCCGGCGCCGAATCCGCTGATCGGGAAGACCTGCAGGTGGACGCTGAAGACGATCAGCAAGATGATGCCGAGCCAGAAGGCCGGCATGGCGAAGCTGACCGTGAAGAACACCCGGGCCGACTGGTCGACGACGCCGCCCCTGCGCAGGCCGGACACGAAGCCGAGCGGCAGCGAGATGGCGGCGGCCAGCACGGCGGCATAGATCACCAGGAAGACCGTCGGCGCCAGATGCTGCCCGATCACCGTCGTGGCGGGCTCGCTGTAGAAGAAGGAGTAACCGAGGTCGCCACGGAAGAGCCGGCCCATGAACAGGACGTACTGCGTCCAGATCGGCTTGTTCAGGCCAAGCGCGAGGTCGATCGCCACGGCCCGCTGATGGGTGTAGCTGGTGCCGAGGATCGCCAGCGCGGGGTCGCCGGGGATCAGCCGCAGCAGGAAGAACGTGACCAGCGTGATGCCGAACGCGATGAGCACGAGATGGCCAAGTCGCCGGGGGAGCGTGCCGAAGCGACTCAACCGGTGACCTCCTTGCTCGTGCTGACGGCCAGGTCGGATCGGCGGGCGCCGACCAGTGACGGCGCCCGCCGATCACGCTAGTGCTGGCCGACCGTGAGGGTCTCAAGCGACAGGTCGTAGGCCCCCAGCGGGCTCGCGTGGAATCCCTTGACCCAGTTGCCGACGCCGTACCGGTACGGGCTGTAGTCGGTAACGATGAACGGCGACTGCTGGTAGACGATCTGCTGGATCTGGCTGTAGTACGCCTGCCGCTTCGTGCTGTTCAGCTCGCTTCTGGCCTTATTCACCAGGCTGGTTGCCAGCGTGCTGCACCAGTAGCTGTTGAACGCGTTCGCGCCGCCCTTGCAGTCAGCGCCGAACGTCGCGACCTCGTCGGGGTCGATGATGTCGTTGGTCCAGTACCGCTCGCCCATCTGCGAGTGCCCGCCGTCCTCCTTCGAGTAGGCCGTGAGCAGCTCGTAGGACTGGATGGCGACGGTGATCCCGACCTTGGCCAGCTCGGACTTGACCACGACGGCCTCGGCCTGGCCGGCCACGTCACCGCTGACGGTGATCAGGAACGTCTTGAAGCCGTGCGGGTAGCCAGCCGCTGCGAGCAGCTTCTTGGCCTTCGCCGGGTCATACGGGTACGGCGTGATCGAGGAATCGTAATACTGCATCTTGTACGGCATGAACGAGGCGCCGGGAATCGCGTCGCCCTGATAGGCCAGCTTGACCAGTGCGTTGCGGTCGATCGCGTAGTTCAGTGCCTGCCGTACCGCGAGCTTCTTGAACGGCCCGAAGTGCTCGTCCAGCTGGATGAAGTCGACCCTGGTGGACGGGAAGAGGTCGACGTGCAGCCCGGGTGTCTTGTCGATCTGGCTGGTCAGGTTGCCCGGCGGGTTCTCGATGACGTCAGCCTTCTTGCTCTCCAGCATGAGCACGCGGGTGTTGTCGTCGGGCACGATCAGGATCTTGACCTTGCTGATCTTCGGCATCGTCCCGTAGAAGTGCGGGTTGCGCGCGAGGTCGACCTCGCTGTCAGGCTTATACGAGGTCACGTAGAACGGCCCGCTGCCGACCGGATGCTGGAAGAAGGCCTTGCCCTGAGACTGCACCAGGTGCCTGGGGACGATGGAGTACGCGTACATCGCCAGGTCGGCCAGGAGCGGCGCGTGCTTCTGCGACAGCGTGATGACGACCGTGTGCGGATCGGGCGCCGTGATCGTCTTGGCCGGCGTGAGCAGGAACCCCCAGCCGCCCTTGAACGCGCGGGACCGGTCGATCGAGAACACGACGTCGCTCGCGGTCACCGGGGAGCCGTCGGAGAACTTGGCGTCGCGCAGGTGGAAGGTGTAGGTCAGCCCGTCCTTGCTGATGTTCCATGACGTCGCCAGGTCGGGCAGCAGCGCGGTACCGGTGGCGTTGGGCTGGAGCAGTCTGCTGTAGAGGTTCTGGTCTAGCCAGATGGACTCGTTGACCGAGTTGGCCTCGGGGTCGAGCGTGTCGACCCGGACGGCATTGGCGATCACCAGGGTGCTGCTGCCGGCGGCCGAGCCGGACGGGGTGCCCGAGCCGGCGCTCGAGCAGCCGGCGGCAGCCATGGCGACAGCGATCGCAGCGAGGCTCAGCGTCCGGGGCCAGGAAGCTCGGAGCATAGTGCACCCCATTTCGTCGATTGTCGACAGCGTGTCTCTAATGTAAAGAGGCGCCCGGGCAGCGTCAATAGCCGACATCTTCGGCGTACCTCCTGTGTTTCGGTGCTGTTCGGCCAGGCAGGTAGGGCGCTGCCCGGTCTTGACTGCTGGTTCATGCTGAGGTAGTCGTTGACTGTCGACAATTAGCCGAGAGGGCAGGTGCGGATGACCCGGGCCGTGAACGTGCTCATCGCCTCCCCGCTCGGGGCCGAGCACGCGAACCGGATCGCGGCGGCCGACCAGCGGGTGAACCTGCTGTACGAACCCGACCTGCTGCCCGTTCCGCGCTACCCGTGCGACCACTCGGGCACGCCGAGGAACCTCAGCCCGGCTGACCTGGCCCGGTGGGCCGGACTGCGTGCGGCCGCCGACGTCAGCTTCGATTTCGACTGGCAGGCGCCGGACCTGATCGCGGTCAACTGCCCGCGGCTGCGCTGGATCCAGGGCACGAGCGCCGGCATCGGCGGCCTGCTCGACCGCACCGGGCTGGCGAAGACCTCCATCGTGTTCACCACGGCGGCCGGGGTGCACGGCGCGCCGCTGGCCGAGTTCGCGCTGTTCGGACTGCTTTACTTCGCCAAGGACCTGCCGCTGCTGGCTCGCCAGCAGGCGGCCACGCACTGGGGGCGGCACGCCACGGCGCTGCTGCGCGGATCACGGGTCCTGCTGGTCGGGCTCGGCGGGGTCGGACGCGAGGTCGCCAGGCTGCTCTCCGCCGTCGGCGTCGAGGTTTACGGCGCCGGCCGGCCCGGCCGCGCCTACCAGGTACCAGGCATGTCGCAGTACCTGGCGGACACCGAGATCGGCAGCGTGCTGGGCACCGTCGACGCGCTGGTGCTGGCCTGCCCGCTGACCGAGCGGACGCGTCACCTGATCGGCCGCCGCGAGCTGGCGCTGCTGCGGCCGGGAGCCGTGGTCGTCAACCTGTCCCGCGGGCAGGTGATCGACGAGAGCGCGCTGATCGACGCCCTGGCCGCCGGCCGGGTCGCCGGCGCGTGCCTCGACGTCTTCGAGACCGAGCCGCTGCCGGCCACCTCGCCCTTGTGGGCGATGGATAACGTGATCGTCTCGCCGCACTCGGCGTCCACGGTCGCCGCGGAGAACGAGCTGCTGACCGACCTGTTCATCGACAACCTCGGGCGCTGGCTGGCGGGGGAGCCGCTGCGCAATGTCTTCGACTCCGACGCGGGCTACTGACTTTCGAAAGGGACGATCCGATGGCATCAGGGACGCTGCGCGTCGCGGTGGTCGGCACGGGGAGCTGGGCGCAGCGTGCCCACATCCCGGGCTGGCAGCGGGACGGCAGAGCCGAGGTCGTCGCACTAGCCGACACCGACCCCGCCGCCCTGGCCGGCGCAGCGGCCAGGTTCGGCATCGCCAGGACGACCGCCGACTACCGCGAGCTGCTCGACGACCCGGACATCGACGTGATCGACGTGGTCACCGGCAATCGCCCGCACTTCGACGTCTCCTGGAACGCGCTCAGCGCGGGCAAGCACGTCCTGTGCGAGAAGCCGGTGCATCCCGACTACCGCAAGACCAGGGAGGCGGCCGAGCTCGCCCGGTCCAGGGGACTGAAGACGAAGGTCGGCTTCACGTTCCGGTATGCCCCGGCGATCCAGTACGCCAGGCACCTCATCGACTCGGGGTTCGCCGGCGAGCCCTACCTGTTCAACGGGTTCGAGCAGAACAGCCAGTGGATCGACCCGGCGACGCCGCTGCGCCAGGTCGACCCGCAAGCCGACCCCGCGGTCATTGCCGTGTCGTCGATCGAGGGCTACGGCGCGCCGATCATCGACATCATGCACTGGTGGCTCGGCGCGCCGCTGAGCGCCGTTGTCGGCACGATGCGCAACTTCGTGCCCGTCCGGATGGTCCGCGACACCGGCGAGATGACCAGGGCCAACATCGACGACGGGGATATGTGGATCGCCGAGTTCGGCTCCGGCGCGCTGGCATCGATCCAGTCGTCCTACGTCACCGTCGGCAACTACCCGGGCATCGAAGCCAGGATCTACGGGTCGCAGGGCGCGATCATCGTCCGGCTCGTCGACGAGTTCGGCTGCTGCCAGACGATCAGGACCGCCAGCAAGAACGCCGTGGAGTTCACCGAGCAGGAGATCCCGGCCAGCTTCTTCCCCGGGGGCGGCCATTCCGGCGAGCCGTGGGAGTACCTGTTCTACTCCAATCTCGTCGCCGACTTCATCTCCGAGATCACCGCCGACAGTGCGGACTGCCAGGGGGACTTCGGCCAGGCGGCGCTGGTCCAGGAGACGATCAACGCCTTCGAGGCCGCGCACCGGCAGCGAGCCTGGGTCAGCTTCCCGCTGGACCCGCGATGAAGGCCGCCACCAACGCGGCCAGGCTGGTCAGCCAGGTGCTCACCGGCGAGGTCTGGCCGGCCCTGGCCGACCGGCACGGGTACCGGGTCGGCCCCGACGGCCAGCCGTTCGTGCTGCCGGGGATGGGCGGCGTGACGCTCGGCGTGCACTGCGGCGACCCGGCGACCGGATATGCCGCCGACCACCTGGAGCCGGGCGCGTCGATCAGGCACGCCGATCCGGCCGCCAACATGGCCGTCCAGTTCCTGTCCTGCGTCGGCAACCAGGTACGGGTGGACTCCGGTCCGGCCGCCGGCGCGGTCGGGCACGTCATCGGCCAGCACGCGTACGTCCTCGCCGACTTCGCCGAGCCGGTGGCGGCCAGCCTGACCACCGGCGATGCCGTCACCATCACGGCCACCGGCCAGGGCCTGCGGCTGAGCGACCACCACCAGATCGTGGTGAAGAACTGCTCGCCGGGCCTGATCGAGGCGATGCCGGGCGGCACCAGGCCGGACGGCCGGCTCGAGGTGCACGTGGCGGCCAGGGTTCCGGCCGAGGCGATCGGCGCGGGGGTCGGCATGATCTCGGAGTATGCGAACACCGACCTGATGGGAGCGTACGAGGGTCTCGGCGATGACCTGTCGCTCGGGCTTGAGTCGCTCCGCGTGGGTGACATCGTGGCGCTGGCCGACCAGGACCACAGGTACGGCCGCGGCTACCGGCCCGGATACCTGACCATCGGCGTGATCTCGACCGGTCAGTGCCTGCTGTTCGGGCACGGGCCGGGACCGAGCACGCTGCTCAGCGGACCGGCCGGGGCCTTCCACCTGGTCGATGACGCCGACGCCAACCTGGCCAGCTGGTACCACGGCGGTGCTGGCTGGCATCACCACGGGGCCGGCTGGTCCCGCCAGGACAACTCTGCGGCGGACCACGGGGCGGACCGGTGACCGCGGGGCTGGCGGCGGTCACGGTCAACCTGCTCGGGACGGTCGAGCATCCTGAGCTTGGCGACAGCCCGTACCGGGTCGACGCGGACGGCGTGCCGTACGTGCCGGTCGGCGACGGCGGGATCGTGCTCGGCCTTGACCTCGGCGACTCGGTCTTCGCCGTCCACGCCGACCATGCCGCGCCCGGCGCCTGCCTGGTGCACCAGGCCGAGGCGGCCAGGCACGCGCTCACGCTCTACTCCTGCATCGGCAACGCGGCGCAGGTGCGGACGGGTGCGGCCGCCGGAGCCAGCGGAGCGGTGATCGGGAAGCGCGGCGAGAACGGGCGCGTGATCGTCGGCTTCCGCGCCGGCGACCTGACCAGGCTGCGCCCCGGCGATCAGGTTAGCGTGCGGACCCGCGGCCAGGGTTTCCGGCCCGGCTGGCTGCCGCCCGCGGTCACCGTGATGAACATCGATCCTGACCTGCTCGCCGTTCTGCCCGTCGGCCCCGGGCACGTGGCGGTCAGGCTGGAACTGCCGGCCAGGCTGGCGGGCAGCGGGCTCGGCCGCCCGGCCGCCAGCTGGGATCTCGACCTGCAGCTCGGCCCCGGAGACGGCGCGGACCTTCGGCTCGGTGACCTGGTGGCCATCTCGGACATCGACGCCAGGTACAACATGGGGTACCGGCGGGACTGGGTGAGCGTCGGCATCGTCGTGCACGGGGCCAGCCCGCTGCCCGGTCACGGGCCAGGCATCACGCCCATCCTGACCGGCCCGCGCGGCGAGCTGACCGTGCGGCCGGATCCGGACGGGCACGCCGGCTTGACGGCCGCGCTGCTGAAACTACAGTGACCAGCGGAGGACGGCGCCCCGCGCAGCAGGCGGACTAGGCAGCAGGTGGAATAGGTGGAGAAGAAGGGGGTGGGGGACCATTCTTGAGCACGTCTCCCTGCCTGAGGCGGTGGGCCGCCGGCTGCGGCACCGGATACTGAACAACGAGCTGCCGGCCGGGACCCGGCTCGTCGAGGCCAATCTCGCCGCCGAGTTCGGGGTCAGCCGGGGCACCATCAGGGATGCGATGCGCGGCCTGCAGTCCGAGGGCCTGATCGAGATCGTGCCGCGCCGCTACAGCATCGTGACCAGGATGTCGATGCAGGACGCGGAGGACGTCTGCTACGCGCGTTACGTGCTTGAGGACGCCAGCGTGGCCGGCGGTCTTGGTCAGCGCAGGAAAGAACTGTCCAGGTCACTGCGCCTGGCCCTGGAGCACATGTCGGCCGCGGCCAGGACTGACGACCTCGATGCCCTGGTCGATAGCGACACCAGGTTCCACGAGCTGCTCATCGACGTCTCGGGACGGAGCCGGCTGAAGGACCTGTGGTCCATGCTGGACAGCCAGATGGGCGCGCTGATGCGGTCCGCGGTGGAGCGCCAGGGGATCGGCCTCATCGACGCGGTGGAGCGGCACCGGCTGCTGCTGGAGGCCGTCGAGAGCGGTGACGTCGAGCGGCTCAGGCAGGCGATCAGGGACCACTACCTGGAAGGCTTCCCTGAGCACGCGGCCGAGCTCGGCCGGCCCGTCAGG
>DATKQH010000345.1:0-9842 GCA_035532775.1 Streptosporangiaceae bacterium
CTTCGGCACCGGCGACAGCCAGGCGGGCGCCATTGAAGGACCCGGCGGGGACGTGCGGTCCATCCAGGCGGACGACGCCGCCATCCAGCTCGCCTACGCATCCAAGGTCATCATCGTGCCCGGCTACGGCCTGGCCGCGGCCCAGGCGCAGCATGAGGTGGCGGCCCTCGCCAACCTGCTCGAGTCCCGGGGGGTGGATGTCAGCTATGCCATCCACCCGGTGGCCGGCCGGATGCCAGGTCACATGAACGTGCTGCTCGCCGAGGCGAACGTGCCGTACCCGCTGCTCAAGGAGATGGACGAGATCAACCCCGAGTTCAGCCGGACCGACGTCGCCCTGGTGATCGGCGCCAACGACGTCACGAACCCGGCCGCGCGCAGGCCCGGCACGGCGATCTCCGGGATGCCGATCCTGGACGTGGACGCGGCCAAGTCCATCATCGTGATCAAGCGCTCGATGGGCCACGGGTACGCGGGCATCGACAACGAGCTCTACACCAACCCCAAGACCTCGATGTTCTTCGCCGATGCCAAGAAGGGGCTGGCGCAGCTCACTGCCTCGGTCAAGACCCTGGTCGGCTGACCAGTCGCCCCTTCCTCCTGACCGCGCCGGAAAGCCCTTAGCCCGGTTATCGTCGCCTTTCCGACAAGGCTGTCATTGCGCGGGCAGTGCACATTTAAGCGCAACGGCCAGCCAGCACGATGGGGAATTTCACCGACCCGACGAGCTTGACAACCGGTACCTCTCGTCGGCTGAATCCGCGATGCGCAGCCCAGGCGAGGCTTCCCCCTGAAATATCGGTTGACCGTATTGCACTTATCTCGCTTATCAACCTTAACAAACCTTAACAACCTTAAAAAACTGAACTGTAACAGATATACCAGGTATTGACACATAGCATATTTTAGACGACAATGGACTAGGTACTGTGGGGCTCGCAGTGCAGCGGAATAGTGACGCGGAGGGTAGTAAATGAAACATCGCCTGCTTTTAGCAATCTCCATCTTCGGCATGGTCCTGTACGGCGGCTCGGCCGCGGCTAGCGCCGCCGTACAGACCCACGCGTCCGCCGGCCAGCAGAACTGCGTGGCCACGGCGCTTCCCGCTGGCGATCCGGGAACGCCGTCAATGACCTGCTACACCAGCTTCGCGAAGGCGATCAGCGCGGCCACAGACGGGCGCGTACACCTGCCCGCATCGGCCGCGCCGGGCTCGGTCACGATCAGGCAGCTCAATGCCGGAGCTATTCCAGCTACCGTCTTCGTGCTGAGCATCGACTACGTGAACGATAACTTCGGTGGCGGTTCGCTGACCTGGACTCAGTCGTCGGCATGCGGCAGATTCCAGGCCTCGAGCATGCCAAGCGGCTGGAATGACACGGTATCGTCGGTCGCCACTTACAGCGGCTGCGCCAACACCCTCTACAAGAACATCGACTTCGGCGGCTCGACCTACTCGATCGGCCGAAATAGCTCGGCGTCCAGCCTGGGCTCGTTCAATGACCTGACCTCATCCGAGAAATGGTGCACGGCGAAACCGTGCTGAGGGCGGGGTTTACCGCCAGATTCTGAAGTGATCTGTCTGTACGGTACGGCGGCCCCGATCTGGCTCAGGGAATCGGGGCCGCCGTGCCAGGCCGCAGGCGGCGTGGGCCTAACTGCCGCCGTGCTGCCGCTGGGAGGCCGAGTTTCGCGCAGGTTCCCTGCCCGCCAGGGAAGACTGCCGCGGTCTGGTCCGGCCAGACACAGACAACCAGCCGGGGCACGCGATGATGACCCGGCCTTCTTGCCAATCGGCCAGGCGGATGCCCCTTCCTCAGCACGCCGATCCTGAACAGCGCCTCGCAGGTGCCGCGCGCATTGCGGACCACGGCATCGGTCAGTGGCTTGCTCGCCTGGGCGATCAGCGTGAAGTCATGGCTTGTCACATCGTCGACGGTGAAGCATCGTGCTTGTATCCGGTTGGCGACCGCTTCGTAGGCCACGACCCCGGCCGCACCCGTGCTGCTGAGCACGACGATCGCGGTCGCGGCCACGATAACGGCTGGGTGCCGCCTGGCACGCGACCTCGCTGACCGGGCGACTACCTGCTCAAGCTGCTGCCGCGCCGCTCTCCGGCGGCGGGCTGGCAGCACCGGCATCCGCTGCGGGTGGAAGTAACTCATCCTGCGCCTCCGGCTAACAGGCGTGCGGGGGATCGGTTTAGCTGCTGCACACACCGGGGCTGTCCTTCGCCGGCCAGATCACGCAGATGCTGGCGGGCCCGGGAGAGCCGAGAGCGCACGGTTCCCTCAGGCACTCCCATCGCCACTGCGGCTTCGGAATAGCTCAGCCCCGCCCAGTCGCAGAGCGCGAGTACCTCGCGCTCGGACTGTCTCAACCCCCCCATGGCACACAGCAGATGCTGGGCCAGTCGTTCCTGATCCACGCGTGCCGCGGCATCGGCCGCGATGTCAGCCTCCTCACCTGCCGGCGGAAGCTTGGCCAGCAGAAGATTGTGACGACGCAGGGTGCGCTGGGCGTTGCGGGTCGCGTTGTTCGCCACCCCGAGCAGCCAGGGCAGCGCGGAGTCGCCGCTGAACCTGACCTCCTGCCGTCGCCGCCATGCCTCGAGGAACACCACCGAGGTGAGATCCTCGGCCATCGACCACGAGCCTGTGCGGCTGAAACAGTGGGCGTAGACGCGGTCCGCGTGACGCTCGAACAGCTCACCGAAGGCCTCGCCCGCGTACTCGTTGGCGGCCTGCGACCATAGATCCTGATCGCTAGCCGAGCCCCAGTCGATGCCCACACCCCTTTATGTCCGGCAACAGTCGCCTAGTTCCATAACAACCACCACGACATGATCCCGGAGGGAAGATTACTCCCGGTGAGCACTCTCGATACGGACCTTGATGCGGCCGCGGAGCCCGTGATGACTGATGGTCTTGAACTCAGCAGTGCGCGTGCGGCCACCGTCGGCGACCTGACGGTGCGACGGCTGCTGCCGCTCCGCCTGCGGCGGAACGTCGGCGCGTGGTGCTTCGTCGATCATTACGGCCCGATGTCGGTTGATGGCGTGACAGGCATGGCCGTGCCGCCGCACCCGCATGTCGGGCTGCAGACCGTCACCTGGCTGATGGCGGGCAACGTGCTGCACAGGGACAGCCTGGGCAGCGAGCAGATGATCAGGCCAGGCCAGCTCAACCTGATGACGGCAGGACGCGGAATCGCGCACGCCGAGGAGTCACCCGCGGCCCATGACCCGCAGCTGCACGGCGTTCAGCTCTGGGTCGCGCTGCCCGACGCGTCACGGATGACCGAGCCTGGCTTCGAGCATCATGGTGACCTGCCGTCCACCCAGGCGGGCGGCCTGGGCGTCACGGTGCTGCTTGGATCGCTGGCCGGACTGCGGTCCCCCGCGACAACCTTCTCCTATATCGTCGGGGCCGAACTGGCCGCGGTGCGGGACGTCAGGCAGCGCATCGCCCTGGAGCCGTCGTTCGAGCACGTCGTGTTCGTGACCGGCGGGACCGCGCTGGTGTCCGGCGCCGAACTGTCCCCGGGCAGCCTGCTCTACCTGCCACCCGGCCGCGAGGACCTCCCGGTGACGGCAGCCACCGGCACGGCGATGATGCTGCTCGGCGGAGTGCCGCTTGGCGAGCCGCTGCTGATGTGGTGGAACTTCGTCGCACGGACGCCGCAGGAGATCGCGGCGGCGGTCACCGGCTGGCGGCAGGGCCAGTTCGGCGAGGTGGCCGGGTACGCGGGAGCGCCGCTGGCACCGCCGCCGCTGGATGTCGAGCGGCTGATTCGCCGGGGCTAGTCGAGATTCGATGCCCGGAGGGGCTTAGCCTAGCGAAGGAGTGGGAATAAGAAGGTGCCAGCGCGGTAGGGGGACTCGGTGGCACTTCCAGACTTCTTCGTGGCAGGCGTGCCCAAGGCCGGCACCACCGCCCTGCACTCAGCTCTGGCCAGGCATCCGGCCCTCTTCATGTCGCCGGTCAAGGAGCCGAAGTTCTTCCTGACCGACGGGCCTCCCCCGTCCGAAGGGGGCCCGGGCGACGCCAAGACCTACCGCGAGCACGTCTGGCGGCGCGGCGACTATGAGGCACTCTTCGACGGCGCGCCGCGCGGTGCGCTGAAGGGCGAGTCGACGCCGTTCTACCTGTACAACCGCGATGCGCAATGCAGGATCAAGACGCTGGTCCCGGCCGCGAGGCTGATCGTCGTACTGCGCGACCCGGTAGAGCGTGCACACTCCAACTGGACGCACATGTGGTCCGCTGGCCTTGACCCGTGCGGTGACTTCCTTCAGGCGTGCGCGCAGGAGGCGGAGCGGGTCGCGGCGGGCTGGGCCGATTTCTGGCGATACACCGGTCTGGGCAGGTACGGGGAGCAACTGCAGCAGCTTTACTCAGTCTTCCCTGCCGACCATGTCCTGGTCTTCAGGTACCGTGCCCTGATCGCTGACCCGGTGAGCACGCTGGATCGAGTCTGCTCCTTCCTCGGCGTTCAGCCGGGGCTGCTGACCGAACTGCCGCGGGAGAACGTTACGGTCCACCCGGATCCCACCGCGAGGCACTCGGTCGTCGCGACGGCGCGACGGGCCGGCGCCGCGCTCTCGGCGCTGCTGCCTGGTCATCTGGGCGCGGGCATGACCGACCGCCTGGAGCACATGCTGCAGCAGGACGCCGCGCCGAGACGGCCGCTCACCTGGCGGCAGAGAGAAGCCCTGATACCGCAGTTTGAGGCCGACATCGCGCTGCTCGAGTCCGTTACCGCCGAGAGCTTCAGCGACTGGCTTCAGCCGCGCGGCGACTCTGGCGGCCTGGTCGGTGCCAGGCCGGCCGGTCAGCGGCAGGCACGCAACGGGCGGCCACGGCAGTTCTGAGCCACCTGCTCAGGCCGGCCGAAGCTCGGTGACCAGGTCGTGCGATCCGGTGGCGTTCGTCAGCTCGTAGTAGAGGCGCTCGCGCCCGTCACCCAGATCGACAATGGTCAGATAGCGCAGTCCGTAGCCGGGATAGTCCGACTCGGACACCGGCGACGTGCCGAGCGCGGTCAGCGCGCCTGGCTCGCTGCCCACGGCGACTCCCGTGCGCTCCTCGCAGTTCTGGGCCGCGGTGGCGCGACCGTCGTAGTAGGCGGCGATGCCGTCCTGGGTGAAGCACACGGCGACTACCCTGACGCCACGCGCGTCCCACTCACCGGCCCGCGGCCTGAGGGCGGTGCCGTGCCAGGTCCAGGCCAGGCCGTCCGAGCTAGTGGCGTAGTCGGTGACCATTCGGTCGGCCTGGTCAGGGTCATCGAGCGGATGCACGGAGGCCCACAGGTGCCAGAGCCCCGCATGCTGCAGGATGACCGGGTCCTTGACCGCCAGCATGCTGTCCCCGGGCAGCACGACGCGGCTGGCGGAGGGATCAAAATCTGCCGGTCCGGATGCCTCGATGAGCTCCACGCGCCAGTGCTTCGTACCGCGGGTCGCGCAGCTCAGGTAGAGCCGCCAGATGCCCTCCTGCGTGCGGATCAGGGCCGGCCGCTCCAGCGACTCGCAGTCCACCTGCTCCTTGGTGATGGACACGAGCGTCTCGAAGTGCACGCCGTCGGCAGATTTCGCGACCTCCACGGTATGGCCGCGGCGCTCGGGTTCGCGGAGCCGGTAGGCGATGAAAATCTCGCCACCGACGCGTATAGCGCTCGGAGAGCCAACCCACGTCTGCCTGCCGGGCCCGGCGGCCGACCTGACGACCACGGCGGCGGCGGGTTCCGGCGCCGCCATCGAGGCCGACGCGGCGAGCTCATCGTGCATCATGGATCTACAATATGCGAACATCGCAAACAGTATGAAACTCAGTGAAACTTAAACGATCTAGTAACTCAATGCTATTTCGCGCTCACGGCTCTGCGTGGAACATCAGAGCTGATGGGCGTCCAGGATGCGGATAAGCCTGCGCTTGCGTTTCTGATCATCGCGCAGCGCCCGGAGATAGGACTCGAACGCCGCGGCGGTGCCGAGGCGGTCATGACAGGCACGGGCCGAGATCAGCAGCTGCGCGATCCGCTCGTACGCGCCGTCGCCGGTCTGCTTCCTGAGCACCCCGATCAGCCGGAGATAGACCGCGAGAGCGTCCCCCGGCCGAGCCTCGGCGACCAGGTCAGCGAGCCTGAGCCACTGAGCGTCGCTGACGACGCCGCTCGCCGACTCCCAGGCAGCCTCGACATCGCCGTCGGCGATCAGGACGTCGATGAGGAGCGGCTGAGGCGTCCACCGCGGCCAGCGACCGGTTCCCGTCAACCGGGGCAGCCGACCATCCCCGGTCTCCCCGCTCGCGTCCGCGCGGAGCCGCCCCAGTGCCCATTCCCTGGTGGCCTGCCAGGTACCGGCCTGCTCGGCGACCTCGCGCAGCTGCTGGTAGGCGGCCAGGCTCAGAGTGGCCGCGAACCACTCGCGGCGTACAGCCGTGGCTGCGGCGATATCGCCTTTCGCTAGGTAGCGCTCGACGACGTAGTCGGCCAGCCGAACGTCCGGCTGGCTAGTCTCGCGCAGGCCGCGCTCGGCCCAGGACAGCGCTTCACCGGCCCGGCCGGCATGATCGAGTTCATCGATGATCCGCAGGTGGTTCCGGCCACGCTGGTCAAGGTCCGCCGCGAGCACCCGGATCAGCGCGTCGACGTCGCCCGCAGCCCTGAGCACCTGCTCCATTGCCCGGCGCTGCGGCCATCCGGACGGATCGGCCGTCCATGCTGCCGTGACCTGATCACGCAGCGTGGCCAGACCGGCCGGGCCGAGCAGGCCGGAATAGTCGCCGAACTCGATGGCAGGGACGTCGTCCCCGCTCACCATGCGGCCGGCCAGGAAGCCGGCGAGCCGGGCCGGATCCGGCGGCGCGACCTGGCACGCAGCGACATGGCCGGCGACGAGTTCCGCCGCCGATGCGTCGATGACGCCGGCCCGGTCGCTCGCATGGCGGCTCGACTCCGCGATATCCGCCAGTGCCTGCTCGGCGATCGCGACCGCCTCGCTCGCGCTGCCCGAACGGGTCAGGTGATCGACGATCTCGGTCACGGCACGGATCCGGCGCGCATAGCGCCACGATTCGGGACCCTCGAGGTATCCGTATTGCCCGGCATGCCGGTACTGGCCTAGCTCGCCGCCCTGAAGCAGGGCTGCTGCCCGCTTGCTGATCGCGGCGAAATCCGCCGCCGCGCCTGCAGCCCGCAGCTCAAGCCGATGCCGCCAGTCGTCGTCCTCGAGCACCTGGTCGAAGACGAGGGCGAGCAACTCGTTCCTGCTCAGTGAATTCAGCCAGGATTCCAGATCGCTCGCCCTTGCGCGGGCCGCGGCGACCGGTCCGCGAGTCCGCTGCGCGGGCACGCTGGCCGCGCCGCCCGCGCGGGCCGCGCCGCGCGCGATGGTCAGCCCGACCGCGACGCAATGCTTGCAGAAGAAGCCCTCCTGCCCGTGCGGGCAGTCGCATTCTCCTTTGAGCCTGACGCTCCCCGTCCTGCCGTCGCCGAAAGTCAGCACCACCAGGTAGTCCTCGGATCCGCGGACCGTGGCGATGACCTGATTGCCGATTGTCGTCCATCCGGCGACGGCGTCCAGATACTCCAGGCCGCGTTCGAACGACCGCCGTCCTGCCGCCGTGCGCAGCTCCTCCTCGGTGAATGGCGGTCCGGTGGCAGTCGTCACGCAGCCATTCAACATCAAGCTGCCGATATTTTCGAAAACGGCTCCTCAGAAAGAAAGCGCGGGCCGGGCATCCCTCGGCCCGTCACAGCACCCGCTTCCACGCCGTCCCGTTCCAGCGCAGGGTCAAGGTCCCGCTCGAAGCGCTGGTGATATTAGTCCCGCCGACCGCCCAGGCACTGCGAGCGGAGGTGGCAGCCACTCCGAAGAGCCAGTTACCCCTCGGGCCGCTCGGCCACGCCATAGAGGCTGCCGACGGCCAGGGCCGGGACGCGCGCGCGCTTCCATGCCGTGCCGTGCCAGTGCAGGACCAGGGTCCCTTTGGAGTCACTGCCGACTGCCCACGCATTCCGCGCCGAGGTCGCGACTACGGCGGTTAGCTCGCTGACCGCAGTGGTGATCTGCGGCAGCGGCGAACCGCGCCGGGGCTGGAGCACAAGGCATTCCGTGGCGGGCCCGTCAGAGACGATTGTCAGCGAGGATGCGATGCCCGATTCCGTCAAGGCGCAGTTCGAGGTGCTCGACGAGCGGTTCCGCTCCTGCGGCGGCGATGAGCGGATGGAACGCCTCCACACGGGGTGCCGCTGGCCCGAGGGACCCGCCTACTTTCTCGCCGATGTATTGTTGGCTCTTATCCAGACCGTGGTGGTTTGCCGGGTGCCTGATGGCAGAGAGCACTGCCCCGCCGGACTCCGGCCTGAAGACAGCCAGCGAACTCTTGTAGCTGTCAATGGTCAAGCAGAGCGGAGGGCAAGATGCGCAGTGGCCGGGTTCCGATGCCGATTCCGGTGGCAGCGGGCGGGGTCATGCTGGGCATGGTGGTCGCGCTGCTGGGCGCGCTGGCTCCGGCGCCTGCCCTCGGTGCTGCTGGCGATGGCGCGGCCCCCCGGTCGGCGGCTTCGGTCGTGCCAGCACGGGGCATCGACGAGTCCTCGTTCCAGCATCCGGCCGGGGCGAAGATTAGCTGGCGGTCGGTAGCGCGAGCCGGCTACCGGTTCGCGTTCATCAAGGCCACCGAGGGAACCTACTACGTCAATCCTTATTTCAAAGCCGACGCCGCTGCGGCGAAAGCCGCCGGACTGCTGGTGGCGGCCTATCACTTCGCCAACCCCGCTAACTCGAGCGGGACGGTCCAGGCGGACTACGCGCTGAACCACGGCGGGTATCGTGCGGACGGCCGGACGCTCCGCCTGATCCTGGACATCGAGCCCGACCCGTACCTGAAGAAGTTCTGCTACGGGCTGAGCCCGGCGCGGATGGTCTCCTGGATCACCGCGTTCATGGGCGAAGCCCACCGGCGGACCGGGCTGTGGCCCGTGATCAACACCCAGCCGATCTGGTGGGACAAGTGCACGGGGAAGACCCGCGCCTTCGGCGCCGACCAGCTCTGGGTGCAAGACCACAGGCCCGCGATCAGGAGGCCCGTGCTCCCCTCGGGCTGGACCAGCTGGGCGTACTGGCAATACTCGATCACCGGGCGGGTGCCCGGGGTCACCGGCAACACCGACCTGAGCACCCTGTCCCCCGCGCTGCTGGCAGTCGCCAACCCCGGCGACCAGATCTACCAGGCCGGCCACAAGGTCCGCCTGCAGGTCCGCTCGGTCAACATGACCACCGGCCAGGCGCTCAGGTACACAGCTACCGGGCTGCCCGCCGGGCTGAGCATCATCGGGACCACCGGAGTGATCACCGGGATCCTCGCCGGCCCCCCCGGCAGCAGCCAGGTCACCGTAACCGTCTCCGCGGCCGGGGCGGCCCCCGTCACCGTGACCTTCACCTGGCACGTCCACGACTAGGTCACCATCACGGCACCCGCCCCGCAGGTCGGTCGGCACGGCCATCGAACCCAGATAAACTAACCAAAACTGTCTTATTCGACTGACAGATACCGCAGCGCGCCTTGCGCCCCCTGCCGCCGCCCGGTGGACCGGCTAGCCTAGCAATCGGCAGCCCACTGACGCCACGAGCCCGGCCAGCAGCCACGAGCACGCACACCGGCTCACGCACGACAGAACGTTCGATTTGTACGACGCCGGGTAGGCGGCGGCATCTCAGCCGCCGCCCCCCACAGATCCGGACGTGAACCTCTCGGTTCATCCGGCTCGTGCCGCTCAGTTGTCAGGTCGTAGCGCAGTACTTCCAGTGCGCGAACAGGCGGGGCGCGCGTTCT
>DATKQH010000346.1:0-10113 GCA_035532775.1 Streptosporangiaceae bacterium
ACGGTCGGCAACTACGACTACGGCTTCTACTGGTACTTCTACCTGGACGGCACCATCGAGTGCGAGATCAAGTTGACCGGGGCACTGTTCACCGCGGCCTACCCGGGCGGTGACTACCCCTACTCGGCGGAGGTCGCGCCCGGGCTCGGGGCGCCCGTGCATCAGCACCTGTTCAGCGCCCGGCTCGACATGACCGTGGACGGGCTAGCCAACGCGGTCGACGAGATCGACGTCAGCGGCTGCCCGGTCGGTCCGGACAACCCGTACGGCAACGCCATCATGCAGCACGTCACCAGGCTCGGCCGGGAGTCGGAGGCCGCCAGGCGTGCTGACGCGGCGCGGGGGCGCACCTGGCGGGTGGTCAGCACGGAGCAGGTGAACAGGTTCGGCCGGCCGGTCAGCTACACCCTGTACCCGGAGGCCTCGCCGCCGCTGCTCGCCGATCCCTCGTCGTCGGTCAGCGCCAGGGCGGCGTTCGCGACGCACCACCTGTGGGTGACCAGATACGACCCGGCGCACCGCTATCCGGCCGGCGACTTCGTGAACCAGCATCCCGGCGGCGCCGGCCTTCCGGCGTTCATCGCCGGCGACCGGGACATCGACGGCGCCGACATCGTGCTGTGGCACACCTTCGGCCCGACGCACTTCCCCCGGCCCGAGGACTGGCCGGTGATGCCGGTCGCCCGGTGCGGGTTCACGCTGAAGCCCACCGGGTTCTTCGGCCGCAACCCGACGCTGGACGTGCCGGCGCCGGCCGGGCACTGCCAGGGCGGCCGCTAGCCAGGACCCGAGGCACTGCCCGGGCAGCGGCTGGCCGCGAGCCGCGCGGTCAGCGGCTAGCCGCGCGGCCGGGGGGCGCCGAGACCGAGACCGAGATGCGCGGGCCGGGTCAGGCTCGCGTGCGCCGACAGGAGCGCCTCGACCGCCGCCCACCGGTCAGCCGGCATCGCCGTCACGCCGCCGGCCGCCTCGTCGACGTGCAGGTACAGGTGCTCTCCGGTCGCGACCGCGGTTCCGTCACCGCGACTCAGCAGCGTGTGCACCCGCATCCGCTTGGGGTCGGCGCTGACCAGCAGGCTCTCGGCCGCCAGGACGTCACCCCGTTTGCTCTCCGCGAGGTAGCGGATGTGGCTCTCGGCGGTATACATCGCCCGTCCCGTGGTCACGCGGTAGCTATCGCTCAGGCCGAGTTCGGCGAAGAGCACCTCGTTGGCCTCGCTGAGCACGATCGCGTAGCCGGCGTCGTACAGGTGACCGTTGTAGTCGATCAGATCCTTGCGGACCTCGGTGCGGTAGCGAGCGTACGGTGCGCCGGGGTCGGCCAGCCCGGCGGCCTCAGGCACGGCGGTGCTTCTCGAGCAGCAGCAGCAAGTCGACGAGGAACTCGTCGCGCCGCCGTTCCAGCTGCCGCACCGGCACGTCGCCGGCCGACTCGTCGACTCCGGCGACCACGAGGTCACGCAGCCGGGGAGTGAGCTCGGGCGCGGTCAGTCTGGTCCACGGCTCGGCCAGCGCCGGACCGAAGTGGTCGAGCATGTGCGCCATCCCGCCCGGGCCGCCAGCGAGGTGAAACGTGAGCATCGGGCCCATCAGCGCCCACCGCAGCCCCGGCCCGTAGGTGATCGAGTCGTCGATCTGCTGGACGGTCGCCTGCCCGGAGTCGATCATGTGCAGCGCCTCGCGCCAAAGCGCCTCCTGGAGCCGGTTGCCGACGAAGCCGGGTACCTCGCGGTCCATCGTCAGGCACACCTTGCCGGTCAGCGTGTAGAACTGCTCCGCCCATGCGACGGCCGCCTCGCCGGTGTGCTGCCCGCCGACGACCTCGACCAGCGGGATCAGGTAGGGCGGGTTGAACGGGTGCCCGACGACGAACCGTCCGGGCATGGTGGTGCCCGCTGCCATCCGGCTCATCGCGAAGCCGGACGTGCTCGACGCCACGACGACCCCCGGCGGTGTCGCGGCGTCGAGCTCGGCGAGCAGCTTGACCTTGGCGTCAAGGACTTCCGGCGCGGACTCCTGGACGAAGTGAGCATCGGCCACGGCATCGGCCAGGCTGCCGGCGAACCGCAGCCGGTGGCGGGAGGCGCCCGGCCGCAGGCCGAGTCGCTCGAGCGCGGGCCAGGCGCCTTCGACGAGGGCGGTCAGCCGCTGGTCCGCTCCCGGGCCTGGATCCCACGCGACGACGTCGTACCCGGCACGCAGGAAGTGCGCGGCCCATCCGGCTCCGATGACGCCGGTACCGATGACCGCGACGGTACTGGCGGCCTCCGGTGCCGGGAGAACGCCGTCGCTCACCAGCCAACCTGGTCGATGCCCTTGAGCCCGAGGATCTCGCGGGCGTCGGCAGGGGTGGCGACGTCGAGCGACAGCTCGCCGAGGATCCGCACGATCTTGGCGACCTGCTCGGCGTTGGACTCCGCGAGCCGGCCCTTGCCGATGAACAGGCCGTCCTCCAGCCCGACGCGGACGTGCGAGCCCATCACGGCTGAGACAGTGATCATGTTGAACTGATGCCGGCCCGCGCCCAGCACCGACCATCGCAGCGCGTCGCCGAACAGCCGGTCGGCGGTGGCCTTCATGTGCGCGAGGTGCTCGACCTCAGTGCCGATGCCGCCCATCACGCCCATGATCGTCTGCAGGAAGATCGGCGGCCTCACCAGTCCTTCGCCGAGGTAGTACGCCAGCGTGTACAGGTGCCCGACGTCGTAGGCCTCGTACTCGAAGCGGGCGCCCGTGGTCGGGCCGACGTTGGTCAGCATGTGCTCGATGTCGGCGAAGGTACTGACGAACGGCTCGGTCCTGGTGCTCTCGAGGTAGGGCTCCTCCCAGCCGAACTTCCACTTGCCCGCGTACTTGCCGATCATGGGGAAGCTGCCGTAGTTGAAGGTGCCCAGGTTGAGGGTGCACAACTCGGGCTTGGTCGCGTAGATCACCCGCAGCCGGTCGGCTACCGACATCCCGGTGCCTCCGCCGCTGGTGATGCTGATGACGGCGTCGGTCTCGGACTTGATCGCCTTGAGGTACTCGAGGAAGACCGCGGGATCGGCGGTCGGGCTCCCGTCCTTCGGATCACGAGCGTGCAGGTGGATGACCGATGCTCCGGCCTGGACGGCGGCGACCGACTGGGCGACCACGTCTTCGACGGTGTAGGGCAGGTGCGGCGACATGGTCGGCGTGTGGCCTGACCCCGTAACCGCGCACGTGATGATGACCTTACGGGTTGCCGCCACGGTGACCTCCGAGACTGCTCGACCAGTGAATATCGCACGGACGCAGCGCACATCATGAGCACCCGTCGCATCATGTGAAACGCTCCCGGACTCCGGCAGGCTTGTCAAGATCCGGCCCGCCCGTCAGTCGCGCAGTGCCGCCTCGACCGACGCGGCGGCCTCGATGGCGACCGCTCCGAGCGCGGGGAACCGCGACGGCGGTACCCGATCGGCCGGTCCCCAGATGCTGAATACCGCGAGCGGCCGGTCCTCGCCCGGCCGCAGCACGGGGGCTGACACACCGCACAGCGCGGGCTCGAGCTCCCCCGCGGACACGGCATAGCCCTGCTCGCGGACCTGGCCGAGCTCGGCGAGCAGCCGCGTGACGTCGGTGACGGTGCCGTCCGTGAAACCTTCCAGCACCGGGCCGAGCACGCCGCGTGCCTCGTTTTCGGGCAGCCAGGCCAGCCATGCCTTGCCGGTGGAGGTCGCGTGCAGCGGGACCGGGCGGGCCAGCCAGTTGACGGTCAGCACGGCAGGAGGCGCCACCTCGTCGACGTAGACGAGCCCCGACCGGCGTCCGACCGCGAGGTCGGCTGCCTCGCCGGTCTGCGCGCAGATTCGCTCCAGCACGTGATGGGTCCGCCGGACCAGCCCGTCCACCCCGGAGGCCGCGGCCAGCCGGGCGACGGTGTAGCCGATCTGATAGCGGTTGGTGGCGGGATCGCGGTCCACCAGGCCGGCTCCCTCGAGGGTCGCGAGCAGCCGCCACGCGGTCGCGCGGTTGATGCCGCACACCAGCGCGAGTTCGGCGGCCGTGTCCCCGCGGGGCGACGCCGCGGCGACGGCGTCGAGCAGCGCGACGGCCCGCTCCACGGACTGAACCCGCACGCCAGAGACGTGCTCTGCGATTCCCTCGGCGGTCCGCTCCGGTGTGCTCACGGCCTGGTCCTGTCGGGTTGACGGTTGAAGCTGAAGGTGTCTATCGTCGCATAATACGAACACCCGTCGCAGTGATCGAACGCCGCGATGTGCCGTTGGGGGGTCGCCGCGTCATGATCGATGCGCCGCTCAGGCTCCACGAAGCCACGGTTCCGCCCGAATGGCTCGATTACAACGGCCACATGTCCGAGTGGTGCTACCTGCTGCTGGTGGGCGACGCCGCCGATGCCTTCTTCCGCTACGTCGGCATCGACGAGGCGTACCGCGCCGCGGAGCACTCGCTCTATACCGCGGAGACGCACCTGCACCATCTGCGCGAGGCGGCACCCGGCGACCGGCTCGCGGTCCCGCTGCAGGTGCTCGATGTCGGGCCCAAGAGCCTGCACCTCTTCCACACCGTGCGCGACGAGGCCACCGGGGAACCGGTGGCGACCGCTGAGCAGCTCCTCGTGCATGTCGACATGGCAGCGGGCCGTGTGGTCCCGATGCCGGAAGCCCTGCATGCCCGGCTCGCGGCAATCACCGCGGCGCACGCCGCCTTGCCGAGGCCGGCCGAGGTCGGGCACGTCATGGGCATCCGGCGGCGAGGGGCGGGTTGAGGAGCAGGCATGGACTTCGCGCTGAGCGAGGAACACCGGGCGATCGTCGAGACGGTGCGCAGTTTCGTCCGGCGCGAGCTGGTCCCGCACGAGGATCTCGTCGAGCGGCTCGACGAGGTACCGGAAGAACTCGCGCGCGAGATTCGCGGCAAGGCCATCGCGGCCGGGCTGTACGCCGCGAACTTTCCTGCCGACCTCGGCGGCGGCGGCCTGGATGCCCTGTCGCTGACGCTGGCCGAGCGGGAACTGGGCTGGACGTCGTACGCGCTGCAGGCCATGGTGGCCCGGCCGAGCAACATCCTGCAGGCCTGCCAGGGTGACCAGGTGCAGACCTACCTGCTCCCGGCCATCCGCGGCGAGCGGCACGACTGCCTGGCAATGACCGAGCCGGGGGCCGGATCGGACGTCCGCTCGATGACCACTACGGCCCGCCGGGCCGGCCGCGACTGGGTGATCAACGGCACCAAGCACTTCATCAGCCACGCGGACGTGGCCGACTTCGTCGTGCTGTTCGCCGTGACCGGCACCGGGCAGGCCGGCACCGGGCAGGCCGGCACCGGGCAGGCTGGCACCGGGCCGGCCGGCCGCGGCGGGCGCTCGGCGATATCGGCGTTCCTCGTCGACCACGACACCCCCGGGCTCACTGTCCGCCGGGGACGTCCGTCGGTCTCCCATCGCGGCTACCACCACTGCGAGCTATCGTTCACCGACTGCCGGGTGCCCGGCTCGGCGTTGCTCGGAACCGAAGGCCGCGGATTCGACCTGCTGAGCGAGTGGCTAGGCGCCAGCCGGCTGACCGTGGCGGCGTTCAGCGTGGGGCGGGCCAGGCGTGTGCTGGAGCTGGCGGCCGGCTGGGCGGCTACCCGCAAGCAGTTCGGGCGGCCGGTCGGGCAGTTCCAGGGCGTCGGCTTCAGCCTCGCCGACATGGCGACGGAGCTGGAAGCCGCCGAGCTGCTGACGCTGCGGGCCGCGTGGCGGCTGACCCAGAACCAGATGAGCGACACCGACGCGGCCATGGCCAAGCTGTACGCCTCGGAGATGCTCGGCCGGGTCACCGACCACGCGGTGCAGATCTTCGGCGGAATGGGCCTGATGAGCGACTTGCCGATCGAGCGGTTCTGGCGCGACGCGCGGGTCGAGCGGATCTGGGATGGGACCAGCGAGATTCAGCGGCACATCATCTCGCGGTCGATGCTGCGCGAGAGGGGTGCCTGAGATGGCCGGCGGCGAGTCCGTCAGGGCCGGGGCCGATGGGCCGGTCAGGGCCGAGGCATCTGAGGGCGTGCTTGTTGTCACGCTCGACCGGCCGAAGGCCAACGCCGTCGACGTGGCGACGAGCCGCGCGCTCTACGACGCGTTCGCCCGGCTCGAGAGCGACCCCGAGCTGCGAGTGGGCATCCTGACCGGGGCGGGCGACCGGTTCTTCTGCGCGGGCTGGGATCTCAAGGCGGCGGCGGCCGGCGAAGCCGTCGACGCCGACCACGGGCCCGGCGGCTTCGCCGGGCTCACCGAGATGCATAACCGTGCCAAGCCTGTCATCGCCGCCGTCAACGGACTGGCGCTCGGCGGCGGCTTCGAGCTGGTGCTCGCCGCCGACCTTGCCGTCGCCGCGGAGCACGCGGAGTTCGGCCTGCCCGAGACCGGGCTCGGCATCATCCCGGACGCCGGCGGGGTGCTGCGCCTGCCGCGCCTGCTGCCGCGGCCGATAGCCGTGGAACTGCTGCTGACCGGGCGCCGGATGACCGCGCAGGAGGCGCACCGACGCGGTGTCGTCAATCAGCTCGTACCTGGCCGTCAGCTGATGTCCGCCGCGCGGAATCTCGCGGCTCGGATCGTCCGCTCGGCGCCGCTGGCGGTGGCCGCCGTCCTCGAGGTACTCGACGCGACCGAGGCGGACTCGGTCGCCGACGGCTACGCGACGCTGCGCTCGGGCCGGCTGCCCCGGTACGCCACCATGCTCGGCTCGCAGGATGCCGCGGAAGGCCCCGCCGCGTTCGCCGAGCGCAGGCCGCCCAGATGGCAGGGCCGGTGACGATCGCTGCCAGCCGGCCACGCAGCCCGCGCGGCCGGGACCTGCGTGCCCTGTTCGACGACCGGCATGCCCGTCGAGGCGATCTCGACCTGCAGGTCCTGGACGGTGACCGCCGACTCGACCGACTCCACGGGCTCGGCCAGCTCCGGCGCGGTCATTCCTCGCCCCGAGCCCGGTCGATGCCGGCCGCCGTCCGCGCGATGCCGTCGCCTAGCCGTAGCGCGCGGCGCAGGAGGGACGAGGCGCGGACGCCGGGCAGTGTTGCGGGGACGCCGGCGTCGGCGATGTCGGGGGCGGTCATCGGGTTCATAGCCGGGTCCGCAGTCTCGGGGTGACCATGATGGTGGCGACGTCAGCCAGTAGGTTGAGCACCACGTACACGGCCGCGATGAGCATGGCGAGCGCCTGGACGACGGGCAGGTCGTGGGTGTTCGGGGCAGCCGCGCTCACCGAGGACTGAACTGGCGCTATACAATCCGATATTGTATAGTCCGAAATCGTGCAGTCCGAATCCGTGTCATCCGAGTGGTCAGCCGTGCTGGAGGTCCAGCGGGCCACCCACGCCACCTTGCAGGTGCTCGCCGCAGAGCTCGCCGACCTGGACCTGACCGCCTCCGAGATCAATGCGCTGGCCAACCTCGCCGACGGCCGCGGCCGGACGGTCTCCGAGCTCGGCGCGGCCGCAGGCATCCGCCCGACCACGATGACCAGCGTGCTCGACCGCGTGGAACGACGCGGCTACGTCAGCCGCGGCAGCCTTCCGGGAAACCGCCGGGCTGTCCTCGTCGAGCTCACCCCCACTGGGCGCCGGACGGCGGCCACGATCCGCCAGGCCATCGCTGACCTGGAACGGCGCGCGCTCAGCGGTCTGCCCGCCGACGCGATCGCCGGCCTGCGGGCCGCCCTGCACGCCCTCTCCGAGGTGTCCTCGTGACCCCGCGTCAGCTCGGGACTAGCCCCGACGGCGCGTCGCCCTTTGACGAGCTCATGGCCGAGGTGATGGCGACTGCTGACCGGTTCGGCCACCGGGAGCACGTCCATCTGACCTGGCTGGCCGTGCAGCGGTTCGGAATGCCCGCTGCGATCGGTCTGGTCAGTGAGGGCATTCAGCGCACTGCCCGGTACGCGGGGGCGCCGCAGAAATACAACGCGACCGTCAGCCAGGCCTGGGTGGAACTCGTCGCATATCACGCGGCCGGACGCCGCGACGATGACTTCGCCGTGTTCGCCAGCCGCTATCCCTCCCTGCTCGCCAAACGTGTGCTGACCCGCCACTACCGCCCGGCCACACTGGCCAGTCAGCAGGCCAGGACCGGCTGGGTCGAGCCCGACCTCGCCCCGTTTCCCTGGCACGATGCCGGTCGGCCCAGGCCAGGCTGGTTATCAGCCCCCGCGTCCTGCGTAGAGGGTCTGCGCACGTCGTGGCTCGGCTGGCGGCATGGATCTTCGCCTGCATCCCGGAATGCACGTCGAGGTCGACCTTGAGGGCACGACCGTCGGCGGCGTCCTGTGCACTCCAGGGACGTGGGTGCCAGGGGTCGTTGTCGGCACGGACGCGATGGCTATCACGCTGACGGTCCAGCGGGCGGAGCCCATCGGCGGTCACGATCTGGTCAGCGTGGAGCCGGCTCGGGCACGTCCGCGAGACCCGGCCGCGTTCGGTGGCACCAGCATCCCCGAGGACGTCATAGCTCTTGGCTCTGCCTGTCCAGCCTGATCGGCCGGATGATCACGCCGGAGCGCGCCGAAGCCTGGGTGCCGTGGCAGGAGCGCATCCCCCTACAACCCGCTGAAACGGTTCCACCCGTGATCCTGAAGGATTTTCCTCGCCGGCGCGGGAATATCCTTCAAGATCACGGACCGGGGCGCTGGCGGGGCGCGGGCGGCGGGTCTGGCGCGCCGCCCTTGCCGGATGAATGTGCCATCCATCCGGGATTCCACGGATGAATGTGCCATCCATCCGGAGGGTGCGCCCTGCGGGCTGCGGTGGGTGCGGTGGGTGCGCTGGGGTGTTGGCGGACGGGCTGGCCGGGGGTCGGGCTGGCCGGGGGTCGGGCTGGCCGGGGGTCGGGCTGGCCGGGTCGGTCAGGCGGGGTATTTCCGCCGGTACGCCTGCTCGGCCGCTGCGAAGCATTCGAGCGGGGCGCGCAGGATGCCGGCCCCGACCTGGCCGCCGTCCTTGCCGGCCAGGCCGCCGTCGATGACGGGGGTGATCCCGGTCTGGTTCACCTTGAAGATGTCGATGCCGACCGGGGAGCCGCGGAAGCCGAAGTAGGGGATCAGGAAATCCGGGTGCTCGGCGACGGTGATCTCGTACATCAGCGCGTTCATCCGCACCATCTCCTGCGCCGAGCCGCCCTGGTACGCCTGCAGACCGAAGGCTGCTGCCTGGGCGAACCCGCCGAGCCCGACCGTCTCGGTGATGTGGCTCTCCCCGCCGATCCACTCGACGTCATCCGGGGTGAAGCCATCGAAGAGCTTGCAGGACACCTCGGGCAGCGGGCCGCTGAACCACTCGTCGCCGAGGCCGCTCACCCGGATGGCGAAGTTGCGGCAGCTGATCGTCATCGCGGTGACGACGCTCGACGCCGGGACGTCCCGGGCCGCGTCGGCCATCGCCTTCGCCGCCGCCATCGACAGCCGGAGAAAGGAGTAGTCGCTGGCGAAGAAGAACTGCAGCGTGCTCAGCGCCCGGTCGCTCGAGACCCGGACGGCGTAGTCGAGGAACTGCGGGATCAGCTCCCTGGTGAACAGGGTCGTGGCCGCGGTGTTCCTGCTGTGCAGCTCATCGCCCATCCGGAGGGCCCGGCCGATCAGCGGCTTGAGCGGCACTCCGCCGGTGGCCCCGATCACCTCCTTCAGCACCGGTGCGAGCTCGTCGCGCAGGAAGTCGAGGCCTCGCCGGACGTCGTCGTTGTAGGAGCCGTAGTTCAGCCGGTGGCGCGATTCGCCCTCGTAGAAGTTGCAGTAGGCGCGGTTGCCGCCGGGGCCGTTCTCGACGACGAACACCGGCATCGACGCGGTGTAGATCCCCGCGACCGAGCCCACGCAGCCGTGGTCGTGGGTCGCGCCCAGGACGATCCTCCCGTCCCGCAGCTTCGCGTCGGCATCGTCCGGATCGGCGGCCAGGCCCTCGTAGAGGGCACCGTAGATCACGGCGTTGCGCTGGCCGCCGTAGTACTCCGGCCACGGCATCGGCGGGCCGGAGGTGAGGATCGTGTTCGCCGTCAGGCCCGGAACCGCGTCGCCGGCCGCCTGCACGTCGACCAGGGCCGGGTCCGCTCCGGTCATCCGCCGGACCGCCTCGGCGTTGGCCTTCTCCCGCAGCTGC
>DATKQH010000347.1:0-15332 GCA_035532775.1 Streptosporangiaceae bacterium
ACCGCCGCAGGTAGAGCAGGAACGTGACGAGCACGCCGACGGGCATGGCATGGTCGATGACCCGCACGCCGCCGTAGAGCAGGACCGCGCCGACGGCCAGATTGCCGATCAGCGTGACGCCGGGGAAGTACAGCGCGACCAGCCGCATGGACTTCAGCGACGCGTCCGCGTAGCCCTGATTGAGCTCGCCGAAGATCTCGTCGTTCCGCGGCTCCCTGCGGAAAGCCTGGACCGCTCGGATTCCGTTGAAGGTCTCGACGAACTGAACAATAACCAGCGCGATGGTCTCCCTGGTTCGCCGGTAGGCCACCGCGGACTCACGCTGGAACCAGGCGCTGAGCCAGGCCAGCGGGATGAAGCCGGCCATCACCGCGAGGGCGAGCGGCCAGTCGAGCAGCAGCATCCCGGTGCCGACGAAGAGCAGCGAGAACCCGGCGTTCAGCAGCGAGTCCAGGCCCTCGTCGAAGAGCTCGGACAGGGCGTCCATGTCGGAGACCTGGCGGGAGATCACTTTGCCCGACGTGTAGCGCTCGTGGAAGGCGACGGACAGCCACTGGAAGTGATCGAAGACCCGGGCGCGCAGCTCGCGCACCACCTGACCGCCCATCTTGCCGAGCATCGAGATGAACGTCGCTGTCGCCGTCGCCTGGACGCCGATCGCGAGGCAGAACTCGGCGACCACGACGATGATCGGCACCGCGTCGCGGGTCCTGGTCAGCGCGGGCACCCGGTCCACGCCGATTCCGATCAGCCAGGGCCCGGCCAGCCCGGCGAGGTTGGCGGCCAGGATGAGCAGGCCGATCATGACGACCATCCGGCGGTGCGGCCTGAGCAGGTCGGCGAGGAGCGCGCGGCTGCGGCGGCGGAGCAGCAGTGACAGGCCCTTGGTGACCTCGTCGGCCTCCTCGGTGCCGATGCCGCGCCACGACTGGGTCGCTGGCTGGCTCATCGCATGGCCCCGGTCTCGGCGTCCGTGCTCATCAGGAACTGGTAACGGCTGTTGCTCTCGAGCAGCTCATGGTGGCTGCCGACGGCGGTGATCTCGCCGTGGTCCAGTACCGCCACCCGGTCGGCCAGCGCGACCGTCGACGGGCGGTGAGCGACCACCAGCGCGGTCGAGCTGGCGAGCACCTGGCCGAGCGCGGCCGTGACCTTGGCTTCGGTGTGCACGTCGAGCGCGGACAGCGGGTCGTCCAGCAGCAGCACGGACGGCCCGGCCAGGATCGCCCGCGCGAGCGCGATCCGCTGCCGTTGCCCGCCGGAGAGTGACATCCCCTGCTCGCCGATCCTGGTGTCCAGACCCCAGGGCAGGTCGTCGACGAAGTCGGCCTGCGCGGCGGCCAGCGCCGCCCGGATCGACTCGTCGGAGGCGTCGGGCACGCCTAGGGCCACGTTCTCCCTGACGCTGACCGAGAAGAGCGCCGGGTCCTCGAACGCGCAGGCGACGAGCGTGCGCAGCGTGGTGAGCGGCAGCTGGGTGATGTCCGTACCGTCGAGCGTGATCAATCCGCCGGTCGCGTCGGCGAGCCTGGCGATCAGGTACAGCAGCGTGGTCTTGCCCGAGCCGGTTCCGCCGACCAGCGCGACGGTCTCGCCGGGGGACAGCTCGAGGCAGACGTCCCGCAGGACCGGGCTCGCAGCTCCCGGGTAGCTGAACTCGACGTGGTCGAGGACAAGCCTTCCGGACTCCTGGCCAGGCCGCCGCGGCTGCGGCACCACGGGAGCCGTCACGGCTGCCCGGGGCGCGGGGCTGGCGATCGTCGGCGCCGTGTCGAGGATCTCGTAGACGCGCTGCGCGGCTGTCGCCCCTTCCTGGCCAAGGGCGAGGATGTAACCCATCGCCTCGATCGGCCAGACGAGCTGCAGCACCAGCGCGACGAACGCGACGAGGCCGCCGATGGTCAGCCCGCCCCTGCTGACGGCGAGCGCGCCGATCAGCAGGATCGCAGCGATCGCTACGTTCGGCACCAGGTCGAGGCTGGCCCAGAACGCGCCGCGCAGGCCCGCCTTGCTGACCTGAGTCTCGTAGACGGTCTGCGCGAGCCTGGAGTGGGTGGCGGCGGCATGCTCGCGGCGGCCGAGCGCCTTGAGCACGCGGATGCCGCCCGCCGCCTCTTCCACGTAGGTGGCCAGGTCGTCCTGCTGGTCCTGAACCCGGCGGGAGAGCACCCCGTAGCGCCGCTCGAACCGCATGCAGAGCGCCGTCACCGGCGCGAACACCGCGGCGGTCAGCAGTCCGAGCAGCAGGTTGAGCCTGATCAGCAGCACGACGATGACGGCGAAGCTGGCCAGGCTCGTGATCATGAAGACGATGCCGAAGCCGACGAACCGCCTGATGGCCGACAGGTCGGTGGTCGCCCTGGAGAGCAGCTGGCCGGACTGCCACGCGTCGTGGAACTCCGGCTCCAGCCGCTGCAGGTGCTGGTAGATGTCGTCCCGCATCGACTGCTCGAGGCCGGCCACCGCTGTCGACTGGGCCCACCGCCTGATCAGGTTCAGCACGACCTCGGCAATGCCGAGCGCGATGGCGGCCACGCCGATCGGGATGAGCAGGCCGTAGCCGTGCGAGCCGGCCGGGTGACTCGACGATGCGGCGAGCGGGCCGTCGATCGCTGCCTTCGTGAGCAGCGGGATGACGATCTCGGTGCCGGACCCGAGCAGGGCCGCGAGGAGCATGACGAGGATCTGGCCGTAGTAAGGGCGCAGGTACTCCCTGACCCGCCAGAGCGCCTGGCGCGGAGTCTGCGCTGGTGACGGGGCTGCTGTGGCGGAAGGTGCGGTTTTTTCCAGCTGGATGCCGTCCGAGGTCTGCGCATCCGTAGTAGCCACCGCCGGATGCTAACGCGCGATGCGTTCACTGTCACTTTGTTTTCCGGTCGCGCACGGGTGGCGTAGGAAGCGGTGTTTCTGGCAATCTGGCGAAGCGCGTCGATTTTGGTCCGGGGGCCGAGGCGTGGTCAGGGAGGTACCCATGGAACTTGGTGATTCCTGGGACAGGCCTGTGCCGCCGGCCGCTCCCGTTCTGGCCGAGACCGCAGCGCCCGCGGCCTATTACGACGGCATTCGCGCGATTATCGGGATCGCGGCGCAGTTCACCCACGCTACCTGGAACGCGCCCACGACCTGCCCGGAATGGCGGGCCGCCGATCTCGCCGGGCACCTGCGGTGCGTGGCCGACGACTACCACGAGTACCTGGACGACGCGCCGGTCAGCCGCCTGTCCAGGCTGATGGCCACTGGCGCTCATCCGCAGTCCATCGCGAGGAAGCTGGCCAGGCAGAATGCCGCGGAGCTAGCTGCCCTGCCCGAGGTACCGCCGGAAGAGCACATCGCCGCTTTCGCCCGGTCGGCGACCCGCTACGCGGCCAGGCTCGGCCCGCTGCTGCGGCTGCCGCACCACAGCTACCGCGGCCGGGTTGTCTCCGTCGCCGGAATGGCCGGAGTTGCCTGCGTGGAATGGCACGTGCACGCGTGGGACCTGGCCAGCGCGCTCGGCATCAGCTACCGGCCCGCCGATCCGGAGGCAGTGCTCGCGGCGTGGCTGGCCGGCATCCCGCAGCTGCCGCTGCGCTCGGACGAGGATCCGTGGCTGGCGGTCCTGCGCTTGTCCGGCCGCCTGCCCGACTAGCCGGGTGCGGGGTCCGGCTAGCCAGGTGCGGGGTGCGGCTAGCCAGGTGCGGGGTGCGGCCGTCGCACTGCGATGATGGCCAGCAGGAACGAAAGGGGCTGATCGCACATGCCATTCGACGTGACCAGGGTCCGGCACGACTATCCGGCGCTGGCCGACGGCTACGCCTACCTAGACGGAGCGGCAGGAACGCAGGTGCCGTCCGCGGTCATCAGCGCGATCAGCGGTGCCTACCAGGCAGGTCTCGGCAACGCGGGCGGGGCGTTCCCGGCCAGCGCACGGGCAGTCGCGATCACCGACAACGTCCGGCAGGCAGTGGCGGACCTGGTCGGCGGTGCGCCGGCCGGCGTGGTGCTCGGCCCGAACATGACGACCCTCACCTACCGGATGGCCGCCGCCCTCGCCGATACCTGGCAGGCGGGGGACGAGGTGATCGTGTCCAGGCTCGACCACGACGCGAACGTCAGGCCCTGGGTCCAGGCCGCGGCCAGGGCCGGCGCCGTGGTGCGCTGGGCCGGAGTAGACACCGCCACCGGGGAACTTCCGGCCGATCAGTACGCGGGCCTGCTGACGGACCGCACCAGGCTGGTCGCGGTCACCGCGGCGAGCAACGTGATCGGCACCAGGCCAGACCTTCCCGCGATCACCGAGCTGGCCAGGACCGCTGGTGCGCTGAGCTACGTCGACGGCGTGCACGCGACGCCGCACGGCCCGGTGGACGTCCGGGCGCTGGGCGCCGACTTCTACGCGACGAGCGCCTACAAGTGGTCCGGGCCGCACATCGGAGCGGTCATCGCGAGCCCTGCCCTGCTCGAGTCGCTGCGGCCGGACAAGCTGGTCCCCTCTCCTGACACGGTGCCCGAGCGGTTCGAGCTCGGCACGCCCCCGTTCGCCGACCTGGCCGGGGTGACGGCGGCGGTCGACCACCTGGCCGGACTGGACGACGCGGCTGCGGGCAGCAGGCGGGAGCGGATTCTCGCCTCGATGGCCGCGGCCGAGCAGCACGAGCAGCGGCTCTTCGGGGTCCTGCTCGGCGGCCTGGACGGGATGCGGCACGTCACGACGTACGGCAAGGCGGCCAGGCGGACGGCGACCGCGTACTTCACCGTGGCCGGTCACCCGCCGCAGCAGGTCGCCGAGCACCTGGCCAGCCGCCGGATCAACGTCTGGAACGGCCACAACTACGCGTGGGAGCTAACCGGAGTGCTCGGCATCAGGGACGCCGGGAGCGCCGTCCGGGCCGGCCTCGTGCACTACAACGACGAGTCAGATGTCGACCGCCTGCTTGAGGCCGTCGCCGAGCTGAGCTGATCCGCCACCTGGCGGTTCTGCAACTGAGCCAGGGGCGGGGTGCTCAGGAGAGCGGGTACCGGTACAGGCGCGAGTCGCGCTGCTCGAAGCCCAGCCGCTCGTAGAGCCTGCCCGCCGCCACCCGCGACGGCCTGGTGGTCAGGTCGACGGTCCTGGCGCCCGCCTGCCTGGCAATCTTGATCGCCTCGATGGTGAGCGCCTCGCCGACCCGCTTGCCGCCGAATTGCCTGCCGCGGGCGGCTTCGTCGACGACCACGTCCTCGATCCAGGCCCTGGTCCCGGTCGGGATGGGGAACATGACCAGCGTGAGGGTCCCGACGATCTCGCCGCCCGCACGGGCGATGAGAACCGTGCTGGCCGCGGCGGAGACGATGGCCGTCAGCGCGTCGGCGTCAAGCGGCGGCGCGCTGGCAGAGAGCTGAGGCAGCAGCCGGTCGAAGGCCTCGACCGCCTCGCTTGTGACTTCGTTCAGCACCTCGACGTCGACATCCACCGGCGCAATCTACCCGGTCGGCCGGGACCGCGGTGGCCAGACCCGCCGTCGCGGGCAGGCGATTACCCGATGCCGGCCAGCCGCAGCACGGCCGCTGTCCCGGCCGCGACGATGATCACGACCAGGAACGGGGCCCGGAGCAGCAGCGCGAGGACCGCCGCCGCCAGCCCCGCGAGCCGGGCGGGATCGAGCACCAGCGCGGACCCCTTCGCGCCGGCCTGGACCGCGACCAGGGCAGCCAGCAGAGCGACGGGAACAAGCTCGGCGAACCGCCGCAGCCAGGCGTTGCCGAGCAGGCGCTCGGGTACGGTCAGCCCGGCCAGCTTCAGCGCGTAACAGCCCGCTGCGGTCGCCAGCGTCGCGCCCGACGGCCACGCCGAGCAGGACGCCGTCCCGCACGGGCCGAGCCACGGCCGGGAGCTGGGATGTCCGGTTTCCGGACGCTGGCTTTCCTGGCGCTGGGTGGGCGGGCACTCTGAGTGATCGGCTATGCGATGAGACTATGCGGCAGATAGCCAAAGACCCGCACGGGTCGTAATGGAGAGGATATAAACGGCGTATGGTGGCAAAAGCTCTGGTGCTAGGCGGCGGGGGAGTCACCGGAATCGCCTGGGAGATCGGGATCCTCGCCGGGCTAGCCGAGCAGGGTCTCGACCTCGCCGACGCCGATGTCGTGATCGGCACCTCGGCCGGCTCGGTCGTCGGCGTCGACGTGCGGTCCGGGGCCGCGGACGTACGGCGGCGCGTGATCGAGTCCCGGCTGCCGACCTTCGAATGGCCGGCCGGCCAGCTGAAGATCACCGCGGTGGACGCGGCGACGGGCAGATTCGCCATCTTCGATTCGGCGAGCGGCGTCCGGCTGGTCGACGCGGTCGGCGCGAGCTGCGCGGTTCCCGGGACCTGGCCGCCGGTGACCATCGACGGCCGGCGTTACATCGACGGCGGCATGCGCTCGGCGGCCAACGCCGACCTCGCGGCCGGATGCGAGCGGATCGTCGTGATCGCGCCGCTGGTTCAGGGCTTCGGCAACCTGGAGAGCGTGGCCAGCCAGGTCCGCAGGCTTGGCGAGCAGGGAGCCCAGGTCACCGTGATCAAGCCGGACAAGGCCGCCGTGGCGGCGATCGGCCGGAACGTGCTCGACCCCGCCCACCGCCCCGAGGCGGCCAGGGCAGGCTTCACCCAGGCCGCGTCCGAGGCGGCGGACATCAGGGCCGTCTGGTCGGGCAGCTAAGAGCGGGCACGGAAAGAGCCGGCCCGGCGGGAGGCCGGGCCGGCTCCGCTTGGGGCCGGCTCAGACCGCGTACTCAAGCAGCGGCTGCGCCCGGCTCGGGTGCCGCAGCTTGGACAGCGACTGCTTCTCCAGCTGCCTGATCCGCTCCCTGGTCAGGCCGAGGGCCTTGCCGATCTCGTCCAGCGTGTGCGGGTTGCCGTCGTACAGACCGAACCGCATGGCCATGATCGTGGCCTCGCGCGGCGTCAGCGCGTCGAGCGCGTGCCGCAGCTGGTCGGCCATCAGCTGACGGTCGACCAGCTCGGAAGCCTCGGGCGCGTCGACATCCTCGATCAGGTCGCCGATCGACGTCTCGCCGTCCTCACCGATCGTGGAGTCCAGGCTGATCGGCTGCCTGCTGGTGCGGAGCAGCTCCTCAATCTGGTCCGGCGTGCGGTCGAGCTCGACGGCCAGTTCCTCGGGCGTCGGCTCCCGGCCGAGCCGCTGGTGCATGTCACGCTCGACTCGGCTCAGCTTGCTCAGCATCTCGAGCACGTGCACGGGAAGCCGGATCGTCCGCGCCGAGTCGGCGAAGCCACGCTGGATCGCCTGGCGGATCCACCACATGGCGTACGTGGAGAACTTGTAGCCCTTGGAGTAGTCGAACTTCTCGACGGCCCTGATCAGACCCAGGTTGCCTTCCTGCACCACGTCGAGCAGGGACAGGCCCCGGTCGCTGTACTTCTTGGCCACGGACACGACAAGCCGCAGGTTGGCCTCGAGCATGTGCGCCTTGGCCCGGCGGCCGTCGGCGGCCACGGCCTCGAGGTCCGCGCGGACATCGGCCTTAAGCCCGGTCTCGGTCTCCAGCTTGTGCTCCGCGAACAGGCCGGCCTCGATCCGCTTGGCCAGGTCGACCTCCTGCTCGGCGGTGAGCAGGCCCGTGCGGCCGATCGACTTCAGGTACGTATGCACCGAGTCGCCCATGACCGAGGTCTGGTCATCAAGGTCGACTTCCGCGGCAGCATCGTCGTCGGCGGCAACGGCAGTCGCCGCGAGTTCCGTGGCCGCCGCGCCGCGGCGCGCCTTGCGGCCGGGAGCCTGGCTGGCACCGGCGCGGCGGCTGTCCTGCGGCTCGGCCTCGTCGAGGTCAGCTTCGAGCAGCTCGGCGTCGTCGAGTTCTGCCAGGGCAAGATCCGGGCCGCCGACCTCGATCTCGGCAAGTTCCGGCTCGGCATGAGTCACTTCGGCGGGCTCCACTTCAGAAATTCCTGGGTCGGCCGAGCTTGTGGTCGCTTCGGCGGAAGGGCCGCTCGCCTCGTTGCCGAGCTGAACGCCTTCATCGGAGAGCTCGCGCAGGATCGAGCGGGCCTCCGCAGGGGTAACGTTCGCTTCCTCGAAAGCGTTCCGCAGCTCAGGAAGCATCAGGTATCCCTGTCGGCGACCGCGCTGGACCAGGTCGTCGACGTGGTTCGTCGCGGCCTCGTCATCACGGCGCTCAGTAAGGGCGCTGGCAGACCTTGGCATCAGACACCTCCGTTCGGGTGCGCATCGCTTAGGCAGATCGCATCGCCCGCAATCAGCAGTACCCAAGGGACGCAGCACTTGGTATTGTGCAGTGCGGGCGCTACGTATAACGCGCGACGGGCATTTTTGTTTCCCGCGCAGCGCGAGCGTGCCGGAGTGTCCCCTTCCTGCGCTGCTCACTCGCGCCCTGCTGCCGTGCGCCGCGCCTCAGTCGGCATCGCCCCGCCACCTGGCCAGATCTCACGCCCGCGGGCCCTCGGTTCGGCTGGCCCGCCCCCGTCTCAGCTGGCCCGCCCGGCGGCCATATCCCTAATCAGCTGCCTATCCGGTTTGCCGGACGTCAGCATCGGCAGCTCGCCGACGACCACCATCGCCTGCGGGGCCGCATAGCGCGGCAGCCTGTCCCGCACATACGCCCTCAGGTCGTCCAGGCTGGGCGGAGCGGCATCGTCGGCCGCGACGATCATCACCGTCACCCGCTCGCCCCAGTCAGGGTCGGGCGCTCCGACGACCACCGCGTCGCGTACCTGCGGGCAGCCCCGCAGCACCTGCTCGACCTCGCCGGCGACGATCTTCTCCCCGCCGGAGATGATCACGTCGTCGGCCCGGCCGCGCACCACCAGCCGGCCGGCCTCGGTGAGCTCGCCGAGATCGGAGGTGACGAACCAGCCGTCCTGCAGCGCGGTGCGGGTCAGCTCGGGAGCCAGCCGGTACCCGGAGAACAGCACCGGGCCGCTGATCCTGATCCTGCCGTCGGCACCGCTGGCAACCCGGACTCCGTCGAGGGGTATCCCGTCGTACACGCAGCCGCCGCAGGTCTCCGTCATCCCGTAGGTGGTGACCACCCTCGCTCCGGCCGCCGCCGCCTCGGCCAGCATCCCGCGCGGGATCGCCGCGCCGCCGAGCAGGATGGCGCGGAACCCGGCCAGCGGTGCCCCGGCGTCGAGCAGCCTGCGCAGCTGAGTCGGTACCAGCGAGACATAGCTGCACCGGGCCGTATCACTGGCGTCCCTGGCCACCACTCCGGCGTCGACACGGTCCCGCAGCACCGGCACAGAGCCAGCCAGCAGCGAGCGGACGAGCACCCCGAGGCCTGAGATGTGGTGCGTCGGCAGGCAGCAGAGCCACCGCTCGCCCGGTGCGGCGCCGAGCCTGGCGAGCGACGCGCGCGCGGAGGCGACCAGCGCGGCGCCGGTCAGCTCGGCGCCCTTCGGTATGCCTGTGGAACCTGAGGTAGCAAGGACTACGGCCACCTCCTCCGGCACGCCGGGGCCGGCCAGCCCGCCGCGACTGGCGCGGGAGAGCCGTTGTGAATCCTGGGCAGTTTCAAGGGTAGTAGGGGCAAATGCCGCGATCAGCTCGTCGATCCTGGCTCGCGGCAGGGCCGGATCGAGCGGCAGGATAGCTGGCCCGCTGCCGTCGATCGCCGCGGCCAGGGCTTCGAGCAGCTGCGGCCCGGCCGCCTGCGGCGGCAGCAGGACCGCGTGCAGCGGACGGGAAGTCACGGACGTAAGGTTAATCGGCGGATTCTGGTACCCGAAGCGAGGGGGAGAAGTGATCGACTGGCAGTCGTCAGGACCGGCTCCAGGTCAGGAGTACACCGACATCCTCTACGAGACGTCCGAGGGTATCGCGAAGATCACGATTAACCGGCCCGAGGTGCGCAACGCGTTCAGGCCGACCACGCTCTTCGAGCTCCAGCAGGCGTTCAACGTCGCAAGGGACGATCCGGGCATCGGCGTGATCATCCTGACCGGCGCTGGCGACAAGGCGTTCTGCTCGGGCGGCGACCAGCGGATCCGCGGCGACGACGGCTACGTCGACGACCATGGCGTCGGCAGGCTGAATGTGCTCGACCTCCAGGTGCAGATCCGCCGGACGCCGAAGCCGGTGATCGCGATGGTGGCCGGATACGCGATCGGCGGCGGCCATGTGCTGCACGTCTGCTGCGACCTGACGATCGCGGCCGACAACGCGGTCTTCGGCCAGACCGGCCCGAAGGTCGGCTCGTTCGACGGCGGATACGGTTCCTCGCTGCTCGCCGCCACCGTGGGGCTGAAGAAGGCGCGCGAGATCTGGTACCTGTGCAGGCAGTACAGCGCGGCCGACGCGCTGGCGATGGGCCTGGTGAACGCGGTCGTGCCGCTGGCCGACCTGGAGGCGGAGACCGTCTCGTGGGCCCGCGAGCTGCTGGACAAGTCACCGCTCGCGCTGCGGATGCTCAAGGGGGCGCTGAACGCCTACACCGATGGCGCGGCCGGCCTGCAGCAGTTCGCCGGCGACGCAACGCTGCTCTACTACATGAGCGAGGAAGCTCAGGAAGGCCGGGACGCCTACGTGAACCGGCGTGCTCCCGACTTCTCCAGGTTCCCGCGCCGGCCGTGACCCAGGTCCAGGGTGGCCAGCGCGAGCTTCTGGCCGGGCTGCTGCCGACGCTGCGGGCGTTCGCGATCCCGATGCGGAACCGGTTCCGCGGTATCACCGTGCGAGAGGGCGCGCTCCTGCACGGTCCCGCTGGCTGGGGCGAGTTCTCGCCGTTCGCCGAGTACGGCCCGGCGGAGAGCTCCCGCTGGCTGGCCAGCGCGATCGAGTCGGCGACGATCGGCTGGCCCGCGCCCGTCAGGGACGCGGTCGGGGTGAACGTCACGGTGCCCGCTGTCGGCCCGGCGGTCGCGCACGACATTGCCGCCCGATCGGGCTGCCGGACGGCGAAGGTGAAGGTAGCTGAGCCGGGGCAGGGCGAGCGCGACGACATCGAGCGGGTCGCCGCGGTGCGGGACGCGCTCGGCCCGGCCGGGCGGATCAGGGTGGACGCCAACGGCGGCTGGGATGTCGGGCAGGCCGCGCGCATCCTGGGCAGCCTGGCCGGATTCGGCCTGGAGTACGCCGAGCAGCCGTGCGCCACGCTGGACGAGCTAGCCAGGCTGCGCCTGCTCGTCGACGTCCCGCTCGCCGCCGACGAGTCCATCCGCAAGGCCGCTGACCCCCTCGCCGTGCGGGTCGCCGGAGCCGCGGACATCGTGGTACTCAAAGTCGCGCCGCTCGGCGGGGTTCGCCCGGCGCTGCGGGTGGCCGCAGGATGCGGGCTGCCGGTGGTGGTGTCGAGCGCGATCGAGTCCTCGGTCGGCCTGGCCGCTGGCGCCGCGCTCGCCGCCGCGCTGCCCGAACTGGACTACGACTGCGGGCTGGCGACGATGAATCTGCTCACCGGCGACGTGACCGATCGCCCGCTCGTGCCGGCCGGCGGGATGCTGCCGCTGCGCGCTGGTGAGGTTGATTTTCAACGGCTCGCGGCCTGGGAATGTGATCCGGCGCCCTGGCGTGAGCGGGCGCTGGCCGCCGCGGAGTTCCTGGCGTGACCCGGCCCCGCCGCCAGGATCCGGCCGCCCCATGAATCCGGCAACGGCGCTGGCCACGGTGCTCGTCGACGAGCTGATCCGGTGCGGCCTCCGCGAGGTGGTGCTCGCTCCCGGATCGCGAAGCGCACCTCTCGCGATGGAGTTCCACCGTCGCGCGCAGGCGGGTGACCTGCGGCTGAGCGTGCGGATCGACGAGCGGAGCGCGGCGTTCTGCGCGCTCGGCCTGGCGAAGGCCGAGCGTCGGCCGGTAGCCGTCGTCTGCACCTCGGGTACCGCGGCCGCGCACTTTCATGCGGCCGTCATCGAGGCGGACGAGTCCGGCGTCCCGCTGATCGTGCTGACCGCCGACCGGCCGCCCGAGCTTCGCGGCACCGGCGCTAACCAGACGATCGACCAGCTCCGGCTGTACGGGCCGGCGGTGCGCTGGTTCTGCGAGGTGGGCGTTCCCGAGGCGCGCGCCGGGCAGGCCGGGTACTGGCGCAGCGCGGCCTGCCGCTCCTGGGGGCTGGCCTCGGGGTCCGCCGGGGGCGTGCCCGGGCCCGTGCACCTGAACCTCGCGCTGCGCGAGCCGCTCGTGCCCGACGCGGTTCCGGAGGAGGTGCCCGCGGCAGCGGGTGACCTTGCGGAGCCGGAGGCCGGCTGGCCGGACCGGCTCGGCGGCCGGCCGGGCGGTGCGCCGTGGACCAGGTTCGCGCCGAGCGCCGAGCTGCCGCGTGCCGAGCGCGGGCTGGTCGTCTGCGGCGACGGCGACTACGACCCGGGACCCCTGCTCGACCTGGCCGAGGAGGCGGGCTGGCCGGTTCTGGCCGAGCCGTCGTCGAATGCCAGGCGCGGCCGGTGCGCGCTGTCGGCCTATCAGTACCTGCTCGCCGACGCCGGATTCACGGCGGCTCACCGGCCCGACGTGATCGTCTCGGCGGGACGGCCCGGGCTGTCCCGCGGCCAGCTTGCCCTGCTCAGGGAGGCCGGGACGGCCCGGCACGCGGTGATCGCCCAGGGACCAGGCCGCTGGTCCGACCCGGCGCGAACCGCGACCGACGTGGTGGCGCAGGTGCGGCTCGCGCCCGGCAGCCGCCGGGACCAGGCGACCACCGGGGGCTGGCTCACCCGCTGGCGGCAGGCCGACAGCGCGGTGCGGGCCGCCGTCGATGCCGTCCTGGACGCCGACGAGCGGCTGAGCGAGCCCAGGCTGGCCAGGGACCTGGCGGCGGCGCTGCCCGACGGCGCCCTGCTGTGGGCCGCGTCCAGCCTGCCGATCAGGGACATCGACCAGCAGCTGACACCGCGGTCCGGGCTGCGGATCCTGGCCAGCCGGGGAGCCAGCGGCATCGACGGCCTGGTCTCGTCGGCGATCGGCGCCGCGCTCGCGCATCAGGCGTCCGGCGGCGGCGCGGCGGTCGCGCTGCTGGGTGACCTGGCCCTGCTGCACGACGCGCCCGGCCTGCTGATCGGGCCCGGCGAGCCTCGTCCTGACCTGTGCGTGATCGTGGTCAACAACGACGGCGGCGGGATCTTCTCGACCCTGGAGCAGGCCGCGTTCCCTGGCCCGTTCGAGCGGGTCTTCGGCACCCCGCACGGGACCGGGATCGCCGAGCTCGCTGCCGCGGCCGGCTTGCCCTGCCGGCGGATCGAGCGTGCGGGAGACCTGCCGGACGTCCTGGCGGCGGCCGGGGCACCAGGGGCGGGCGTCAGCCTGGTGGAGGTGCGGACCGACCGCACCGGCCAGGCCGCGCTGCGGCAGCGGCTGGCCGGGGCGGCGGCGGCCGCCCTTAGGTGATCCGCACCCGCGGGTCGAGAGCGGCGTAGGAAATGTCGACGAGCAGGTTGGCCACCACGACGAAGACCGAGGCGAGGATGACGAAGCCGATCACCACCGGCTGGTCGCCCTGGTTGATCGAGGTGATCGTCTCCTGGCCGAGGCCCTGCAGGCCGAAGACCACCTCGACCACGAGAACGCCGCCGAGCAGGGCGCCGATGTCGATGCCGAGCTGGGAGACGACCGGGGTGAGCGCGGAGCGGACCGCGTGCCGGTACAGCACGCGCCGCTCGGAGATGCCCTTCGACCGGGCGGTCCTGATGTAGTCCTCGCCCATCGTGTCGAGTAGTGAGCCCCTGGACAGCCTGGTGTAGACGGCGGCCTGGACGATAGCCAGGGTAATCCAGGGCAGGATCATGTGTCCCAGCCAGGCGACGGGATCCGAGGTGATGCCCGAGTAGCCGGTCTGGATGAAGCTGACACCGTGATCATTGAGCTGCACGAAGACGAAGATGATCAGCAGTTCGCCGACCACGAAGGTCGGCGCGGAGATCCCGGCCAGCACGCCGACCGTGGCGAAGCGGTCGAAGAAGCTGCGCGCCCTGGTGGCGGACAGGATGCCGACCGAGATCCCGGCGATCAGCCAGAGCACCACGCCGCCGATGACGACCGAGATGGTCGGCGGCAGGTCCTGCTTGATGACCGTCGTGACCGGTTCCTGGAGGAAGTACGACTTCCCGAGGTTGCCCTGCAGCAGCCCGGTCAGGAAATGCCAGTACTGAGCGGTGATCGGCTTGTCCAGCCCGTAATACCTGGTCACCTCGGCGATGACCTGTGGCGTGGCGGCCCGGCCCGCCAGGTTGCGGGCGACCGCCTGCTCTGGCACGGCGGTGAAGAAAAGGAAGAACGTTCCCGTCGCGACGACCCACAGCACGAGGATGCCGGTCAGGATCCGGCGGATCAGGAAGCTTGCCATGCCCATCGGTCAGCCCTCCCCGCCCGCTGGGACGGCGAGGCCGGCACCCAGGTCGGCGTCGGCCGCCCCTCGGCGCTTGCCGCGCTGTTTCCTGGCCGCCTTGCTGCCGGCGAAGATGCGCTCGGTGCGGGGGTCCATGGCGTCGCGGATGCCGTCGCCGAGGAGGTTGAAGGCCAGGGTGGTGATCAGCAGGGCGGCGGCCGGGAACACGACGTACCACCAGGCGACCTGGTAGAAGGTCTGTGCTTCGCCGAGAATATTCCCCCAGCTTGGCGCCGGCTCCGGGATGCCGATGCCGAGGAAGGACAGGGTGGCCTCGAATGTGACCGCGGTGGGGATGTAGAGGGTGGCGAGGACGAGGACGGGGCCGAGCAGGTTGGGCAGGATGTCGATGAACATGATCCGCCAGGGCCCGGCGCCGATCGACCGGGCGGCCTCGATGTATTCCTTCTCCTTCAGGGACAGCGTCTGGCCGCGGACGATGCGCGAGATGCCGGCCCAGGAGAAGAAGGTGATCACCCCGATCACGATGGCCAGGCTCGGGTGGAAGACGGCCGCAAGCGCCAGCGCGAGCACGATAAAGGGGAACGCGAGCGCGGCGTCGATGGCCCTGGCGAGAAACGCGTCGACAACCCCGCCGAAGTAGCCGGCGATCAGGCCGATGCTGACGCCGGCGAGAGTGGCGATCGCGGTGGTGACGATCCCGACGAAGAGTGAGATCCTGGCGCCGTAGGCGATTCTGACGAGCAGGTCGCGGCCGATCTCGTCGGTGCCGAGGAGGAAGCCGTGCACTCCGGGGCCCACCGGCGACCCGGCGGCGTCCTCGCCCGTATTGGGGAAGGCCTGGTCCACGCCATGCCCGGTCGCGGCGGAGATCAGCGGCGCGGCCAGCGCGAAGGCGATGACGAGCAGGATTACGATGACCGAGATCACGGCGACTTTGTCGTTGCGGAGGCGGCGCCAGGTGAGCTGCCATTGGCTGCGGCCTTCGATGGCCTGGACTGGTGCGTCTTCGAGGGCGGTGGCCTGGAACTGGACTTCGGTGATGCTCATCGCTGTACCCTCCGGTCCG
>DATKQH010000348.1:0-5181 GCA_035532775.1 Streptosporangiaceae bacterium
GTACTGGTGTCCGTTGCCAGCCAGGCCAGACCCCGCTGACCTTCCCTCACAAGGAGACCGATATTGAAGCGGGTCACAGTTCTTGCCATTGCAGTGGTCCTGGCGCTGGTTGCAGGGTGCGGGTCCAGGGGCGCGACCGCAGGCTCAGGGTCCACGCCGAGCAGTTCAGTCTCCGCCCGCTCGGCCAGCCCGTCGCCAAGTAGCCAGCTCAAACTGGCCGGAACGATCACCGAGTCGGCCAACTCGACGACCATCGCCCTGACCTACAAGGTCGGACCGATCCAGTACACGACACCCCCGGCCGCGATGATGAACGCCTGCAACATGGTAAACCCGGCCACCATCTCCGAGATGGCCTTCTCACCGGGCCAGGTCACCATCGGCTACAACCAGGGCAGACCTTCGCAGGTCGGTCGAAGGCGGGCGGCAGACAGTCTTCCGACCAAGAGTTGCCAACGCTGAGGAGATAATCAGAAGGCTTCTCGGCAACTAGCAGGGCCCGGCCTGACCAAGCCGCGGCCTTACTGCCTGCCAGGGTGTTCGGACAAACCACGCATGGTCGGCCCGAACACTTTGGCTCCCAGGCGACTCCTCTACTCATGGGCGCCGCAGTCGCAGACAGGGACGTTATGGACGCGCTCCACAGTGCGGACCGAAGCGATCTATATGCCGCCAGAATCGGCGTTTGTCGTCGTTCTCGCGCGGCGGTCGCCCCGGCTGCGTTGACTCTCCGTGAACTGGCGGACTTATGCCGCTGCCTGGGTGGTGCACGGTGACCGGTGAGCGGCACGGCCACCTCCGTCCGGCAGGCGAGCCGGGCCCGGTTCAGCGGGGCGATCTCGGCCGTAGCCTCGCTCGAGATAGCTGACTTGCCGTTCCGCGGTACGCCACACGACCAACCGGCGGAATCTGCGGCGGAGCGGTGCTCGATGACCTTGCGGTCGGGTGGGGCAGGGGATCGCTACTGTGCGCACGCCGTCTTGCTGCAGATCGCGCTAGACGGCGGGTTGCCCGTAGCCGCGGCCGACAGGGACCGTGCCGACCAGGCAGCCGGCGCCAGTGGATGCGTTTGATCGCTGGCAGGAGCCGCAGGCCTAACAACCGCCAGATCGTCCAGCGTCCGCTTCAGACGCCCTGCACCCCGGCCACTGAACGCCGTAGAGGCATCGCGCGGCGGCCGGTGGCCAGCACCGCTGCCGCCCTCTCCGCCACCGGCCAGTCATATTGATCACTCCCCGCCGACAGTAAAGATGCTTCCGCCGCCTCTTGGCGGCGGAGAGTCAGGCGAGGAGGTGCTCGACCGTAGCACCGACAGCTTCGTAGGTTGCAGTGGCGCGCTGGTCGAGACTGAGCAAAGTAGCCTGATGCTCGGCGGCAGTGAAAGCGATCAGGGCATCGCAGGCAGGGCCGCCCAGGATCTGGCCGGCGGCCACCGTGGCGAGAAGCTCCTGGTAACCGGTCTCGGACAGGGTGAGGAATGGCTCGGTGAACCGTTCGGTAATGAAGGCGTGCACGATCGACGGATGGGCACGGTGCGGCGGCGGCAGCCGGGTCAGCACGGAGTAGGACTCAACTGCCGCGTGCGCGACCAGGCGCGGCCGGCTTGCCATGGCCTTGCGGGCGATGGCGTGATGCTCGTGCCAGGTGGCGAAGGCCGCGATGACCACGCTGGAATCGACGGCCCTCATCGGCGGATGCGCTCCAGTGTGTCCCGCACCATGCCGGCCGTCAGCACGGGCATGTCCGCACCGGCGACGGCAGCCACACCGTCACCCTCATCCATCAGCCTCATCGGTGTGGCAGCCGGCACGATCTCCAGCCGTCCGTCCCGCTCGGCTATCTCCAGCGGCTGGCCCGCCGTCAGCCCGAGAGCGTCGCGCAGTGCCTTGGGAATGACAACACGCCCGGCAGAATCGATGGCAGTTCTCATGCCATTAATATACCATGCGCCGTGCCATCGCAGGCCGCGCCGACGGCGCGGGGGGCCGCGCGAAGGACGCTGAGCTGCTGGTGCTCCGGCACGAGAACGCGGTGCCGCGTCGGATCTCCGGCCGGGTCCGGTACGAGCCCGCCGACCGGGCCTGGCTCGCCGCGCTGGCCCGTGCGTGCCGAGAATCCCGTCCGTCACTCTGACCAGCAGGGTTGCGCTTCCGGCCGTCCGGCCGTGCCGATCATGTGCCTGCGGTTCGTCTTCCTCCTGATCACGCGGGTCGCCTCATGGCTGCGGCTGTCGCTGGGCTGAGGAGGCGTGGCAGACCGCAGAGATCTTGATCCTGCGCCACCAGCTGCCGTACTGCAACGGTGGCGGCCGCCCGGCCACGAACCTGGAACTGGGCGGACCGGGCACTGCTCTCGGCCCTGCTCGGCGTGATATCCAAAGCGCGGCGCCAGCGGCTGCGGCTGCTGCTCACTTCGGACACGATCCTGCGCTGGCACCGCGACATCGTCCGCGGCCGCTGGGCCGCAAGGTCCATGCGAGGCAAGACCGGCAGGCCGACGACCCGCCGGACCATCACTGCCCTGGTCCTCCGGCTGACCGTGAGAACCCCGCGTGACGGTACCGCAGGATCCACGGGGAACTGGCTGGCCTGGGAGTGAAGGTAGCGTCGGCGGTGTGGGAAATTCCGAAAAAGGCCTGAATCGACCCCTGTAGCGCTTCAAACTGATCGCATGCCGCCGGGCGCGCAAGATCCGCCGGCGGACGGTCATCCCGCTCGCCCCGCGGACCGCGCGGGCGATCGACCTGGCCATCGGCGAACGCTGCGAGGGACCTATCTTCACCACCGCAGCCGGGGACCGGCTGGACCGGCACGGGGCCGGGCGGATCGTCCGCCGGGTCGCCCGCCGCGCCGGGCTGGCCAAGAAGATCGGCCCGTACACGCTCCGTCACGCGTTCATTATCTCCCGCTCTCGACGCAGGCGTCCCGCTGAGGGACGTGCAGGAAGCCGCCTCGCACGCCGACCCCGCACCATGAGATACGACCGGGCCAGGGTGTCGCTAGACCGGCACGCCACCTACATCGTGGCCGCCTACATAGCCGGAGCCGCCCGGTAAACCGATCGCGTCCCCGGATCACCGCCTGGCAGGCACCAACCCGCCAGGCGGCCGGCTCCCCGAAGCCCCCGCCACCCTCGGTGACTAGCGCCACCCAACAGATGCACGTCGAGGATCCAGGCCGCCTTCGACAAGCTGTGGGTGATCGGCGACGAGATCGTCGGATGCGACCTCAAGCCCGGCTACGTCACCTTGCTTGATGAGGAACTGGTAGCCGAGCTGGAACGGCAAGTCCAGGCACGAGAGGCTGAGAGCGAGACACAGACACCGGAAGAACCGGGCCAAGGACAGACCTACTACCGCCAGGCGGGGAGCACCAGCAGACTGCCAGGCAGCCCAGACATCGACCGGCTCGTCGAAGCTGAGGAGTACTGGTGTCTCCCCGCCGAGCGGCCGTCGGGACGGCTGCCCTGGGAAGTAAAGAACCCCAGCTCATTGCTAGGGGACCGTGGTTCGAACGTGGATGGTGTGGTGGGCGCAACAGGTTTCGAACCTGTGACCCCTCGCTTGTAAGGCGAGTGCTCTACCGCTGAGCTATGCACCCGATGTGCTGTGAAGACGACCCGCCCTAGCGTACCGCCTCGACCCGGCATGCCACGGACGCGCTGCTGAGCCGCCAGAGGCCGGGCTCCAGAGGCCGGGCTCCAGAGCCCCAGAGGCGGAGCCGCCGGCGGCCGAGGCGTCAGATCCTGAACTCGGTGACCGTGGCCCGGAACGCGATCGGCACGTAGGACTTCCCGGTGACCGGGTCGATGGCCGGGTTAGACGGGAAGAACCCGACGCCGATCGTGCTGATGATCTGGTCGGTCTTCTCGCTCAGGATGAACACTGAGCTCCCGGGGTTCTGGTCGTCCGCGACCAGCACCCTGCGGGCCGCGGGGTCGATGGCGACTCCGGTTGCGTTGTTCTCACGCCGGTGATGGTCTTCACCCGCCCGGTCGACTCCCGGATGACGTGCAGGTCGACGCCGCCCGACGCGACCCAGACCGTTCCCCTGACCGGATCGACCGCGATGGACGCCTGCTCGATGCCGGACAGGAACATGTGCGTGACCCGGTGGGCCGACTCGGAGATCTCGTCGATCCAGCCGGAAACCGGGTTCCGGCTGTCCGGCAGGATCGAGACCCAGACTGTGCCCCTGACGGGATCGACGGCGACTCCGAACGGCGTCTTGAACTGCCCGTTCGTCAGCAGCTTGATGGTGTGGAGCACGTGGCCGGTCGCCTCGCTCAGCTCGACCACCGACAGGTCGGAGATCACCCAGGCGGTTCCGTTGCGCGGATCGACGGCGACCTGGCCGAGGGCGGCGTCGGTGATCGGCGTCCGGATCACCTTGCCGGTCCGCTCGCTGATCTCGGCCAGGTTGCCGGTCGCGTCGTTAACAGCCCAGAGCAGTCCCCTGACCGGATCGACGGCGATCCTGACCGACTGGACCGGGACGTGGCCCACGACCCGGCCGGTGGACTCGCGGATCCGCACGATCTCGGCGCCCGTGCCGATCCAGGCGGTGCCGGTGCGCGGGTCACGGCGGCCTGGCCGGGATGGTCGCCCACGTGGATCTGGCGCGTCCTGATCGGGGCATCAGGAACCCGGGACCGACCACCCGGGCTGGCGGCGAGGGCCGCGCTCCCGGCGGTCAGCGTCGCGGCCGCCAGGCCGCCGGCGGTCAGGACAGCAGCGGTGAGAGCGGCGGTGCGGGGCATGCGAACCTTCGATTCTCCGGCTCAGCTGATCTGGGCCGTCCTGGTAGTACGTCGCAGCACCCGGGCCAGGGCCTGCTCGACCTCCTCGGCCAGGCCGGGCGAGGTCATCCCGTCGCCGGCTTCTGAGCCGATCTCCGTTGCTGAAACAACGACCGCGCGCTCGCCCACGTTGCCGCAGTCACGGCACTCGACCTCGCCGAGCCTGCGGACCAGGCGGACGCTCGCGCAGACCTGGCACCGGTCCAGGTCAGCCATCCATTCGCCGGTGGCCTGGCATCCCGCGCAGATGAGCACCTGGCGATCGGCCCTGACCCCGCGCAGCCACGGGCTGCTCCCCCGGTCAGGGTCGACCTGCCTGGTACCGCACCGATAACAGGGCATCGTCCGCCTAGCTGAGTTCGGCAAGTGCCTTCTGGTAGTCGG